>CP090851.1:940722-1254297 GCA_041879415.1 Vibrio chagasii | reverse complement strand
ATAACAGCTTGCTGTACTTCCATACCGTGGGTATCTAGCAGCGATTTGTCACTCTCTACAAGATGCCCAGCAATGTGGTAGTAGCGAATAGCGTCACTGGGTAACATCTTGAGCATTTCAGCCGCATCAAAATGGTGGTTCTGGCTATTCACATACAGGTTGTTGATGTCGACCAGTAACTCACAGCCACTACGCTCAGCAATATCAGCGATAAACTCACCCTCAAGCATCTCCTGTCCGTAGTTATGGTAATAAGAGATATTCTCCATCACTAAAGGACGTTGGATGATGTCTTGGACTTGTTTAATTCTGTCGGCAATGTAACCGATATTTTCAGCTCTACGTGGCACAGGTAACAGTTCATACAAATACCCTTGGCTATCGCGAGAAAAGCTTAAATGCTCGCTATACACCTCGATATTTAACTCATCGAGAAACTGACCAACTTGGCGAACAAACTTCGTATTTAGCGGCTGGCAATCACCTATGGATAAGCTTAAACCGTGTGCGATCAAAGGGTATTGCTTCGCTATATCCTGTAGTTGTTCGCGTTTTAATCCGCCTAAGCTCATCCAGTTCTCTGGCGCTAACTCCAAAAAATCGATATCTGGATGCTTTGGAGATTGCGCAAGCAGTTCAATGTGTTCACTGCGCAGCCCAATGCCTTTATCAGTGTTTTGGATAGAACGCTTTTTACGATTTGATCCATTGAGGTTCAACGAAGTCGCTTCATCAGATGACAGAGCGTCGGGGTAATGCGTATCTACTGGCCACATACTCCACCTGTCACCTTACTGTTCGCCATGATGATTCGCTCTTTGCTTGGTGAAATGCCTTGCGCTGTTAAGCCACACTTACCATCACGAGCACGAACGAGGCGGTCTTGCGGGTCACTTGTTAGTTCCGCCTTTTCGAAACGCTTTTCTGTACCACACTTACCAGCCGCACATTTACCACCATGGCCAGATGATGCTTTGGCCTCGACCGGCGCTTCCGGCGGAGCATCTGCGAATGCCATAGCAGAATGAAGACTAATGGCAGAAGTAATGGCAATTGAGAGGGCTATTTTATTGTTCATGTTATTTTTCCTTTACTGCAGACATAGGGAAGCTTGCGAGATCACGGCCAGACATAATTGGGCCATCGTAGTATTCACGAACGATTTTTACAGATTCGGATTTAAGCTTGAGCCCTAAGCCCATCCAGTGGTTGAGCACCAGCATTTTTGGATTGATCTCTTGAGCGATCTTTCCGATAACAGAAGGCTTCGCGTGCATGAAGGTAGAAACACCATCGGCTTGTTCATGAATCGCCATCGGCATCATCATGATGTCAGCACCGCGAGCGAAATCTAAGAAAGCAGGGTTGCTTCCATTTTGGTCAGCTGAAATCACCATTACGCCTTCTCCACTTTCAATTCGGTAAGCGAGACAAGGCACATCACCATGAGGAATACCTAAAGCGGTGATCTTCAAACCATCTTTATCGTAAACGGTGGTTGGCACCGTAGATTGGTAATCAACATCGGTAAGATTGACTGGGAATAGACCATCAGTGCCGTCGTATAGCCCAGCAAGATAAGCGTATGCACCGTGGTCAGGGTCAAAATTCGCTGCGAAGTAACCATTTAGGCTTGGGAAGGCTGAACCAGCGGTAGGACCGGAAATCTCCAATGCCTTTTCTCGTTCAAAGAAATAGCCGCCTTTAAGGAGCGCAGGAACATCATTTACGTGGTCGGTGTGAAAGTGAGTGATGCCCATGAAGTCTAAGTCTTCAAGCTTTGCGCCTGCTTGACCGAAGCGAAGGTAAACACCACCACCGGCATCAATCATCACGCGTGATTTTCCTTTCCACCAGATGATCTCTCCTGATGATGCTCGTAGGTCATCTGAGATAGGACCACCCGAACCAAGGATCTGAAGCGTGAAATCTGTATCAACAGGTTTAACTTCGATGGCATAACTGTTTGCTGCTAGCGTTAATCCGAGCGCTAACGCTAATGCTTTTAATGGCTGTTTCATATTGTTATCCAATTCTTTGTTTCTTATTCGTTTTTCTTTGATGTGAGCTTTCAAAGAAGTGAAACTTTCCTGAAGCAGCACATCGAATGCGTGCTTCGTTCTGTTCACGAGGCACAAGATAAAGAATTGTTAACGTTTGGTATATCTAGTAATTTTGAAATTAACGTTCAATCCAATTGAACAATAATGATGGGATAGTTTATGAGAGCGAAAAGTGTTCAACATGCGAACAAATTATGGGTGTTTAAGCGATTAGTGGGGGGATTTGATTAGAAAGTAAATTTGGCCGGGGGCTAGAATGGGATGGAAACTTAAAGATATAAAAAAGGTGCAGCTGATACTGCACCTATAATAAATTCACTAAGCGCGAATTAACTTTACGCTTACTGCGCGCCTTTGACGTCGAAATCTATCTTGTCTGCACCTGTAAAGACTTGGAAGCGTAGGCCTTTAGCACGAGCAATCGTAGTGATGCCGAACTTCTGCGCTAAGTCTAAACCCATTTGAGTCACGCCAGAGCGTGATAGCAGAACAGGAATTCCCATCTGCGCCACTTTGATGACCATTTCAGAGGTAAGGCGACCTGTGGTGTAGAAGATCTTGTCTGCGCCATCTTCTTTGTTGAGCCACATCTCACCCGCAAGGGTATCAACGGCATTGTGACGACCTACATCTTCCACAAACGACAACACTTGGTCATCTTTGCATACCGCACAGCCGTGAACCGCGCCCGCTTTCTTGTAAGTATCGTTGTAATGAGTCAGAGCTTCTAGAGCCGTATAGATTTCAGATTGCTTAATCTTGGTTTGAGGTACTTGGTAATCTTCCAACTGCTTCATCACATTGCCGTACATGGTGCCTTGACCACAGCCAGACGTCACCGTCTTCTTCTTCAATGCTTGCTCAAGTTGGCTTGTGTCTTCTTTAGTGATGACCGCTGCAGAGCTGGTTTCCCAATCAATAATGATAGATTCAACGGCTTCTGGATCAGAAAGGAAGCTTTGGTTTTTCAAATAACCTAAGACTAACGCTTCCGGGCGAGAGCCCAATGTCATCAAAGTGACGATCTCTTTCCAGTTCAGCATTACCGTAAGAGGGCGCTCACAAGCGATTTGTTTTGTTAGCTTCTCACCATATTCATCAAACACTTCAACTTCGATGGTCTGAAGTGGGTTTTCACTGGTTTTTATTATGTTTGGTTTTACCACAGTCACGTCCTACTTAATGAGATAGCGATTTTATGAGATAGGCGTTAACAAGAGCAGCATAGCTCTCGTTACTAAATGCGTTAGTTTATGTGTGTCGTTATCGTTCACGTTTCAATGAATAAACATACAACAGCATGGCGAAGAGCGTTTGCAAATCTTATTCCAAAATAACGGGGATTCGTTAAAACATGAAGCATTAGATTAAAATAGCGCAAAATATGAGAGTTCACCGAGACTAACTGTCTCAAACCAGCGCAATCGACTAACGTTATAAGGGTAATTTAGCGACAGACGCAACACAGACACGGTAAAACTCAAGCTGTATTGGCGTGTTTATTGCTTTGTAGAGGGTATATGATTATGCGAAGTACAAAATGTCCTACGTACGATCAGAATAAAGAAAATCAATTGGGTGCAGTATGTCTGAGATAAAAGAATTCCAAGAACACTACGAAAAAACAGAATCAGCTTGGCCAATAGGTGTCCAAAGAATAGAGAAAGAGATCAAAACTGGCATTTGGGTAACGACTCAATGGGAACTCATCGGTTTTGAATTATCGCCTGAAAATGAAACCCCAGACGTATGTTTGCTCCAGTTACACAAAGACGAACGTACCGACTACCGCTTCAATCTAAGCTCTCAGCAACCTAAGCTATTCTTAGTTATGGATAATGTTGACTCCGGCAAACCTATTATTCAATTACTGACGGCGTCACAAACAGTCGCAGGCCAATACATGGACGGAGATAACCAAGTATTGTCTTACGACATGCCTTTACCTGTACAAGCGTGGATGGAAGCCTTTATCGGTCGTCATGGCGAATTATTAGAAGCTAGACGCAAGAAGCGTAAAGGGGCAGGTCGTTCTAATGGCAACTAACTTTTTTAGCCGTTGGTCTCAACGAAAGCTCGATGAATCGACTGACAAAGCGCTCGAAGCTGCACAGCCTGTTGAAGAAACCTCGGTTACTTCTTCTGAGCCTACTTCTCAAACACGCACCTCTGCTGAAGAACTTGCACCAAATGAACCAACTTCTATCGAGCCAACTCATGCTTTAGAAGAGTCTGCTGACACTAAAGAGTCGGCATCAGAGACTACTGAAGAGCTGTCTATGGCTCAATTATTGGTATCAGAAGCATCAGAAAGCGTAAAAAAAGCCGCATTACGTAAATTATTTCTCTCAGAAGAGTTTAACGTACGTGATGGCTTAGACGATTACGATGACGATTACAGTAATCTTAAGTCACTTTCTGAAGGTGTCGCTGAAAGCTTACGTGATTGGGTAAAAGAGAAGGCAGAAGAAGAAACGCCAAGCGAACAAGAGCAAGCTACTGAAAATCAAGAAGAGTCTTCAATTAACAACGCTGAAGAAGCGGAATCAGATTCTGTTGAAAGTGACGAAATTACGGGACAACAAAAAGAACTGTATAAAAACACAGTGCCCGATAATTTCGACACCGACGCTATCGAAAATGACCCAAAAGAGGTGAGACAAAATATACCACACAAAGAATAGGTACATTTTGACTAAACACTCAATGAACCGCTTGCGACAAAATGTCCCAAGCGGTTTTTTTATTATCAACATCGATTTAAATTTAATCTAATCTATTGAAAATATTGAATTATTAAATTGGCACGGCATTTGCTAAAACTAGTCCATTATCGACTTTTTTGTAGATAACTCGCGTAAACTTGGCGAGTGAATGAATAGTTAACGAGACCATAAGTTGTTAACTGATTACTCAGCAAGTTCTCCAACGCTAACTACAATGAAGATTGAACAGATTATCCATATCCAAAAATGGAACTGAGCAATGCTTAAACAATTATTAGAACAAGCAACTTCAAATAACGCAAAGGCGAGGCTGTATGCGTTTGAGAACACTGTTGAGTTAACAAACCTAATTCCACCGACAGTCAGTTATGAAAGTGGTGGTAATACGCTAATTATTGGTCCAACTGCGATCATTGAAAGTGCTGCGGCTCAATTGCCTCAGTTAACAAGCCTGACACTACTTTCAACAGACGGTGCGAAAGCGACTAATGCTGAGTCAGAGCTTTACTACGCAAATGCTGTTCAGGTTTCTGGATTCCTTGGTACGTTCGAAGTTCTAATCGAAAACAAAGGCCTAACCAATAACCTTGCGAAAGTAGCAATCAATCATGACTGCTTTGATGTGGTTTTGGATTTATGTCTGAATAGCTGCATGACAGAAGAAGTGCCTGTTCCTGGTTATTACCCAGTAGGGCGCGGTTATCCAAAGCTAGCTGAAGCGTTAGAAGAAATTCCTACGTTAATGGGCACGTTTGATAAGCCTAAGTTCTTCCGTTTAGACACAGACCTATGTGCACACAGTTCTCGTGGTGTTAAAGGTTGTGAGCGTTGTGTTGATGCTTGTCCTGCTGGCGCACTTTCAAGTGAAGGCTCTGACAAGACAGGTCACAAGATTGAGATCAACCCTTACCTATGCCAAGGCGTGGGTACTTGTGCTACGAGCTGTCCGACAGAAGCTATCTCTTACGCATTGCCTAATCCTGATGATACTCAAAAGTTCATTGAACGTACGCTAGCTAACTACGAGCAAGCGGGCGGTTTGGATCCAATTGTACTTATCTGTAGTTCACGTCATGAAACCTACAATGTGATGGCTCTTAAAGCGCTACCAGACAACGTGATTCCGATTGTTGTCGAAGAGCTGCCATCTATTGGTATCGATACTTGGTTTGCAGCATTGGTTAATGGCGCGACTCAAGTTCTGTTTGCGGCATCTCGCTTTATGCCAGAAACGATCATTCGTGTTCTGAATAACGAAGTAGGGATTGCTCAAGAACTACTAGACCAAATCGGTATTCCGAAAGAAACCATCGATATTCTGTACTTAGAATCTCTACGTGAAGGTCCTCCAACACTTTGTGTGGATTCGTTCGACCTTGCACTTGGCGATCTTCAAGGCAATAAGCGTCAACGTCTATTCACTGCACTTGACGCGATGTCTTCAGCTCGTATTCCTGTTGAAAATATTGTTGAGCTTCCATCAAACGCACCTTACGGAAACGTTTCGTGTGATAGCAAAGATTGTACGTTATGTATGAGCTGTGTGGCTGTGTGTCCGACACGTGCACTTCATACCGACGGAGCTTCTCCATCACTTAAGTTTGTAGAACAAGACTGTATTCAATGTGGCCTGTGTGAAAAGGCATGTCCTGAAAATGTTTTAACTCTTACGCCTCGTATGAACTGGGTGAAAGAAGAGCGTCAGAAAGCGGTTGTGATTCATGAAGAGAAAGCAGCGGAATGTGTACGTTGCCATAAACCATTCGCACCTCAGTCTATGATTGACATGCTACAGAACAAGTTACGCGGTCACTCTCACTTTTCAGATGAAGCTGCGATTAACCGTATTGCGATGTGTGAAGACTGCCGTGTGGTGGATATGTTCGATTCAATGGCTCAAGACCCATTGAAACAATTGAAATACTAGGAGTTAGCCTTGGAAACGAATTTGGATCAGGCACAAGAACAGACACTAAGAACTGAGATCTACTTGGTTCTTTCTGCACTGTTTCGTAGCGCACCTTCTGAAGAGGTGATCGACTTTCTAAAAACGCTCGATATTGAAGCGTCTGAAAGCGCAATGCAGAAAGCTTGGATTGCCATTCAACAAGCAGCAACAGAATCAAACCGTGAAGCACTGGAAGATGAATATCAAGACCTGTTCATCGGCATTGGTCGCGGAGAGGTCGTTCCATTTGGTTCTTGGCATCGCACGGGCGCCATGATGGAAAAACCATTGGCTGACATTCGTCATGATTTAGAGCTTCTAGGCATTGAGCGTGATGATCAAGTAAAAGAGCCAGAAGATCACATCGCGGCACTTTGTGAAGTGATGGCGATGCTAACGGCTGAGGAAGAAGCACTGCAACAAGCGGTATTCAATAAGCACCTTGGCCCTTGGTTTAACTCTTTCACGCATCAGCTTGAAGGGGCAGAAAGCGCGAACTTCTACAAATCGGCCGCTCAGCTATGTGAAGCATTCTTAACGTTAGAACAAGTGCGTTTTAGCGTGAATACAAAAAGCAGTAAGCACAAATTAAAGATTGATGTGAAAAACGTCACTGATTACGAGTAATCGAGCAGTACGCGATTATATCGATAGAGGGGCATTAAGCCTCCAAAAAAAGATCTACCGTAAGGTAAGGAAGCAATGATGAAAGATAATAAAGATATAAATACAAGCCGTAGGGATCTACTCAAAGGCTTGACGACTGCAGCTGTTGCTGGTGCCGTTGTCGCTGGTACAACTAAAGTGGCAACCGCTTCAGAAACTGTTGAAATTTCGAAAGAAGACGTGAAGAAGACTGGCTATCGTGAAACGCAACACATTCGCGATTACTACGACACACTTTAGGAGATAACGGATGAAACTTGTCAAACGCTCCGATAGTGTGAGCAAAGAAACCAATCAGCTAGGTGTGTCTCGACGTGCCTTCATGAAAAATACTTCATTAGCTGCTGGTGGCGCAGTCGTAGGCGCAAGTCTATTTGCACCAGGCATGATGAAGAAAGCACAGGCTAAATCAGTCGATCCAGAAGCGAAAACAGAAGTAAAACGTACTATTTGTTCTCACTGTTCTGTGGGCTGTGGTATCTACGCTGAAGTTCAAAACGGTGTTTGGACTGGTCAAGAGCCTGCATTCGATCACCCATTCAACGCTGGTGGACACTGTGCGAAAGGTGCAGCACTTCGTGAGCACGGCCACGGTGAACGTCGTCTTAAGTACCCAATGAAATTGGAAGGCGGTAAGTGGAAGAAGCTTTCTTGGGAACAAGCGATTGAAGAGATCGGTAACAAAGCGCTAGAACTTCGTAAAGAGTCTGGCCCTGATTCAGTTTACTTCCTAGGTAGTGCGAAACACAGTAACGAGCAAGCTTACGCATTCCGTAAGATGGCATCGCTTTGGGGCACGAACAACGTCGACCACCAAGCGCGTATTTGTCACTCAACCACAGTAGCCGGTGTTGCAAACACTTGGGGTTACGGTGCAATGACAAACTCGTTCAATGACATGCACAACTGTAAATCGATGCTGTTCATTGGTTCAAACCCTGCAGAAGCTCACCCAGTAGCGATGCAACACATCTTGATCGCGAAAGAGAAAAACAACTGTAAGATCGTTGTTGCGGATCCTCGTCGTACGCGTACTGCTGCGAAATCAGATCACTACGTTTCTCTTCGTCCAGGTTCTGACGTTGCGTTTATCTGGGGTGTGTTATGGCACGTCTTTGCAAACCAATGGGAAGACAAAGAGTTCATTAAACAACGTGTATTCGGCATGGACGAGATCCGTGAAGAAGTGGCGAAATGGACCCCAGCAGAAGTTGAACGTGTAACTGGTGTTAGTGAAAAAGACGTATACCACACAGCGAAACTACTTTCTGAGAACCGTCCGGGTTGTATCGTTTGGTGTATGGGTGGTACTCAACACACGACTGGTAACAACAACACACGTGCTTACTGTGTACTTGAGCTTGCGCTAGGTAACATCGGTAAATCAGGTGGCGGTGCAAACATCTTCCGTGGTCACGATAACGTACAGGGCGCAACTGACCTTGGCGTACTTTCCGACACACTTCCAGGCTACTACGGCTTGTCTGAAGGTTCTTGGCGTCACTGGTCAAAAGTTTGGGATATCGACTTTGACTGGGTGAAAGGCCGTTTCGACGACAACGCATACGGTGGTCAAAAACCAATGAACAGTGCAGGTATTCCTGTATCTCGTTGGGTAGATGGCGTACTTGAAGACAAAGACAAGATTCGTCAACGCGAAAACATCCGCGCGATGTTCTACTGGGGTCACGCAGTGAACTCTCAGACTCGTGGTCCAGAGATGAAGAAGGCGATGCAGAAGCTGGATATGATGGTTATTGTTGACCCATACCCAACGGTTGCAGCGGTAATGAACGATCGTACAGACGGTGTTTACCTGCTACCAGCAACGACTCAATTTGAAACCTACGGCAGTGTAACGGCGTCAAACCGTTCTCTACAATGGCGTGACAAAGTCGTTGAGCCGCTGTTCGAATCTAAACCTGACCACGAAATCATGTACCTGCTTTCTAAGAAGCTTGGTTTCTCAGATCAGCTGTTCAAGAACATTCGTGTTGAGAACAACCAACCTCTGATTGAAGACATTACACGTGAATTCAACAAAGGTATGTGGACGATTGGTTACACAGGTCAAAGCCCTGAACGCTTGAAAGAGCACCAACAGAACTGGCATACGTTCCACAAAACGTCTCTAGAAGCAGAAGGCGGTCCAGCAAATGGCGAGACTTACGGTCTACCTTGGCCATGTTGGGGCACACCAGAGATGAAACACCCTGGTACACACATCCTTTACGATACGTCTAAAACGGTTGCTGAAGGTGGTGGTAACTTCCGTACTCGTTTCGGTGTTGAGTTTGAAGGTCAAAGCTTACTTGCTGAAGACAGCTACTCGAAAGGCTGTGAGATCAAAGACGGTTACCCAGAGTTCAGCGACAAGCTACTGAAACAACTGGGTTGGTGGGATGATCTAACTGCAGAAGAGAAAGCATCTGCTGAAGGCAAAAACTGGAAGACTGACGTTTCAGGTGGTATCCAACGTGTGGCAATTAAACACGGTTGTATCCCATTTGGTAATGCGAAAGCACGTGCGATTGTTTGGACATTCCCAGACCGTGTACCACTGCACCGTGAGCCGCTTTACACGCCACGTCGTGACTTAGTTGCTGATTACCCAACGTGGGATGACAAAGAAGCTATCTTCCGTGTTCCTACGCTTTACAAGTCGATTCAAGAGCAAGACAAATCTGGCGAATACCCGATTATCCTGACCTCTGGTCGTCTGGTTGAGTACGAAGGTGGTGGTGAAGAGACTCGTTCAAACCCATGGCTAGCTGAACTTCAACAAGAAATGTTCGTTGAAGTGAACCCGAAAGACGCGAACGACATCGGCTTCAAAGACGGTGATGATGTTTGGGTTGAAGGTGCAGAGAAGGGCCGTATTAAGGTGAAAGCGATGGTAACACGTCGTGTTAAACCTGGTTTGGCGTTCATCCCATTCCACTTCGGTGGTAAGTTCCAAGGTGAAGATTTGCGTTCTAAGTACCCAGAAGGCACTGATCCTTACGTTATTGGTGAAGCTGCTAACACAGCAACCACCTATGGTTACGACCCTGTCACCTTGATGCAGGAAACGAAAGTAACCCTTTGTAATATTCGTAAAGCGTAAGGAGTCTTAAAATGGCTAGAATGAAATTTCTTTGTGACACCAAGCGTTGTATCGAATGTAACGGTTGTGTCACTGCATGTAAGAATGAAAATGATGATGCTCTGGAATGGGGTATTCAACGTCGTCGCGTTGTGACATTGAACGATGGCGAACCGGGTGAAAACTCAATTTCAGTAGCGTGTATGCACTGTACTGATGCACCGTGTATGGCAGTTTGTCCTGCAGACTGTTTTGAACACACAGAAGACGGCATCGTGCTTCACAACAAAGATCTTTGTATCGGTTGTGGTTACTGCTTGTTTGCTTGTCCGTTTGGTGCACCTCAATTCCCTAAACAGGAAGCATTTGGTGAGCGCGGTAAGATGGACAAATGTACCTTCTGTGCTGGCGGCCCTGAAACAGAACCAGGTTCAGTAGAAGAACGTCAGAAGTACGGTGCGAACCGTATTGCTGAAGGTAAGCTTCCAATGTGTGCTTCACTATGTTCTACCAAAGCACTGCTTGCGGGCGACGCAGAGAAAGTTTCTGATGTTTTCCGTCAACGTGTTGTTGAACGTGGTGCCAAAGGCGCGGGTTGGACAGACGGTAATGACCTGTCTTACGACGCAACTAAGAGCTAAGTAGGAGAGACATATGCTTACAATGTTTAAGCGTCTCTTCCTTGTTGTGCTGCCAATGTTGGCGGCACTAACAATGCTTTCTCCTATGAGTCATGCATCTGAGACGAACTCATCACAAACTCAAGCAAGCTCAGCTGAAAGAGAAGTGGTTCAACTTGCTGGTGCGGATTACTGGCGACAAGTTAGAGATGGACAATCAGGTTACACCACATCTCAGTCTCCTGAGCATGGCGTACTCATCAGTACTCCAGGTCAAACTTGGTACATCTTAAAAGAGAAGTGGATGTCACCAGCTGGTGCTGTGGCTATCTTTGGCAGTATTGCTTTTGTCACTCTGATGTACGTAGTGATTGGTCCATTGATGCTCAGTGCACCGAGAACAGGCCGTAAGATCAAACGTTGGTCTCGACTGGATCGTGCATTGCACTGGAGCATGGCGTTTACCTTCCTGACACTGGCGTTCAGTGGTTTGATGCTGGTTTATGGTAAACACTTCTTGAAGCCATACATCCCAACGGATCTATGGGGCTTTATCATTCTATTGGCAAAGCAGTACCACAACTACATTGGTCCGATTTTCTACGTGCTATTGATGGCAGTGCTTATCAAATGGTGGCGTAAATCGATCTTTAAGAAAGTGGATATTCAGTGGTTCTTGAAACTTGGCGGTATGGTAGGGAAACATAAAGGTTCTCACCCGTCTGCAGAGTTCTCAAATGCTGGTGAAAAAGCGCTGTTCTGGCTACTTATCGTTATGGGTAGTGTCGCTGCAATCAGTGGTTTGGTATTGGACTTCCCAATCTTTGGTCAAACTCGCCGTGATATGGAGCTTTCAAACTTAGTTCATATGCTAGCGGCTCTGATCCTTATCTGTGGTTTCGTGTTCCACATCTATATCGGCCTGTTCGGTATGGAAGGCGCACTAGAAGGCATGGTAACGGGTGAAGTAGATGAAACCTGGGCGAAAGAGCACCATGACCTTTGGTACAACGAAGTAATGGAACAAGAGAAAAACGGTGTTGAACAAAACGCTAATGTCGCAACAGAGAAGAGTGAAGGGGTGAATAAGAATGAACAAACCTCATAAAGGTATTTGGGTTGCTTATATCCTAAGCTGTTTCACACCATTTACTTGTCTTATCTCCGGTGTGATCGCAATTATCTATGCGGGCTATCGTTTGGATAAAGGCGAAGACGGTGAAGTCGTTGATACACATTACTATGGCTTGATCCGCTCGTTCTTCTTGAACCTAACCTTCTTTGTGGTTCTTATCGTAACGGTAGCGACCTCAAACGGCGTGTTAATCGGTGTGAACGATTACTGGTATCAAAACCATATCATCGATGATATCGCTTACTACATTCCATATGTAGGTATGTTATTCGGTGGGGTTGCGATTGTGGTTTGGTTTATCCGCATGTATCAAGGTATGCAGCGTTTAAGTCAAAATCTACCGCAAAACCCGTCTACAGGACCAAACCTGTAACACCAGTGCGTTAGCTAAAACTCAAAAGCAAAGCCCAGTGATTATTTCACTGGGCTTTTTGTTTTTAGGTCTCCGGCTAGAAACATAGCCGTCAGTTGCGTTCGATCTCTATATCCAGACCCACTCATTGCTCGCCTCAATATGGTGCAACTCCCTTATTTGGTGCAGTTGGCGTTGTTATTTTTCCGATACTTAAGATCCATAAACGTGCACCTAAATATTTAGCCATTCAAAATCAACAGCTTAAAAACAAAAACTGTTGCACGAAAATTACACCATGCACTTGGAACACATCTTGCGTTCACTGTTGAGTCTTTAATTAATTACGATATTGAATCGCACGATATCAGTGCAAATCAGATAAAGCGAAAGGAGAATGCTTTAATGAGTGAAACGGTGACTCAAGTTCATAGTGCAGTACAAACCCTTACCCAAAGTTCAGATACTTTATTCCTCTTACTCGGCGCGATCATGGTCTTCTTAATGCACGCTGGCTTCGCTTTTCTCGAAGTCGGTACTGTGCGAAAGAAGAACCAAGTCAACGCGCTGGTTAAGATCCTTTCAGACTTTGGTGTCTCCGCCATCGCTTACTTCTTTATCGGCTATTGGGTGGCTTACGGCGCTCACTTTCTTGCTGATGCAGAAACATTGTCCCAAGGTAATGGGTACGAATTGGTTAAGTTCTTCTTCCTAATGACCTTCGCAGCAGCAATACCTGCAATCGTTTCAGGTGGTATCGCGGAGCGTGCACGTTTCTATCCAATCCTAATTGCAACGTTATTTACCGTTGGTTTCGTCTACCCATTTTTCGAAGGCATCATTTGGAACGGTAACTTTGGCTTCCAAGATTGGCTAGAAGGTCAATTTGGTTATGGATTCCATGACTTTGCGGGTTCTGTCGTGGTTCACGGCGTTGGCGGTTGGATCGCTTTGGTTGCAGTTTACTTCTTAGGAATGCGCAAAGGCCGCGTTCGCGCAGGTAAACACACTAACTTCGCACCATCAAACATTCCTTTCCTTGCGTTGGGGGCGTGGATCTTATGTGTCGGTTGGTTTGGCTTCAACGTGATGTCTGCGCAAGCTATCAACGGTATTAGTGGCTTGGTAGCGATGAACTCACTGATGGCTATGGTCGGTGGCATTCTTGCCGCTCTTGTTGCAGGTAAAAATGACCCGGGCTTCATTCACAACGGTCCTTTGGCTGGCTTAGTAGCCATTTGTGCAGGTTCAGACTTGATGCATCCTCTTGGCGCTTTAGTTACTGGTGGTGTAGCAGGCGCGCTGTTCGTTTACCTGTTCACTTACATGCAGAACAAAACCCAGATTGATGACGTACTTGGTGTATGGCCTCTACACGGCGTATGTGGCGCCTGGGGTGGTATTGCAGCAGGTATCTTCGGCCAACAAGCTTTTTGGGGCCTAGGCGGCGTAAGCTTTGCCTCTCAGGTAGTTGGCACAGTAGCAGGTGTTGCTGTTGCTCTCATCGGCGCGTTAATCGTATACGGCGTATTGAGCAAAATGACAGGGTTGCGCTTAAGCGAAGAAGACGAGTTCAACGGTGCGGATCTTTCAATCCATAAGATCTCTTCTATCAATGAAGACTAGCTTTTATGGGTTGTGTGATTTTTAAATCACTATAAGTAAATTACCTTTGAATCATTACTAAGCGGCTCCGGCCGCTTTTTTTCATTTATCGAAATCAGTGTGAGTGTGTTTTTGAGAAGAGAAGGCAAACGACAAGCGAGTTATGTCACAAATAGCTAATGAATTCAGTTGGGTAAGACTATGGTCTAATCCCCAAAACTATTGTTGGAATTTGAACAGTGCTAAGCTGTTACAAAGTGACATATTGAAAAGGACTTTATATGCATTTCCCATATCGAAATATCGTAATTCTTACTGGTGCCGGCATTTCTGCGGAGTCGGGGATACAAACATTCCGAGCACAAGACGGGCTATGGGAAAACCATAAAATCGAAGATGTCGCGACGCCTGAAGGATTCGCAAAAGATCCTGACCTTGTACAAGCCTTCTATAACAAGCGTCGTCACGGCTTACAAAGCGAAAGCATCTTGCCGAATGCCGCTCACAAGGCACTAGGGGAGCTTGAAGACAAACTTGATGGCAACGTTACTATCATCACGCAAAACATCGACAACTTGCACGAGAGAGGCGGTAGCAACAACATTATTCACATGCATGGTGAATTGTTGAAAGCCCGTTGCAGTGAGTCTAATCAAGTTGTAGAGCACAAAGACGATATCGAAACGGGTGAGCTATGTCATTGTTGCCAAATCCCGGCACAAATGCGTCCACACATCGTTTGGTTTGGTGAAATGCCGCTAAGAATGGGTGACATCTATTCAGCTCTTGAAGAAGCAGATCTGTTTATTTCGATTGGTACATCTGGTGTTGTGTACCCAGCTGCGGGGTTTGTACATGACGCTAAAATGCATGGCGCACACACGATAGAGATAAACCTTGAACCAAGTGCGGTTGAGAGTGAATTTGAAGAGAAGCGCTACGGCAAAGCCAGTATCGAAGTACCAAAACTGGTGAGTGAGCTATTGTCGGTTGAGAGAGGCTCATTAACCGCTTAATCAACACTGTCACTGTTGAATGAAGCAAACACATGTCTGAATGCAAATAAGCGCTCAGAAAGGTGTTTGCTTTTTGTTTTTCTGACGGTTTGAAATCTTGCCTTGTGTCGATTAAACGTCTGCAGTGACGGAGCGCCGAGCTTCCTTCATCGCATACATGGCTTTATCTGATTCTTCCAACGCTTGTTGAAAGTTTTCTTGATTCGTCACTTCAATACCGTAAGAAAAAGAGATATTTTCACCATGAAGCAGGTTACTGACTTGGCTCACGAACTCGCCGCCACGCCCCAATTGTGCAGTCGCGACGAACTCATCACCACCCACACGAAATACCATTTCATCTTCCACAACGGTTTGGCTTAGTGCTTGAGAGAAGCGCACAATCATTAAGTCACCAACTTTGTGGCCTTTGCGGTCATTCACTTTTTTCAATCCATCTAAATCGAAGTAGATGAGCTCGAACTCTTTCAGTTTGATTGCATCGAACTTTTTACGATTGTATAAACCCGTTAGCTCATCTTGCTTACTTTGATCTTTCAATTGAGTGGTAAGTTCAGTAATGCCATAGGCAAGAAGTAGGAAGGCTATCTGCAACAAACCATCTTCTAGAAATGTGTCGATTAACTCGTTTCTGTCAGCCCATTCGTCGAGGTCTTTAAGCTCAGTAGTGACATCATAAAATAGGTTAAAGATGAGTAGCAGAGCACCATAGCGAAGGATTTTGTGCGGGCGGATGGCGTGACGAGCAACGTAGTAGATATACATCGTAATCACGAGGGTGTTGGTTTCGAAAAACAGGTCGTAATTAGAGTCTATGTGGATGAATGAGCTCAAGGCTAACATCAAAAATGACGCCACAAGCATCAGAGTCACAATCAGTAAAATAGGGTTCGCAGGCATATTAAATCGCACCTTATACGGTTTAATATAATCCTATATAAAGTGTAGATAAAAATAAAGCGGCTTACGCCGCTTTAGTCACCAATCAGTAACAAACTTAGTTGTTTACTTTTAGTTTTTGGAAGTACTCGTCATAAATGACGCTCGCTTCACCAACTTCATCTTGCCATACGCCGTTATCCATCACTGATTGTGGTGGGAAAACGTTCTTGTCTTCAGCAAACTCTTTTGGAAGAAGAGGGTAAGCAGTCTTCACTGGAGTCGGGTAACCGATCTCTAGAGCAATCTTAGCTGCGTTCTCTGGGCGAAGAAGGAAGTCGATCATTTTATGAGCTGCTTCGATGTTCTTTGCACCTGAAGGAATCGCTAGGCTGTCCATCCAGAAGATAGCGCCTTTCTCTGGCCAGATGATATCAATCGTTGCACCTTCTTGGCGTGCCATGTAAGCAGAGCCATTCCAAAGCATACCAAGAGACACTTCACCAGCAAGGTAAGGGTTCGCAGGGAAATCTGAGTTAAATACCAATACGTTTGGCATTAGCTTGCGAAGTTCTTCGTAGGCTTCTTTGATCTCTTCTGGATTAGTTGTGTTTGGAGAGTAACCCAGTTTAGATAGTGCGATGTGGAAAACCTCACGAGAGTCGTCCATCATCATCAGCTGACCTTCCCACTGTGTATCCCACAGGTCGCCCCAGTTTTTCACTGAAGATTTGTCTAGCATGTCTGAGTTGATACCAATGCCCGTTGCACCCCAAATGTATGGGATAGAGTAGTTGTTGCTTGGGTCAAATGGCTTATCTAAGTAGTTTGGATCCAAATCAGCAAAGTGGCTTAGCTTGGTTTTATCAAGCTCTTGAAGCATACCTTCTTTACGCATCTTAGAAACGAAGTAAGTAGAAGGAACAACTAGGTCATAACCCGTACCTTGAGTTTTTAACTTAGCGTACATGCTTTCGTTAGACTCGTAAGTAGAGTAATAAACTTTAATGCCCGTCTCTTTTGTGAAGTCTTCTAGTACTTCATTTGGAATATATTCAGACCAGTTGTAAAAATACAGTTCTTGGTCAGCTGCGAAAGAGGGTGTAGAAAGTAAAGTAGCAGCACACAATGCGCCGGTATACAGTGTTTTTTTCATTACTGTTCCGTTCATTTGTTTGATTTGAAGCTGGGTAGTGAACCCAAAGTAAATGGATTTCGAAAAATCGCGCTATATTATAGCAGTGATGAAATAAAATAGGCAGCCTAAGCTGCCTATTCATTGATATTCTTATTTTTAACTTGTTGATTATCGAATGAGACTAATCAAACAAAGCAGTTATTGGCCCGCTTTAAGCTTCATGAAGTAGTCTTCGTACTTCACTGTCTTATCGCCAACCGCAGCTTGCCATTCAACACGATCAAGGTCTTCTTGAGATGGGAACAGAGCCGGGCTGTCTTTGAACTTCTCGTTAGAAGCTTTCACTGCTGTTAGGTAGCCAGTATCACGAGAAATTTGCTCAGCGATTTCTGGGCGCAGTAGGAAGTCGATCATCTTGTGAGCCGCTTCTACGTTTGTTGCGCCAGAGCTGATTGCAAAGTTATCAACCCAACCGATGCCGCCTTCTTTAGGGAATACCAGTTTAATTGGTAGACCTTCGTTTTGAGCCGCTGCTGCAGAACCGTTCCAAAGCATACCAAGGCCAACTTCACCAGACATGTATGGTGCGCCAGGGTTGTCTGAGTTAAATACTAGAACATTTGGCATTAGCTTTTGTAGCTCAGCGTACGCTTCGTCGATCTCTTTCTCGTTAGTTGTGTTGCCTGAGTAACCTAACTTGCGTAGAGCAATGTGGAACACTTCACGAGTGTCATCCATCATCATCAGTTGACCTTCAAGCTCAGGCTTCCATAAGTCAGCCCAGCTTTGAAAATCTTCTGGATCGTACATGTCTGTATTCACAGCAAGGCCAGTGATCGCAACAACGTGTGGAATAGAGTAGTCGTTGTTTGGATCGTATGGCTTATCCAAGTAGTTTGTGTCCAGATTTTTGAAGTTGTTCAACTTCGATTTGTCGATCTTTTGTAGCATACCTTCGTCGCGCATCTTAGATACGAAGTAAGTCGACGGCACAACCAAGTCATAGCCTTTGTTGTGTGTTTTTAGCTTTGCGTACAAGGTTTCGTTCGACTCATAAGTCGAGTAAATCACCTTGATGCCAGTTTCATCGGTGAACTTTTCTAGGATCTCACTGTTGATGTAAGGTCCCCAGTTCATGAATACCAATTCTTTGTTATCTTTCGCAAAAGACGGTGCAGATAACATTGAAAGCGCACATGCACTACCAGCTAATAGAGTAGCCCATTTTTTCATTGACGTTAGCTCCAAACTAAACGTTGCCCTCAGGCAGTAGATAGAAAAACAGAATGGCAATTTACCATTCTGTTTATGATTAACACTTTTTGTAGAACATGAAGTTTCTCAACTTCTTATCAAGTTAACCTCGTTAAAGAGTAGGAGGCTTACTTAATTTTCTCTCTCGCTAACAACTGAGAAATAATCACCAGTATTAGCGACACCACTAACATCACTGTTGCTAGGGCGTTGACCTCTGGAGAGATACCTACTTTAACCATAGAGTAAATCTTCAGCGGCAAGATTTCATACGTTGGACCGGTTACGAAAGAGCTGATGATCACATCATCCAAAGACAGTGTGAAGCTCAGCAACCAACCCGCAGCAACCGCAGGCTTAGCAAGAGGCAAGATGATCTGTTTTAGAATCGTCCATTCACTTGCACCTAAGTCTTTTGCTGCTTCAAGCATTTTCACATCGAAGCCATTCAAGCGGCTGTACACCGTTACAACAACAAACGGCAAACAGAACGTAATGTGCGCAGCAAGTAGGGTAAAGAAGCCTAGTTGCACACCCATTACCAAGAACAGAGCCAGTAGCGAGATTGCCATTACGATGTCTGGTGACATCATTACGATAAACAACATGCCATTGACTACGCCTTTACCTTTAAATTGGTAACGGAATAGGGCTACAGCTGTCAGGCTACCAACAATCGTAGCGGCTGTTGCTGAGAACACCGCCACGTTAATCGAGTGCCACGCAGCCTGCATTAGGCTGTCGTTGTTAATAAGTGCGTCATACCACTTGGTGGTGAAGCCACCCCATTTCATACCAAACTTGTTGGCATTAAATGAGTTCGCAATCAACACGATAATAGGTAGGTATAGAAAAGCGTATACCAGCGCCATAAAGCTGAACTTAACTGTGCGACCCATTAGTCTAGCTCCACCTTCTTATTCAATAGCTTGCCTGCTCGATAGTAGGCATAAAGCATAATTGCCATTGCAACCGTCAGCGCAATACTCGTTGCCGCGCCAAACGGCCAGTCTCGGGCGTTGAGTACTTGGCTCTTAATCACGTTACCAATCAGCAAGTTCTTAGCGCCGCCTAGCAAGTCAGAGATGTAGAACATACCTAACGCAGGAAGAAGTACTAATAAACAACCACCGATGATGCCAGGCATCGTTAGCGGTAGAACAACTTTCAACAAGGTTTGAAGCTTGTTTGCGCCTAAGTCTTTTGCTGCTTCTAGGTATGTGTCATCCAGTTTTTCAATCGCTGAATACAACGGAAGAATCATGAACGGCAGTAGGATATACACCAAGCCGATCATCACCGCCGTTTCTGTGTACATAATACGCAGCGGCTTATCGATGATATCTAGCGCTAGTAAGCTTTTGTTCAAGACACCTTGAGTACCCAGTACTATCTTCAAGCCGTAGGTACGAATCAAAGAGTTCGTCCAAAATGGCACAATCACCAAAAACAGCATGAAAGGGCGCCATTTCTCAGGCATTTTTGCCACGATGTAGGCGAATGGGTAGCCAATGATCAAACACAAAAGTGTCGCGATAATCGCCATATAGAAAGAGTGCATCAGCACTTTAAAATACAGCGGATCAGCCAAACGGATGTAATTATCGAGAGTGAAGGTCATCTCGATCAAGTTTGCTTCGTCACGAGTTAAGAAGCTGGTACCAATGATCATGATGTTTGGAATCATCACGAACAGCACCAACCAACCTGTGATTAAAGCAACAATCGCGTTTTGTAAATTAAACTTCTTGCTCATCTTCTAATACCACTTCCCAGCTCTCAACCCAAGTTACTGCAACTTTTTGGCCCAGTGAGTGATCAACATCAGGGTCATCTTCGTTGAAGAATTCGCTTACCATTACGCGCATGCCAGATTCTAGTTCCACAACTGAATCTAAAGTCATGCCTTTGTAGGTACGCTCGACAATGTGGCCAACAATACCGCGTTGCTCAGACTCTTTAATCTCTTCAATACGAAGATCTTCAGGGCGAAGCAATACCTGCAGTTTTTGACCTGAAGTGATCGCCTTATCGTGATAGATAATGGACTCTTCACCTTCAATTGTCGCAACAATGCGTTTTTCATCTAAACGAGATGTCGCTGTCGCATCGAATACGTTAATTTCACCAATGAAGCGAGCTACAAAAAGGTTCTTAGGCTCTTCGTAAATCTCTCTTGGTGTTCCGTCTTGCTCAATCACGCCGTCACGCATAACGATAATACGGTCAGACATCGACAGTGCTTCTTCTTGGTCGTGCGTTACAAAAATGAACGTGATACCAAGCTGGCGCTGAAGTTGTTTAAGCTCGATTTGCATCTGTTTACGAAGTTTGTAATCCAGAGCAGACAGAGATTCATCCAACAAAAGAACTTTAGGCTTATTAACGACAGCACGAGCGATTGCGATACGTTGCTGTTGACCACCAGAAAGCTGGTGTGGTTTTCTTTGTGCCATCTGTTCTAGGCGCACCATTTTTAAAGCTTCCATTACACGAGGTTCAATCTCGCTGTTTGGAACTTTCTGCATGCGTAAGCCAAATGCCACATTTTCGAAAACGGTCATATGTGGGAATAGGGCATAGCTTTGGAATACAGTGTTAACATGCCTTTGTTCAGCAGGGACTTGGGTTACGTTCTGTTCAGCTAGTAGTATTTGACCACTATCTGCCGTTTCAAAACCCGCAATCATTCTTAGTACCGTTGTTTTACCACAACCTGATGGGCCTAAAATCGTGAGAAACTCACCATGATTTACGTTTAGATCAAGATTGCCGATGACTTCCTTACCATCGAAGCTTTTACTAATACCAGTTAGCTGTACTACTGGTTTTCCTACTGATTTTTTAGCGTTCAACGTCTGTTTTTCTCCACCTTGGTTCTGTTTGAGAACCTGTTGCTATACACCTTTGAGGCGCGCATCATAATCACCAAAAACGTGAAATCAAAGCATTTTTTACCATTCGAAGATAAAAAATTTCGCAGGTAAAAGTAAACATCCTTTACCATACTGTTATTTACTGGGTTTACGCCCCAACAAGTGTCTAATTATTAACCATTAAGACGCAAAAGCAAGCCTTGTTACAGATTCATATTTTAGTTTGTATCCGACATATGAGTATAATGAAGGTAATTTTTTATCAATAAGTTAGGTGGCTCAGTTTAATTGGCACACCTAGGTATCACTATGAACAACGACATCGAAAAAGATTTTAATTTGGGCGGTAGTATCGACCGTGCACTTTCTGGCGATTATGAGCTCAAAGCAACGGCTGTATTCCAAGAGGCATGGAAACATACGGTAAGTCACTTTCTTTCGTTTTCGCCGGCAATAGTTGCTCTGATGTTCGTGCAACTGGCTATCTTCTATATTGCGTTAAAACTCCAGCTAGGTGACCCAGCTGTTATCCTAGACGCCGTTATCGATCCTGAGGCTTTTACTCCGCAGATCGTTGAGTCGATCTTCATCGCTAATTTCAGCTATGAAGTTATCAGCGCACCTATCTATGCAGGCATCTGTTTGATGGCGATGAGCCATGCTGCTGGTCTACAGACTAAAGTTCGCCACATTGGCAAAGGTCTACAGTTTACGATTCCTGTCATCCTTGTAACTCTGTTCAGCCTGATGCTGCAAGGTATTGCAGGTATGATTCTGCCGTTTCTGTCGATTTACTTCTCGCTTGCTTTCAGCCACTCAATCCTGTTGATTTGCGATAAGAAAGTACCACCAATGCAATCGCTGCTGCTTTCTCTGCGTGCTGTAAACAAGAAAATCTTCACAGTTGCTTCTATCTATCTATTAGTAATGCTGATGTTCATCGTTGCGGCAATGATGTACGGCATTGGTCTTATCTTCGTTTTACCTTTCTTCTTCCACGTGAAAGGCATTCTTTACCGCGAGATGTTTGGCATTAAACTCAAACTGATTGCGTCAGACAGACCGAAGAGTGACGACGACCACAACGGTAGCAATAACAAAGACCCACAGGTATTCGATGCATAACAACTCTAAATCAAGCGCAAGTAAATCACTTGCGCTAAAAGTGACAGCATTAGCCCTAGTTGGCTCAATCTCGTTAGTTGGCCCAATGCTATACCAACAAGAGGAAGAGCGCAGGCGAACAGGTCAAAAGGCCCCAGACACAGAACAAAAGTTTGGTGACTTGACCGTCTCTTCTGATAAGCCAGACTTCGCAGCTATTGAAGATGTAAATGAAAAGAAAGACACCTTCTTTTCTTATCTTCGCCCAAGTATCAATATCGAAAACAAGCGAATCACTAAAGAACGTGCGTTTCTAACCAAGCTATCAGAAACAGGATTGAGCAATGTTGATTCTGAAGACGCGTCATACGCAAAGAGACTAGGGAAGCTGTATAGCCTTCCTGTGCCTTCATCGGGCTTAGATGATTCTTGGCTAACAGAAATGTTGAATCGTGTAAACGTGTTACCTGAAGCGCTTGTATTAACTCAAGCGGCAAATGAATCAGCTTGGGGCACATCGCGTTTCGCCACTAAGGCGAATAACTATTTTGGTCATTGGTGTTACACCAAAGGTTGTGGGCTAGTTCCGCTACAACGTAACGAAGGTAGCTCTCACGAGGTTGCGACTTTCTCTTCTAGCCAAGAATCTGTGCATCGTTACTTCATGAACCTGAACCGAAACCGCGCTTACGCGGACCTAAGAGCGATTCGTGCAAAACTGGCGGCAAAGGGCGACGATCTGCTAACGACTCAAACCGCAACAGAGCTTACCAACGGCTTGCTAAAATATTCTGAGCGAGGTTCAGACTATGTGACTGATTTACAAGCTATGATCCGTCACAACGAGGTATACTGGAAAAAGTAACTCGATTTGATAGTCATTTGGTGAGCTTAAACGGTAAGTTTGACCAAATAACATCGCATAAAGAGCAGCTCATTGGCTGCTCTTTCTATTTATAAACGCTCAACTTCGACAAGACTATAACAATGAAAAAGACAGCACTCGCTTTATTAGCCTCTCTAAGCCTAGGAATCTCTTTACCTGCTGCAGCGCAAGAATACATGTTTACCTATTCTAAGCTTTACACACAGCTTAAAAACAACACCAAAGAAGGGCATGATGACGTAAAAGTTGCAGTCTTCTTTGTCGATCAGCAAGCCCAAACAACCTGTCATATAAGCAAAGCATGGATGGAAAAAGAAGAGCACTATGAAGAGCTGAAAGTCTCTCCAGCTAATGAGCTATTGCTACCTGTTGACCAAAATCTTCGTTCAGCAAACCCGCTTATTTTTGTACAAACAAAAGAGCAAGAGTGTGCATACTCTTTAGTTGTTATGACTAAAGCACCTTTAGCAGGAACGGTTGAGGTTGCACAGCTAGAAAACCTATTACCGCAGATGCAAGCAATGTTAGAAGACGTCAGTGGCATGTTCTCAAGCTGGTTCACACCGGACATCCAAGGGTTAACGCTTGAATTCGCGAACAAGCTTGAAGGTAACATCACGCTTTCTAATGGCAAGCAGCTCCCAATTACTCAAGGGCGCACTAAGTTCACACTAGAAGAGCTCAACGGAAGTGACAGCATCACGTTACCAGAAGCCACAACTCGTGTGTTGCCTTACATTCCAGCTCAATAACCTTGAGTTAGGCGATAGACCACACGGCATTATCTAAGCAACACATCGAAAAGCAGCCAACTCAAACCAAGTTTGGCTGCTTTTCTTTTCCTGCAACTTTCGTAGTTTGCACGTTTTAAACTCATTTTTTGTTAAAGATGAGTACTTCTCACTAGATAAAGTGGAATCTTTCAACCAGTCGACTTGTTTATCCTGCCGTTACTATTTCAACATCAAATAAAAATCCGTATAATCCACGCCCTAAAACAGTCCCACTAGCAATCTACAGTCGGTAATACGACGGTGTGAGAGTCGCAATGAACCAAAACGATAATAGAAAAGAAGTACTAGAATTCAACAAACTTCAGAAACGTCTGAGAAGAAATGTTGGAAATGCCATCATCGACTACAACATGATCGAAGAGAATGATGTGGTAATGGCGTGTATCAGTGGCGGTAAAGATTCATTTGCGATGCTAGATATTTTGCTACGTTTACGTGAGGCAGCACCAATCAAGTTTGATGTTGTTGCGGTAAACCTAGATCAAAAACAACCTGGGTTCCCCGAGCATATTCTTCCTGAATACTTTGAAACACTGAACATTCCTTACTACATCGTAGATAAAGATACGTACTCAGTAGTTAAAGAAAAGATTCCTGAAGGTAAAACAACATGTGGCCTATGTTCTCGTCTGCGCCGTGGTACTTTGTACTCGTTCGCTGAGAAGATTGGCGCGACTAAGATCGCTCTTGGTCACCACATGGACGACATCGTTGAAACGATGTTCCTTAACATGTTCCACGGTGCTCGTCTAAAGGCTATGCCACCTAAGCTGCGCTCTGATGATGGTCGTAACGTTGTTATTCGTCCACTGACTTACTGTCGTGAAACAGACTTAATCAAATACGCTGAACACAAAGAGTTTCCAATCATTCCTTGTAACCTATGTGGTTCACAAGAAAACCTACAACGTCAAAGCATTAAAGCAATGCTGATTGATTGGGACAAGAAGACACCAGGCCGTGTTGAGAAAATTTTTAAATCAATTCAAAACGTTAGCCCAAGCCAGCTGGCTGACCGCGAACTGTTTGACTTCGTAAACCTTCCACTAGACCGTAGCGGTGAGCGTGAAGAGTACGAATTCCAAGAAGCTGAAATTTCATCTTCTAACATTGATGAGTCAATGTTCATCGACGTAACAAACGTATAAAGCGAACAATCGTTGTAGAGCAATAGATGCACCTACAACAGACAAACAAAAACGCCTCAAGCAATGCTTGAGGCGTTTTTTTATGAGTTGAACTCGCCGTTAAGTTCGCCTATTAACCTTTCGAAAGGTTAGGGTCGAGTGGGCTAACGTAACCAGATGGCTTAAGAGCCAACACATCACAGTTGATCTTATCGATAACATGCTCCGCCGTATTACCAATAAACACCGCAGATAGCCCCGTACGACCGGTTGTACCCAATATTACCATCGCAGCGTTGTTCTCAGACGCAACACGCGGAATGACATCTTCAGGCAAACCTTGTTCAACAACGGTCTGCTCTTCACACATACCATGCTTCTGACGCAGAGCCTTCATCGCAGTTAAGTGATGACCGCGAACCGCATCAGTGTAAGAGGTTGGGTCAAACTCAGGCAGCTCAATTGTGATGTTCGCCGGAGTGACTGGGTAAGCGTTAACTAAGAAAGGTTCCGCATCCAGACGACCCGTTATCTCAAGGAGTCGATCAACCATAGTATCGTTGAGCTCTAGGTGCGCTTCCGTCTCTGAGCCCACATGGACAGACGCATAAATTTTTGCGTGTTCTGGCCAGAAATCGTTTTTAACAAGCAGTACTGGGCTAGGGCACTTTCTCAATAGGTGCCAATCAGTTGGAGTGAAGATCACTGATTCCAGAGTATCGTGCTTGCGCGTACCCTTAATCAAAATATCGTGACCGCCGCTATATACCTCAGCAATGATGGCCTCATAAGGGCGGTTATGCCAAACCACTTGAACATTAAATTCAATAGAATCATCTAGGTAAGGCTGCGCAACTTTATTCATCCAGATTTCACGCTGATGGATAACGCCTTTACGCATCGCGTCTCGTTCATCGACAGAGAGCATAGATGTCATTTCATACGAAAAATCGTAGATAGACAAAAAGAAAGTGATATGGCTTGTTGAGGTGCTTTTCTTAGCAAGTTGGATAGCACGAACTAGAGCAGGTTGCTCATCGTGATTAATGTCTGCGACAACTAAAATTTTGTTATAGATACTCATAACTAAGCCTACTTTTCAGACCGAACATATAAATAATGTAGCGTAGTTATGGAGAGATTAAGAGAAATAAAAGAGGTTTTAAGGGAGAAACATGATGTAGCTCATTATTGAACTACATCATTGATATCTAGACTATTCTTTTGAAACGCCAGCAAGTTCCATCAGCGCATCGTGATCTTCGATAGTGATATATTTGCCTTTAACGCTTAGGATGTCTGCTTTCTGGAAACGACCTAAAAGACGGCTAATCGTTTCAACCGTTAAACCTAGGTAGTTACCAATATCGCCACGAGTCATCGTTAAGCGGAACTCACGCGGGCTGAAACCACGTTGAGAGAATCGAGTTGAAAGGTTGTAAAGGAATGCAGCAAGACGCTCTTCCGCATTCTTCTTAGAAAGAAGCAGAATCATTTCTTGGTCGCCTTTAATCTCGTTACTCATCAGACGCATAATTTGCTGACGCAACTTAGGCATTTTTCCTGATAGGTCATCAAGAATCTCGTATGGGATTTCACATACCATAGAAGTTTCTAGTGCTTGTGCGAAACTAGGGTGTAGGTCACCAGTAATCGCATCAAAGCCAACAAGATCGCCCGCTAGGTGGAATGCAGTAATCTGCTCGTCACCTTGCTCGGTAATCGTGTAGCTCTTGATCGTTCCAGAGCGAATAGCATAGAGAGATTTAAGCTCGTCACCGGCTTTAAATAACTCTTGGCCTTTTTGAATAGGCTTTTTTCTCTCAATGATCTGATCAAGCTGATCAAGTTCAGATTCATTCAAAGTGAACGGAATACAAAGTTGGCTAATACTACAATCCTGGCAATGGATCGCACAGCCACCAGATTGGACACGTTTCGTTACAGGCTTTTCAGAAATCATAACAATCTTTCACTATTTGATATACGTCAATATTTTAGCATTCCTTTATCCAGTTGGGTAGTAAAAAAACCGGATTTAAAGAATGGCTATACGGTATAAATAATGAGCTGCAGTGCCATATATCCAGTGTAGAAACCGTAAATCAAGATTAAAATCGCACCGAGTTGACGAAATAAGTCAGCTTGTTGCAATTTCTTGAGGAAGCTAGCGCCCATACCAACCGTCAGCATCGCAGGAAGCGTTCCCAAGCCAAATGCGAGCATGATTCCCGCTCCATTATACCAACTGCCTGAGACAGCCGCCCAGGTCAGCATAGAGTAGACTAGACCACACGGTAACCAACCCCAGATAAAACCAAACGGCAGAGCGTGGCTTGGATGCTTGAGTGGGAGGAAAGACTTACCGACTGGTGAAATATAACGCCACAGCTTCTGACCGACCTTCTCAAAGAACAATAAGCCAAACCACCATTTACCGATATACAGACCCAAAATGATCATAAAGATGGCAGCGAACAAACGAAGCCAATTAAGTAACGCGTTAAAATCGCTAAGTTGACCGATTGAAGAGATAGCACCGCCGATCACACCTCCAATAACGGCATAGCTGAGTAGGCGACCAAGGTTGTAAAGTAGGGGAATAACCGGGGAAGGTTTGGTATTGCCGATTGAAAGGAGCGACGCAATGCCACCACACATTCCCATGCAGTGGCCCGCGCCGATCAGTCCGACAACAAAGGCTCCGATCCAATCAGGCGTCATCGTTCTTTTTATCTAGGTTAGTTGGGGATTCAGTACTAGCTTTGACATTCTTCGCAGGCTTGCTGTCAGAGTGAGCATGGGCTTTTTCGTCTTCATCAAACAAAATATTGTGACCTTGACGCTCCAGGTCTTCAAACTGTTCGCTCTTCACCGCCCATAGAAAAATACCAACAGCGATACACACCAGTACAATCGCAATGGGAATCAGGATGTATAAACTTTCCATTATTTACCTTGCTCTTTTAAAAGCCTTAACGAATTAGACACAACAATAATAGAACTTGCAGACATGCCAACAACGGCAATGTATGGAGCAACCAAACCCGCTACAGCCAATGGAAGGATGAGTAGATTGTACCCCAATGACCATGCAAGGTTTTCGCGGATTATCTTACGCGTTTTTAGCGCCAATGTACGGGACTTAAGTAATCTATCAAGCTTGTCACCCAATAAAACCATATCAGCCGATGCTTTAGCTACATCTGTACCACCGCCCATAGCGACAGAAAGGTGTGCACCCGCAAGGATAGGGGCATCGTTGATACCGTCGCCAACCATCATAGTGATGTCTTTCTCATCACGAGAGTTAAGGTAAGCAAGCTTATCCTCTGGCTTAGCATTCGCAACGATGTCGGTAATACCGATTTCTTCAGCAACAGGCTTCGCGTTAATCAAGGAGTCACCCGTCAGAAGGGTTGTTTTAATGCCCGCTTCTTTGAACTTTTGGATGAACTCGATGCTTTCTTTACGAATCGGGTCTTCATAAGTAAAGGTAGCAATATGACGTCCCGCCATCGACAAGTAGATGCCGTTGCTTTGCGTCGGTTGAGCTTCACCAAGAATAAACTCACTACTACCGATTGCCACCTCTTGACCATTCCACTCACCAGTAATACCCGAACCAATAACGTTGTTTACAGAATTGACTTCAACATCATCGGACACGTGGGTTTTGAATGCTTTCGCGATAGGGTGGTTAGCATGCTGTTCTAGGCTCGCAGCCACTTTTAAACACGTCTCTTTATCAAGCTTAGAGAAAGTTTCTACACGGCTGATACGAATATCACCCTCAGTCAAGGTACCGGTCTTATCGATGATCAAGTGGTTCACTTTACACAAGGTTTCGAATACGTGGCCTTTACGCAGTAAAATACCAAAGTTGCCCATACGGGACGTTGAACAAGTAATCGCAGTTGGTGTCG
The DNA here is from genome assembly GCA_041879415.1 of Vibrio chagasii. Classification (NCBI taxonomy): domain Bacteria; kingdom Pseudomonadati; phylum Pseudomonadota; class Gammaproteobacteria; order Vibrionales; family Vibrionaceae; genus Vibrio; species Vibrio chagasii. Next base: position 1,225,097 of record CP090851.1, on the reverse strand, counting down.
CCAGTGAAAGAGCACAAGGACAAGTCGCTACCAGTACAGACAACATGATCCAGAATGCATCTTCTGGACGAGTTTGGTGCCAGTAGAACCAAGTACCGAAAGAGATAATCAAGATAACCGCTACAAAGTAACGAGCCACAATATCGGCAATCTCTGCGATACGAGGCTTAGACAACTGTGCTTCATCTTGCAGACGAACAATATTAGAGATCACAGAGTCCGCTTTTGATGTCATCACTTCCAGTTCAAATGACTCATCGCCATTTAACGTACCAGCGTAAACAGTATCGCCTTCGTTTTTCACAACATGGATAGATTCGCCAGTCAGCATAGATTCATCAATATGAACTCGGCCAGAAAGTACTTTACCATCCGCAGGGATATGTTCGCCCGGAAGTACGCGGATCTTATCGCCTACTTTTAGGGTTTTCACTGGCACTTGCTCGCCGTCTAACGTTGTCGCCATTGCAGGAACGAGCTTAAGTAGGTTACCACTCGCAGCCGCTGCTTTACGACGTGCTCTCATCTCTAAGAAACGGCCAAGCAGTAAGAAGAAAGTGAACATCGAGATAGATTCGAAGAAGACTTCTCCTTTTTCTGTCACGGTTGCCACCAAGCTTGCTACGTAAGCAAACAGCAGAGCAATCGAGACAGGCACATCCATACCCAATGTTCGTCCCTTAATACTGCGCCATGCATTGATGTAGAACGGCAGAGCAGAATAGAGCAAAACAGGTGTAGCAAAGATCAAACTTACCCAACGGAAGTAGTTTTTAAACTCTGGTTCAAGGTTGCCAAACACTTCAAGATACAGTGCAACAGCAAGCATCATTACCTGCATGGTTGCCAAGCCAGCAACACCGAGACGGTATAGGTAGTTTTTCATCGAGCGGTGGTAAGCTGCTTCTTGTTGATCAGCTTCAAATGGTGCGGCTTTGTAACCTAGAGTATGGATTGCTGACAACAACTCGCTCAGTTTAACTTGCGTGTTATCCCAGCTAAGTAGGGCACGGTTGGTGGTGGTATTCACACGAATACTACCCACACCTTGTTTTGATGAGACTTGCTTCTCGATTAGCCATGCACAAGCTGCACATGAAACGCCTTCAAGTGATAATGTCACCTCAGAGACGTTCTCAGAGTTTCTTACAAACTCCAGTTGAACGTCTTCATTATCATAATGACTGAGTGCCAGAAGTTGCTCTGGCACTAGATCTGCTTTCTCAGCAGGAGCGGTGCGGTATTGGTAGTAAGAAACCAAACCGCTATCAACGATTGTCTGAGCTACGGTCTCGCAGCCCGGACAACACATCTTACGAGGCGATCCTAAGATCTCGACTTCAAAATCCGTTTCCGCTGGTACATCTTCACCGCAGTGATAACAGGATTCACACATAAGCTTTAGTTCGTTAGTTGAGTAGGAGTTTCAATCGGGAAGTTCATGCGACCTTGCACTAGCCATTCTTCGTCATGTGGAGTCAGCTCGATGAACCACGGACCTTCTAAGTGATGGTCCAGAGTCAGTGTGTAGTTGCCTCTCGCATCAGCGGTTAATAGCTGAGTGAAATCGCGATCTGGTAGCGTTCTGTGAACGAACATTGCGCTGATAGCAGGGAAGTGATCAAGTTTGCCTTTGTCTAATGTGATGATAACAGAGTTACCTTTCTCATTAAGTGAAGCTGATAGGCCTAGCTCTTTGGCGATATTTACTTTTGAAATGTCGACATTAATGCCTTTTCCTTTTTTATAGTAATCCTCAGTCACTAAGTCTACAGAGTTCTGTGTAAACACAATAACCGTCATAATAGTCCAAATAACTACTGTCGCTGGCAACGCGATTAAGAACCACGGCCAAAACTGTTTATACCAAGGCTTTACCATAAAAAAGATCTCAAAAAAGAATAAAAAGAAGAGGTTATAAAATAAAGGAAAGACAGCCTCTTAGAAAGAGGCTGTTATTGAAATGTTACTTATTATCTGAGTTGCTTAGGCTCCACACGTAAGATGAAACCAGTTGTACTTTGTCTTCGCCTAGAATGTCTTTCCAAGCAGGCATTACGCCAGAACGACCGTACATAACTGTTTCAGTTACGTCTGCACGAGAATCGCCAAACAACCAATCGCGGTCAGTTAGGTCTGGTGCGCCAACAGCAGGGTTACCCTTACCATCAGTACCGTGACACGCTGCACACACTACGAAACGAGCTTTACCAGCTTCTGCTTCACGTGCGTTTACGCTACGACCAGAAAGGCTAAGTGTGTAGCTAACTACTTCTTTTACGCCTTCTTCGCCAAGTGCGTCTTTCCAACCTGGCATTTGGCCAACACGACCGTGCATAACTGTTGTTACGATAGCCTCAGGTTCACCGCCGTATAGCCATGCGTCATCAGTTAGGTTAGGGAAACCTTTCTGACCACGTGCATCAGAGCCGTGACACTGAGAACAGTTTTGCAAGAACAAACGTTGACCCACTTTGATCGCATCAGCATCTGATGCAATGTCAGGGATTGAACGTAAGCCGTTTTCGTCGTGAGCTAGCTTTCTGAATGCTTCACCGAAGTAGGTGTCTGCATCATCAAGCTCTTTCGCGTACGCATCTAACTGTTTGTTTGCTTGCGCAGCAGCAATTGCTGAGCGAGACTCTTCAACGCTGCGTACCGTTTGGTCTGAACTTGTCCAACCTAAAAGGCCTTTAAAGTTACCTAGACCAGGGTATAGAGCAAGGTAAACCGCTGCAAAAACAATCGTACTGATGAAAAGGTATGTCCACCATTTTGGTAGTGGGTTGTTAAGCTCACGAATACCATCGTATTCATGGCCCATATCTTGACCTTCTTCTACGCCTGTTTTGTCTTTAAAACACCAACGAAGTAAGACAGCACAACCAATTAGGGTACCAATCGTAATCGCACTAACCCAGATACTCCAGAATGTACTCATTACTTTGTCACTCCTTCATTTTTAGAACTTGTTGCTGGCTCGTCGTCAGCAAACACTAGGTTCGCGTCTTCGTCGAAACGTGATTTTCGGTTCTTGCCATATGCCCACCAAACGATGCCGATGAAGCAAGCAAAAACAGTCACAGTCCAAACACTTTGAAATGTAATAATGTCCATAATTATTCCTTATTTCATTGCGTGGCCAAGCGATTGAAGGTAAGCGATGATTGCATCCATCTCTGTTTTTCCTTCAACATCTTGTTTAGCGTTAGCAATTTGTTCGTCTGTGTAAGGAACACCAAATTGATTACGGAAGAGTTCAAGCTTCTGTTGAGTCAATTTGCCATCAAGTACATTCTCAGCAAGCCATGGGAAACCAGGCATGTTTGATTCAGGAACAAGTTCACGAGGATCGATAAGGTGAACACGGTGCCACTCATCTGAGTAACGATCACCAACACGTGCTAGATCAGGACCAGTACGCTTAGAGCCCCATAGGAATGGGTGTTCCCAAACGCTTTCGCCAGCTACAGAGTAGTGGCCGTAACGTTCAGTCTCAGAACGGAAAGGACGGATCATTTGGCTGTGACATACGTTACAACCTTCACGAATGTAGATATCACGACCTTCCATTTCCAGAGCAGAGTAAACGCGTAGGTTTTCTACAGGTTCAGTTGTCTGCTTTTGGAAGATAAGAGGGGTGATTTCTACTAAGGCACCAAAACTGATAGCAATAACGATTAAGATCGCTAATAGGCCAACATTCTTCTCTACCAACTCATGGCGATTATTTGAATTTGAGCTCATTCTAAATCTCCTTAAGCCGGTTGAGGGATAGCTTTAAGGCTATCTTTAGGTGCAGAAACAGTTTTGTACGTGTTGTATGCCATTAAGAACATACCAGATAGGAAGATGAAACCACCTAGGAAACGTACAAAGTAGAACGGGTAAGACGCTTCTACAGATTCAACGAAGCTGTAAGTTAATGTACCGTCAGAGTTAACTGCACGCCACATCAGACCTTGCATCACACCAGAGATCCACATTGCAACAATGTAGAAAACCGTACCAATCGTTGCTAACCAGAAGTGAACATTGATTAGAGATACAGAGTACATACGCTCTTGACCAAATAGCTTAGGAACTAAGTGGTAAACCGAACCGATAGAAACCATTGCAACCCAACCTAACGCACCAGAGTGAACGTGACCGATAGTCCAGTCCGTGTAGTGAGATAGCGCGTTAACCGTTTTGATTGCCATCATTGGGCCTTCGAAAGTCGACATGCCGTAGAATGATAGAGAAACGATTAGGAAACGTAGGATAGGGTCGTAGCGAAGCTTATGCCACGCACCAGATAGAGTCATGATACCGTTGATCATGCCACCCCAAGAAGGAGCAAACAGAACCAAAGACATAACCATACCTAGAGACTGAGTCCAGTCTGGAAGTGCAGTGTAGTGTAGGTGGTGAGGACCAGCCCAAATATACAGAGACACAAGTGCCCAGAAGTGAACTATCGACAAACGGTAAGAATAAACAGGGCGACCAGCTTGTTTAGGAACGAAGTAGTACATCATACCTAGGAAACCAGCTGTCAATAGGAAGCCTACCGCATTGTGTCCGTACCACCATTGCACCATTGCATCAATTGCACCTGAGTAAATCGAGTACGACTTAAACGCAGATACAGGAACAGCTAAGCTGTTAACGATGTGCAACACGGCAACCGTGATGATGAAGGCTCCGAAGAACCAGTTCGCTACGTAAATGTGTGATGTCTTACGTTTAATCATGGTTCCGAAGAACACGATTGCATAAGCTACCCACACAAGAGTAATAGCAATATCGATTGGCCATTCTAGTTCTGCATATTCTTTACCAGAGGTTAAACCTAACGGTAGAGTAATTGCAGCCGACAGGATAATCGCTTGCCAACCCCAAAAGGTGAAGGCTACGAGAGGGCCACCAAAGAGACGCGTCTGACAGGTACGTTGCACAACATAATATGATGTTGCAAACAGCGCACTTGTACCGAACGCAAAAATAACCGCATTAGTATGCAGGGGACGTAAACGACTGTACGTCAACCACGGCGTATCAAAGTTTAGCTGTGGCCAAACTAATTGAGCGGCAATCAAAACACCAACGCCCATACCGACAATACCCCACAAAATTGTAACTAGGGTAAACTGACGGACGACCGTATAGTTGTAGTTTTGTTCAAGCTGCTTTTCTTGGCTCATTTGCATGCTTCCAATTTCTTATTTACTACACTTTACTTCCAACACGACTCACGTCGTAATGCCACCCAAATTAGAAAAGGAAATTCAGCCTATTCAGGACCTTATTTCCACTTGCTGATTTTAAAAAAAAGTGGCATTTTCAACGCGACACTATACTTGAATTAACAAATCAATGACAGAGTAGTAACCTTACGCTTGGTCTGGAATTGGATTTTTATTTAAAAACTTTGAACTTTGTAACAAGGAGTAAAGATTATAATGGCGGCACAAAAGCTAACAAAAGGCAGGCTTGTTCAAATTATCGTCATGTTGGTTATTTTATTAGCTGCATTTACTTGGAGAACAGTGACATACGATAATAACGAGACAATAACCTGTATAGTTTCAAAACCTTGTGAATTTGGTATTGATAATAATAATGTTTCTATTTCAGGCGATAGTCAGGGGTATTCAATTGAAACATCTAAAACTGGCAAATTTATCATTAGCTATGATGGAAGCGGAGTTTTGGAATCGAAAGGGGCGTCATCTTGGCTTTTACAAACCAATGATAAGACTTCCTCAATAACGGTTACATTTCCACAACAGGTCATGACGTATACAGTGAATCTCTCTAAAGAATAAAACTCAAAACTGAGCAACACCTCGCTCTTTGATAGAAATATTGACTAAACCAGTGAAACCCTGCGCATTAAAATGTTATAAAGGCAACATTAATAAAGTCTCCAAAACTCTATGAAATTTCTATCAAAAGTCTCTTATTCTCTAGATGATAAAATCGCCGTAGATGAACTGCTTCTTGGGGTAGAGAACCCCGAGGATATCGCTTGCCTCATCTGCTACTGCACAGAAGAGTACTCCACACTCGCTGTGCAGAGATTTTTCGTAGATGCTCTCCCTAACATTCCAATTCATGGATGCACGACATGCCATGGAATCATGACTGAAACTGGCTTCCATTCAGGGCCTGTGATCGGTGTACTTATCATCTATGACTCGGGCATCAATGCATACGGCACCGGCATTAAGCACTTCAGCCAATCCATCGAACAAAGCACCTTCGACGCAATAGATTTAGCGCTAAAAAACGCCAACCGTGAAGGCGAAATTCCAGACTTAATCTTGCTTCACTCGACTCCCGGCAACGAGGAGAAGGTGATGGCAGCCATCGACAGTAAATTCGGCACTGAAGTACCTATCATCGGCGGTAGCGCTGCCGACAATCAGGTGTCAGGAAACTGGAGCATATTTACTGAAGAGTCACTCTCAATTAATGGCGTTTCATTAACCGTCTTTTTCTCCTCACAGTCTATCTATTCGTCATTCAGTGCAGGCCACACACCTACACGTTACTCAGGGACCGTGACAAAAGTAAGAAATAGAATCTTGCTCGAGATAGACCACAGGCCAGCAGCTACGGTTTACAATGAATGGACTAATTTCCATTTAGGAGGCAGTGACGACGGCTATATCTTTGAAAAATCTTCTGTCTATCCACTAGGCCGGAAAGTCGGTACATCTTACAACTATCCGTATTTCAAACTCTCTCACTCTATTCGAGAAACAGAGTGTAACGGTATCGAGCTCTTTACGGATATCAATGAAGGCGACACCATTTATTTGATGCAAGGCTCCAAGCAGCAGTTGATAAGCCGTGCCGCTAATATCATTCATTCGTCTTACTACAATGATATGGATCTGGAAGAGAAGTTAGGCGCGATTAACATCTTTTGCGCAGGGCCTATGCTTAATCTAAAACAAGACATGGATGAGGTTTGCGACCAAATAAATCAAGCACTTAATGGGCTTCCTTACATATGTCCATTCACATTTGGTGAGCAAGGTAGGCTTTCAGGTGGAGAAAATGCACACGGAAACTTAATGGTGTCATCAGCAACGTTTTATAGGTTAAAAAAGTAATGGGTTCTGAAGGTCAAGAAGCGCTGCAAGAAGCACGTATTGAACTACAAAAATTAAAAGCCCGTGAGAGAAGGCTGGCTGAAGAGAATAGGGTAATCCTATCGACTATCTCTGCGATCAGTAAGGCGAGTAACATCTCTGAGATATTTTCTAGCCTCGAGTTTGTGTTGAAAAAATACATTAAGTTTGATGACTTTATTGTGGTCTCTAGAGTAGGGAATGAAGGCGATTTCAAAACTCTGCTGACTAACAATAAAGTCTTTGAAGAGATGATTTGGAACGATCATGGCAAGCTTTCTCGAGTCATCAATGGTGAATGCGCCATCCTTTTTGAACCCAAATCTCTGGGTGAATTTAACACTTTGCATCCCATTGTTCTCAACCAAATCAACTCAGTGTTGATTACTGGTATCGACAGTGGACTGACCCAATCGGTCATTATTTTTATTCACTCGAACACCAAACATTTTAGTATCGAAACTAAGGCGACTTTGAACCGTTTTCGTCCACTGATTGAGCGAGCTGTTTTCGATATAGAGAACAAAGAAAAACTTGAAGCGACCGTTAGAGAACGAACCGCCGAACTCGTCACAGCAAGGAAAGACGCAGAAAGAGCGAACAAAGCCAAGTCAGAATTCCTAGCCATGATGAGCCATGAATTAAGAACGCCACTCAACGCTATCATTGGGCTAATCGACACATTAAAGTCGACCCAACTAACAGAAGAACAACAGTCTATACTCCTAAATATGAGCACATCGTCTGAGCTTTTGTTGGCGATCATCAGCGATGTATTGGACTTTTCCAAAATTGAATCTGGTTGTTTCTCATTGGCGCCACAATGGAGCAACGTAAGAGACACTGTAACTTTTGTTTTATCAGAACAAACAAAGGCTGCAGACGACAAAGGTCTAAAGCTCACGGTGTCTAGCGATATCCCAGATGCTGAGCTTCACTATATAGACCCAAGCCGCTTAGCGCAGATATTGTTTAACCTAATCGGAAATGCCATTAAGTTTACGGAGCGCGGACACGTCCATGTTTCCATCAAATACCAGCAGAGTTCGTTCTATATAACAGTTGAAGACACCGGAATTGGAATTAGCTCACAACAGCTATCGTCGCTGTTCAGCCCATTTGTGCAAGCAGATAGCACAATAACGCGAAGGTTTGGCGGCACAGGCTTAGGATTAGCGATCACTAAACGCTTAGTTGAGTTGATGCGTGGGCGAATCTCAGTCGAAAGTGAACCAGGGAAAGGCTCTAAGTTCGAGGTTCAATTACCAGTACTCACCAGAGTAACGAATAGCTGTAACCAACTGAAGGATGATGATTGTTCAAGAGAGCTCAGAAGTCGATATTCGGTGCTGGTCGTCGAAGACAATCCAACAAACCAGATGGTGATTAAGTTAATTCTAACGAGGCAAGGTCACGAAGTTTTCATCGCAAGTAATGGTGAAGAAGCAATAGGCTTTATACAAGACAACAAAGATTCCATAGACATAATCCTGATGGACGTTTCAATGCCGGTCATGGATGGTTTAACCACAACCAAACATATGAGAAAGGCAAATATCCAAACACCAATCGTGGCTCTGACAGCACATACATCGGTTGAAGATAAATGTTCATGTTTAGATGTTGGTATGAACGATTTCGTTACCAAGCCAGTAAGAACAAAAGAAATAACAGAAGCTATAGATAGACTAATGCTTGAGATCTAATAAACGTATTCTTAATCGAAGATTAGGAAATATGTTTATTAGGTATTTTATGGTAAATAGACATTATGGTTAAATACACAGTATCAGCTGGCTCGAAACGAATGCAGGGCATCAGATATGGAGCTCTGCCTTATGATTATCAAACAGCATTTAACATAATATACATAATACGCAGTTGGCTAGTGCTTTATTTGGGGTGGCTGCCATCAACGCTAATCCTGCGCAAGTCATTGAAATCGCTTTTAATCCTAGCCCGTTGTACTTTTTTGCAATGTGTTCCCACATCTGTTTTATCTCTGGATTTTCGTTACGGTCAGCGTGACAACCCAGCAACGCTAACTCTGGATCAATTCCTGAGTTCTCCGCCAAGAAAACTGCTTCTGAATCAGTTAGTTGGCGAACACCTTTTCTAATTTTACTTATCTTCGGTGGATCAAGGTTCAAGTCGTGTGCAACTTGCTTGTCTTGTACGTAGTTTTTCGCCTTTTTATAGGCATTAATTAATTCTGATGAGTACATTTGGCACCTCCATTTTGTTCATTGTAGCCGCAAAGTTGCCATAAATCGCATCTTGTAATTGCCATTCGTCGCAACTAGGATTGCCACATATCGCAACTCAGCCTGCTTGGTTGATTAACTATGGTGGTTTCTATGTTCCAAATTGAATCTATTGAATACGGCTCTGTTTTAAAATCTGAACACGTTAGCTTCTCTAACTACCCAGATTTCACACACGCGTCCGTGTCTCTTCATAACTCACCATTAGAAATCTGCTTTGAGTTCCTTGTTAGTGAACTTGAGTTCGGCCAACGCACAATTGGTGAAGAACTGTTTCACACTGTCAGCTACAAGAATCCACTTTATAACTCTAGTGACGCTTTCACGTTTACGTTTGATAACGACCAAGAGCTTGAGCAGTTTTGTTCGTTCTACGGTGTGGAACGTTAATCATGGATTCTATCTACTTCGACAACGAACCCAATCATGGCATCAACGCCTATTTCCCTTGGGGTCATAACTTTTTTAAAACTCAGCGCGAGTTCTTCCAATTCATGGAAGTTCATTACGGCATGGTGTCATTTCAGATTGTCGAAATCACTGATGACAACTACCAAGAGCTTTTGGTTAAGGGCGTGTTCCATGCCATCTAAAAAACCACATAAGTTCCATGATGAGATTCGTCCAGTTCAAGTGGATCACCTAGCGTTCTCTTTTTCGTATGGTTCGCTTAGGCACTTGGATAGCTCTAACGAACAAGACTTTATCAATTTGCAGTTTCCTGAGTTTAAGAAACAAACCGTTAAAGGCCGCCTTAATTCACCAGAAGCTATAGAAAAATCAATTGAGTTACACCGTAACAAGTGTCGTAAAGTTTTGGCTGATAGGTTTGATGAGTTCATGGCGAAAGTCTTTAACTTCCGTCTGTCACCTATGCGTGGTCGTGGCTTGCATGGCTATGAAGATTCAATGGTGATTTACGACTCTACCGGAACAGTTGAATGTGGCTTGGTAGGTGTTGGCGGTAACAATGACACGGTCTACGTGCAAATCAATGGTACTGGTTGCGCTAAGTTGTTCGACTTCACTACTCACAAAAAGGTGCACTGGTGGTTATCGCTTTTGGGTATCACTCGCCTAGCCCGTTTGGATCTTTGCGTGGATGACTACACCGGAATCTTTGACTGTAAGTATGCTGAGAAATGTTTTTATGAGGGAGCATTTCGCACTGCTTCTCGTGGTCGCGGCCCGACAATGGTTCCTCATAAGCGCGTTTCACAATCTGGTGAATTATCAGAAGAAGCTGTTTTGGTTGGCTCTCGTACGTCTTCAGTTTACTGGCGTATCTATAACAAGAAGTTTGAGCAAAACATCGCTGACCCTGAAGTGATTTGGTATCGCAACGAAGTGGAATTGAAGAAGTGCGATTTGGCACTACTCGCCTCGCCTGCTTCGGCCTTTGCTGGTCTGTGTGACTTCTCGGCCAGTATCGACCCTGCTGAACCAATGAAGCTTGAACTAAACAAGAAGAAAGCCGGACTGGAGTTTATGGCTCGTATCGCTTGGGTTCGTCGTCAATGTGGTAAGGCTTTATCTGAGGTTGTTGCTATGACTGAGGGAGATTTGGGGGAAGCGTTTGGAATGCTCATTCCTACGCACCATCGCCGCGCTAATTTCAATACATCGTTGGGCATTCCTGACGAATACACTAAACAGAAAATCGAAATTTTGGAGTCAAGAATATGCCTACAATAACTGGTATCTCTATCAAGCGTTTCCCTAAATCTAATATGGAATTCGCAGAGCTGTCTGTCCTACGAGCTGTGGAAGAAGTCGATAACGAGAAATTTCAACAAACGGGCATCGGCTTTTCAACTGACATCCCATACAACAAGCAAGCTCTGAAAATTGATGTGGAATACGCACGTCAACTTATCCAAACGCGCGCGTTCGTAGCTAATCGCGAATACGAATTGAATTTTGGCGCGAACCCAGATGATCCACTCGATATCTTGGTGAACAAACTTGTTCCTACTGATGCCGAAATCCAAAAACATTTTGAAGCATCGTTTAAGAAGTAATTTGAATTCGGAATTGTTATGCCTAAGTGTGCTCTAGCAAATGAAAATGGTTTTCTAGCTCTTGTTGATACGTCAGTTGAATCCTGCACTGGAGTCATAGTTATTACTGCTAGCGATTATGAGTATTTGATGGGGTTCACTGAGGTTTCTGCAATCGAAGCTACTGCGGCTTTTAGTGGGGCTTTCTCACTAGTTTTCGTTAGCGGTTTCGCCATGTCATACGCCATTAAGATGGTGATTAAGTTAATTAAAATTTTATAAGGAAACAAAATTATGGAAGCTATTTGGGCTGCTGTGGATTTCGCTGATGTTGCAACTAAAGTAGGTGCTGCGGGTGTTGCTATTGTTGGAATCACTATGGCTTACAAGGCGATTGGCCTTGCTAAACGTGCTGTAAAGTCTGCGTAACTAATGGGAGTTTTTGAGTGTGCTGATTGCCATACATGACCTGATACTCATGGTATTTGCTCTTTTGGGTGGCTTGTCTGGTTTTCTAGCCGCTCTGAATTTTCAAGGTTAATGATAAAGAGGCTTCGGCCTCTTTTTTTATAGGTTTGTTTATGAAAAGAATGATTCTAGCATCGTTGATTAGCCTGTTATCTTCAGATGCACTGGCTTCTGATTTGACTTATGGCGGGCCGTATTCGCAAATGAAAGTTAAGTTATGTTCAGATACCCCGCCTTCACGGTCCATTTTGCCTGACGGTAGCCTAGTTTGTGACGATAACCCGCCAACGAGCGACTCGTATTGTACGGGTGGTTTTAACTACGCAGATACCGATATTTTTAACTGTGGTTCTCAAGTTGAACAAGATGGCGACCTAAACAATAACGGGATACCTGACGAAGAAGAGGACTGGGATGGTGATGGCCTTGCAAACGGCCTAGACCCAAACCCTACTCTTAACGATAACGCAGAACTTGATGAGGACAACAACGGTATACCTGACAAACTTGAACCTTTCTTTGAGCGGTATAAGGCCAGTCGAGCCGAGGTTGTTACTTGTGACGGGGCTGACCCCGACTGTAGGAGTGCTGATGTTGCCCTATACGGACTAATGAATACCAATCGAGACTTGACGAATATTATCAATCTTATGGTTTCTAGTGATGTTGACCAAAAGTTCTCTCGTACATTGGAGAATTTGAGTCGAACAATGACCTTTCAAGAAATTCAGACCCGAAAAGAGTTCAACGACTTAGAGCGCGCTGTTAAAAACATTGATGGTGGTGTAGATAACTCGGGGATCATTAATAGTGGTTTCTCTAACATGGTCTCCGAGTTCGAAGAGGTTGATAGCTTATTTAGTCAGACTTTGAAGAGGTTCGATGATGTTGATTATGACCTTAATTCAGTAGACCGAAGCCTCACAAGCTTGAACGGTCAAATTAACGGTGTTCATGGTCACTTAGATGCAACTCAATCCCAGATTATCGATGCCATTAATAATAGTGGCGGTGGTGATGGCGGTGGCGGCCTTACATCAGAGCAACAAGCTCAACTTTATGACGCTTCCAAAGCGAAAAGTAACCAAAAACGAATTAAAAACGTTCAAAACTCTTTAAACGACTTAGCCAATAAGAATACTCGTTTGGAGGGAGCTCTCATGCAAACTCAAATGATGGTCTCCTCTATCGCTGATGATGTTAATGAAAACACCAATCAAAAATTCAACCAATTAAGCGATCAAATTGCTGCTATTTCTGGCGGCCAATCGACCGTTGACTTGTCCGGTGTTGAATCAAGCATAGACGCCCTATCAGATAAAATTGACGGAATTGATGGCGGTAGTGATGGTGAAGGCCTTGCTGAAATTTCCGGCAAGTTAGATGGCTTAACTAATGGTGTAAGTGATATTGCTGACTTATTGAAAGGTGTAGACGCATCCAAAGCAGGTATCGACGGCACTTGTATTCAAGGTGATACATGTCAGGGGTTCTATATGTCTGCATACGATGGTGACTTGAGTGATGTCGTCAGTGCTGAATTGAACGACATGCGTACAAGCATTGTCGACCCTTTTGTATCAAGTTTCGGCGACATTAACCTAAGTGGGGCTCAGCGTCCTAAGTTTGGGCTACCTGTCCCATTCTATGGATACATGTCATTTGATGATTACATCGACATGGATTGGATATTCGGCTTTTTACGTTTCATTTTTCTCGCATCTACGGCTTTCTATTGTCGTCAAATTATCTTCGGGGGTTAAGGTATGGATTGGATTGTAACGCTATTCAATAAGTTAATTGAGTTCATGTATCAGTTGCTCTTAAGCCTTATTACCATGCTCAAAGATATGGTCTATTGGGTTGTTGAGCAATTTATGGAAGTCGTCAATTCAGCTCTATCCGCAGCTGTTGCTTTGTTCCAACCTGTCGATGTCGGTCAATATTTGCAGTCAATTCCGCCTAATGTTGCTTGGGTCATGGGCGCCGTTGGCTTGCCACAGTGTTTGAGTATGATTCTATCGGCCATTGCTTTACGCATGGTCTTACAACTGATTCCATTTACAAGGTTGGGCTCTTAATGATCTATTGCATCGCGGGACGACCACGAAGTGGCAAGAGCTATGAGAGTGTTGCTTTCCATATCATTCCTGCTATCAAGGCTGGTCGGAAAGTCGTAACCAATGTCACCTTAAACGTGCCCTATTTTCAGAAAGTCTTTGGCAATGACGTCTTGGACTTGATTGAAGTTGTTGATGGTAAGTTAAACCAATATGGCTCGATGGATAGACCGTTTTCAAAGCTTGAGGACTACGTTAACGACTGGAGGGATGCTGATAACAAAGGCCCCTTATTTGTTATCGATGAAGCTCATATGGTTTTGCCGAATAAGCAACTCGATAGCAAAATCCTTGAGTTCTATTCTCTTCACGGCCACTACGGCATAGACATCATCTTACTGACTCAGAATCTTAGAAAGATTCATAAAGACGTTAGAGATATGGTTGAGATGACTTACTACTGCGCCAAGAATACCGCGTTTGGTAGTAAGAACACTTACACGAAAAAAGTGAGAATTGGTGCAACGACCGAAGTCGTTAATGAGGAACAACGCAAATACAAGAAAGCATTTTTTCCCTTTTATCAGTCTCATACGCAAAGTAGTGGCAGCGTAGCCGAAGCGATGAGTAACGACATTAAACCAATTTGGCATCGTTGGCCGTTTTGGATGGGTGGAACCTTGCTTGTCTGCGGAATCATTTTCAATATCTACGCTTGGTCTGGTAGCGATAAAGAACTTGAGCCTGTTCTTAAACCTGAACAAAGCAATGTTATCGCCCCTGCTAAAGTTTCAGTTCCTGACGGTGTTCCAGGTCAAACCTTAAAGCCTGTAAAAAAGTCTTCTGGGTTCGGCCCACTCGATGACTTTGATTTATCTGTTACTGGGTATTCACGTCAGACAGCTTGGACAGACGTCTCACAAAACCTCGTCGATTTCCAAAACTCATTCATGCGTATCTATATCGAGGTTCGTCAGAACGACAGTAAGCTTTTTACGTTTGACCATTCAGAGCTCATTGAGATGGGTTATGGCTTTAAGGTTTTGGCTGATTGTGTGTATCGCGTTACTTGGGGAGAGTCCGTTAGGATTTTAACTTGCGTTGAGTCTAAGGATGATAACCCTATAAATGATCCTTTTGATTTCGGTAAGGCTGTAAAAATATAGTGATTGTCACCCTATTCCAATACGTATGATTTAGAAAGAACATATCTTATTGATATTTCTCACATATCCGACCGACTGATAAAGTAATCCTAATGCCTACTCATACTGGATTAACTCATATGGAATTTGTGTTTATCATTGTCTTTCTTCTAATACTTGCTGTTGCAAAAGTACAGTTTTTTCCCATAAA
Organism: Vibrio chagasii; assembly: GCA_041879415.1. Taxonomy (NCBI): domain Bacteria; kingdom Pseudomonadati; phylum Pseudomonadota; class Gammaproteobacteria; order Vibrionales; family Vibrionaceae; genus Vibrio; species Vibrio chagasii. The sequence goes on along the minus strand of CP090851.1, from coordinate 1,209,825 downwards.
GGGTGACCATTCACATGCAACTCACGATCACACCACACCATCAAATTACGAGTATCAACCGATAAAGAAACTCGCTACACCAAATGAGTTAGCTTTTTATCGAGCACTGCTCGTTGTCACGCAAGGAAAACATACTGTGTTTGCCAAGGTCAGGATTGCTGACCTAATGACACCAAGGAAAGGAGTGCATGATAAAAAGACATGGTGGCGTGCATTCAACGCTATTGCAAAGAAGCATGTGGACTTCGTACTTTGTGACCCGCTAACGCTTGAAGTGAAGTGTTTGATTGAGTTAGATGATTCAACTCATAATCGACCAGATAGAGTAGCGAGAGACAAGTTAGTTGATATGGCCGCAGCTTCCGCAGGGATTGAACTTAAACACTTCAAGGTGGAAAACAAGTATGACTATTTTGAGCTAGAAAAAGAGTTATATGGACTCAGCGACACGCCACAACCTGAAAGCATTTATACTCAATAGATATCGCTGAACAAGCCCCGCAGGGATAAGGGCACTCGATATGGTTCTGGGGTGCACTGTCCCAAATGCCCGATAAGTAGCGAAGCGTAGCTGTTTTATTGAAACCACATCACCGCCCTTCCTCATTGCCAAGATCACCCTAGCAGAGCCTCACAATACCAGTGGGGCTTTTTGCTACTGCAACCCATAGAACTTCCAACGCTTATGCTTTCGGTATGTTTGGTTCGCAGCTCGTTGGGAGGGACCCGTTTCGTCGGGAGGGTCCCAACGAGCTGCGGGCCAACAACCCCCGTGTTGTATCACGGGGGTAAATTCGACCTATCTATCAGCACTCACCTAACCTGCTCTAGTTGCAAGCTTGCGCGCTAGTTCTTAATTTAAACGAGAAAAACATTCTTTATTTTTATCGTTGGATTTCTGCTATACCCCACTGTTTTTAAAGAAAAAAATCCGCTAATATTTGCTTAATATAGTTCTAGTTAGAAAGAAAATTTCTGAATCCATCATGCAAAATTCTTATCTAGCAGCTTTCAATACATTAGGAGTTGAAATAAATGAGTGATAAAAATTTGGTCGAATGGTACATAAAGTCTCAGCCAGTGTTCAAAAGGTTATCGAACAAAGTTGAGTCTTTTTTGATTGAATATTTTGAAATGAACTCCATTGGATATCACATAGTTACTTCTAGAGTAAAGTCTATTGATAGCGTAAGAGAAAAAGGAAAATCGACGAAGTACACGGATCCAATAAATCAGATTCAAGACTTCGCTGGCATTAGAATTATTACCTATGTAGAGGATGAAGTTACAACAATCAAAGAAATTATTGAGAATAACTTTGATATTGATGAAGCAAACAGCTCTAATAAATCAGAAGCCTTGGGGGTTGATAAAGTTGGTTATCAATCTGTTCACTATGTTGCAAAGTTAAAAGAAGACAGACTAAGACTACCTGAGTATAAGCAATACGAAGGCAAGTGTTTTGAAATTCAAATCAGGACGATTCTACAACATGCATGGGCTGAGATTGAACATGACCGTAACTATAAATTTAGTGGTAAATTGCGTGATGACCTTAGTCGAAGATTCAAAATACTTGCTGGAGTCTTAGAGCTAGCCGATAAAGAATTCAATGCAATCTCTAAACAAATTGATGAATTATCAGCTAGCGTAGATGAAGGTGCAAGGACTGGGAACTTGGATATACAAATATCTTCAACGACACTAAGTCAATATTTACAGACAAGGTTTGCGCCGTTAATTGAGGAGTTGGGTATACCCGGACACGATACCGACGGTATTCTCATTCAGGAATTGCGTCATTTTGGAATCGATACATTAAGTCAACTAGAAGCGATAATTCCTGAAGATATTGAAGATTTCTACATAGCATCCGCTAATGGAAGTTTGCATGAATGGGGTATGGTACGAAGCCTGTTGATTTTACACGATTACAAAAAGTTTGGTGAAATGATGTCGGCAACCGATGGTCACGGTGACTGGTGCACCTCTAGAACCCATAACGACCTTGAATTCGAGATGGAATATTACAAAAAACATGGGGTTGATTGGGACGAGTTAGAGAACAAGTACAACTTCGCTTTTGATCGGGATCATGACGAAGTTTTCTAAACAGCAACAAGATTAAAGCCCAACGATTAGAACTTTCAATTCCACCGTTGGGTTTTATTTTCTTGTCTACTACATAATAATCTTAACTAACGTTTATCTCTTAATGTTAGCTATTGCCCTAGCTAATCCAAGAAGATGTGTTGAGGTTTTAATCTCGAGTTCTGATTGAATACCCAACAATGCTATCCCTGCCAAAATTTGCTGTGGCCTCACCACTTGGCCAGTTGGCAATTCCATTCGGTCGTATAACATTTTGAACTGTTCCCAGTCTTCACTAATGCTTAGTTCCCGACCCTTTGCCATTCTCATGAGCCTTTTACACTCTGGAGGTATTGGGTTTCCTTCATCCCAACCTGTGACAGTTCTCACAGATTTAAAACAGAGTTCAGCGACCTCTTCTTTGGTCATTTGGCATTCTAATTCTCGAAAAATGTAATTCTTACTCATTTCGCGATACTTCACAGATAAAACCTCTAAATACAAGAGGTTGCACTGAGTTAATCAGATATGCACCATTGAACATAAGCAGACATAATACGCAGTTATCATATGTGAAATCTGAGAGCTTTACGAGCCTTATCCCTGACAGATTTCACGTACAGAATCACTTAATTCACTCGCTTATCCATTTTTATGGGTTTGACTACACGTTGAATCAAACTAACTCGCGCCATCTTGATTACATCAGCTAAAACCTCGTACGGAATCTTTACGCAGCGCCTTTTCAAATTAACTCTTAACTCTTTAACTCTTTAACTCTTTAACTCTTTAACTCTTTAACTCTTTAACTCTTTAACTCTTTAACTCTTTAACTCTTTAACTCTTTAACTCTTTAACTCTTTAACTCTTTAACTCTTTAACTCTTAGATGCTATCCATCCAATATTTAACTTTCTACAACCGATGGCTACACATTGCTTGTGTAAGTTATGAAAGTAATCGTAATCCTATTGTTGTGCTTTCAGATTTCACACACGCCACATACACAACATCTAGAAACTTGGTTTCAATTGAGAATCCTGGTTCATCTTCCAACTGCAACTGATAAAGTATTCAAAAACTCCAACACATTACTGAACCCAATCTGACTTGCTGATGTGGACTCTTCAAGTTGAGTTCGTTTCAAGCTCTATATTCGCGTAGCTCTCGTTACTTAAGGTTCCATGAACTTGTCTCTGAAACCCAAATGAAATTATGAACAAGCTACATTGAATTCAAAGTATATGCGTAGTTAATTTCACAGGTTGCAAGTTAACAATAAGTGACAACGCAACGCATTTCCTATTCACCACGTTCTGGAGTGATCAATTGCACCTTGTCTTACAACTGCGATGCTGATACTTCTATTATCTACAAGCTTTTAAAATCAGATATTTAGACAGGTTTCGTATTAACTAAATACATCTTTTGTTTGATAACATGTTCGGGAAATCAATAACTTACTATATAAAAGGTTTTATATGAAAAGCAGTATGGTCGCCCTATCACTATTCTCTATTTTCGCAATGGACTCGTACGCGCTTGCTAGTGACAAAGAGAACTCAAAAGAGCTTGGCCAATTCTATATTGGCGCGGATATCGGCTTGTATAATGAAACCGAATCAGAATATCTTGGTCGTTCAATTGAGGATTCGTCAGACCTGTCTAACCTAAGCTATAACCTAGTTGGAGGCTTCGAATTCAATACACATGACGTTGTTAAATTGGGGCTGGAAGCCGAATATCGCAAACTTGGCAAAGTAACTTATAACGAGATAATGGATATCGAAGGTCAGGCTTTCTTCGTCAACGTAAAGCCGAAATTCATTGTTGAAGGCGACGTATTAGATTTGTACGTGTCCCTGTTGGCTGGTGTCGGATCTATGGATATGGAGGTCAAAGCTTTGGGAGCATCTGCGTCTAAATCTGAAGCAGCATACCAAGTTGGTGCTGAGCTTGGTGCAATAGTTTCAGATAATATCGACATTCACTTTGGCTACCGAAATGCACGCGTTGAGATCGATAGTGTCGATATTTCATCGCAAACCGCCTACGTTGGAGCTCGCTACAAGTTTTAATCCCTTCAAATAACCGATATTAACCCATTTGAGTAAAGCCGACTTTATAAACTAAAACGTTACGTTGTATCTTATTTAACATGAACCTAGAAATCTTAAGGGCCGATGTATGGCAAAATAAACCACCTAAACAGGCCACTATTTTGTGTTTAAATTTTGATCTATCAAACAGTTATAATTAAAAATAAGGTGATTAAGCAATCAAATGCTGTGCATTCGGACTTGCATTACCTATTAAAGTGTTAACATCAGAAAATGTTGTAAACTAGGTGTTTGATATGTTGCCTAAACTTTATAAGTTCAGATCGCTCCACGATAGAAACATACAATCGATATCCGAATGTTCGTTGTGGTTTGATTACGCTAAATCCTTTAATAACCCTTTTGATTCTAACCACATCTTCAGCCAATGCCTTCAAAATGATTTTAAGGTGATGTGTTTCTCACAGTCCAGCGACCACCCAATACTGTGGTCTCAATACGGTGATAACTTCAAAGGCATGTGTATTGAGTATGACCTTAACTGTTATGAGGGTGACGCAAACCTAAACTGCTTCGAGGTCCAATATGAAGACCACCCAAGCAATATCTGTTTACCCTTATTAGAGAATTTACCGCCATTACGCTTAGGCACCGAGCTCTTTAAGGTGAAGCATTCTAATTGGCGCTATGAACGAGAATATCGCTGGGTACTACCTAATGAAGAGCTCGTCGGCAATAAACTGTTTCTCAACAAGCAATGCCTAACTTCAGTCATTCTCTCAGAGCACGCTCCAGCCGATAGAAAGCTAAAACTGTTAATGACATGCCAACGCTTAGGTATTCCAGTTAAACAAGCAATAGCCAAACAAGACTCATTCACCTTTGAAGTCGTTTGCTAAGACGTACCTATGATAATTGTCATTATAAACAAAAGTGACAGTGCAACTTAAACAAAAAGAGCCACATCAATTGTGGCTCTTTTTATTACATCTTATCGGTTATTTTACCTGGTACCCTATTCTGCATTTGCTCAATCGTCGTTGCTGACATTTGAACATTCGAGAACCAATAAGGTCTGTGCTTAATATTAAAGAAATCACTGTTGCTCAATGCTTCAAAAATTGAGAACTTTCTTCCTTGAGCTAATGCAGCTCCGTAGAGGGTTCTTTCTAACACTGGAACATCGTTCACTTCCTCTAATAGAGCTCTCTTTATAAACTGGTTGCCAGGACTCCAATCAATGAATTCAACAAGCTTCTGAAGCAGTTTCAACTCAAGTTGCTCTACCATAGACTCCAGAAACTGAGTATTTGGAATGACTTCAGCACAAGCGTAATATTCTTCATGCCTGTCGCTGGCATCTCGATAACCGAGCATAGTTTTCACCAAGGCATCTTCGAAAGTTGAAGAAAAGTGATTACAAATCAAGAATAAAGGTAACACTCTCAAAACGCCAAGAAGGATGCCAACGTTCGGATCTTTAACGGACGTTTCTTGTAGTCTTATACGCGTAGCATTCGAAGTCACCACCAAGTGTTGCCAAACCTTTGGCACAATATGCTTGATATTGCCGTCGTTCCACTTGATCAACTGTTGGCTCATCAATAATGGAAACAACAATCGACAGTTTTCTATACCAATTTGCCTTGCTGCAACTTTAGGGTCGAGTATGATTTTCGATTTCTTGCCGTATTTCTCTGTAAACTCACGATTGGAAACAAACTCAACAAGACTAGAGCTGAGTCCCCGGCTCTCGGATGAAATTTTGTGTAACTTGGAAAAGTTTAAAGATGGAGAATACGCCACACTCGCAAACTGATTGTAATCTGGCAGCTGTGTGAACAGAGAGCTTATCAGTGTACCTTGAAGCTTCTCTAACATGAGCGCTGAAGCCGCGTCACTCACATCGTCAATAACGTAACGCAGTGTTTGTTGTTTGGCCGCTACCTTCTCACGTTTGGCATTAACTCTATCTTGTTCACAACGCAAAAGAATACGTTGGTTATGTGAGATTCGGTCTGCCTCATTAAAGATGACGCTCTCGCAGTATCTATTTTCTAAGCTAAGTAGCGTATCGACCGTGGATTGGTCAAGTTTATACTTTTCAGATATCAACCACTTAGTAAAACGAGTCTCAACGTTAATTGAAACTTTTCTAGAGATCTCTATGACTTCTGGGGTGTAATTTTTATTTGCTAGCAACAACCGAGACTTTCCTTTGCCCTAATCTTCTTTTTGGCAGCATATGCCTACTTTATAAGTGAGCTAAATATTAATAGAAATTAGAGATTGGTTCACGAAATTGTTTCATTAAAATTATAGATATTTAGTTATAGTGCATCAGATGGTAGTTATTCTGATATGTGGAGACGAATATATTTCTCAGGAAAACTGTACTTAAACTTTTTACGCTTGGGCAAGTGCTTTTTAGCCTCTTTACAGATTTTGCTATCCCCAGATGTTCTAACCTTTTTGATTCGTGCATAGCCTTTGGCATGCTTCATCTCAATCATAAGGTCACAATACCCTTCTAGCTCAATATGGCTCTTGTTGAGATCTTTAAGCACGGTGGCTTTGATCTTTTTTGCGACTGGATTAATCAAAGAGTCGTCTGCAATTGCTAATAGTGGCAAACAACACAATAAAAGTGCTAGATATCTCATACTGTTCTCTATTCTTGAAAATTGAAAACAGTATGAAGACAATAGAGAGGTGTTTAGGACTAACTTAGTATGGTGTTATATCAGACAACACGTAATTATCAGAAATTACGCTTTCTTTGAGCCTTTCGATTTAAATCCGTTATGCGGGAATACATTACGAATCCTCTGTTGCACACTTTTAGGCACATCCTTGGTGAACTTCAGATTGTAACCAGAGCGCTTCGCGTACACTTTCAGCTCACCTTTGAACGCATTATTGTGGCCAATTTCTTGAAGGTTATGTTTAAAACTCGGTGGTAGATGACCTTTGACTTGCTCAATAGCCCCATCATTGAATTTTATTTTTAGCACGGGCCTATCGACAGCAACCAGCCAAAATATCAATATTGCACCGATTAAGATTACATACATCATGAGGTCACCATTAATGTTGATGGTTATTTATCGTCAGAGAGGAGCTTGCTTAAGTCTTCTTTAAGGCTCGTTACCGTTTTACTCGCCTGTTCGCTACGAGATGCTTCACTTACCAGGTATTCGATGGCGTCAGACAAGGTGCACCCCAACTCATTCGCTCTTTGAGATAGCTTTTCCCACACGCGGTAATCGAGGTCGATTGATTTCTTTTTTGTGTGAACCTGCTCAGCGTTAAAATGGCGTTTTCGCTTCGCTCTGATCGCTTGTTTAAGCTTATTATCGAGCTCTGGAGACATATTGTCAGAGATCCATTCAAGTACGCCAGTTGGTTGATGCTCAAGCTTTAACAGCGCTTGTATTGCGACCTCAGCTTCACTTGAATCAATATGGCAGGTGATCGATTCGCCTTCTTTCCATTTTTTGACCAGATAGTTCCATTTCCAACCACATTCCAAGTTTTCAAGTTGCTGATATTTCATGTCTAATCTCGCGTGTTAATCCTAGTGACAGCGTAACCCAAAACAGGCTATTTAACAATTATTGTCTTGAAAGAATAGACTAAGATCATACTTATATTCGCCCCGTGATTGATCGCGTTGATATAGAGCTACAAGCGAGATCAGTTTTTCTATATACTCCCTACCTTATTATCCTAATCAGAAACCTAAATGACTCAAGTAGATTGGCGACATGTTACGCCTCAGTACGACGAATATAACGCTCAATTAGAGCAATTCCATGACATCTCGCCTCTCCCATTCTCAGTTATTCAACACCGATTCAGAGATGCGTTAACTCGCTTTGTCCGTTTATCTAACCTTTCACGCGTATTATTGGTGAATTCCCCGGACAACTCGATCTATCGCCAAATGATCGTTGAATCTTTAGTTGCTGAATTAGATGACGATACAAAGCCGGTTATCAAAACCGAATCTTTGAACGCAACCTCTCTGTTTGATCAAGTTCAATCACGTGATGGCAAAGTTGTTGCTACGAAACCCGGTTTACTCGCTAGAGCGAACAATGGGTATCTGATTGTGTCAGCCAACTTGATTCTTGCTAATCCAGGAAGCTGGTTGCTATTAAAGTCAGCACTGCTTGGTGAAGCTGTGGAGCCAATCAGCAGTAACCCTGAGCACTTGAATCAATCACCAACGCTTCCTCTTACATACAATATTAAATTGATTGTCGTTGGAGACCGATCGCAACTCGGTGACCTTGATTACTTAGATAGCGATATTCAAACTGGTTTTTGTCTTTTCAGTGAAATTGAACAAGACATCAAGCTATCTGAAGAAACTCTGACTCAATACCTTGGCTACCTTAAGTGGCTTGTGCAACGTTATGATCTACCAAACATTACACAAAACGCGTTAACGGCGATTTTGACCGCTGGCGCACGAGAAACGGAAGATCAAAATTATATTCCACTGTGTCCAATTTGGCACAACGCATTACTGAGCGAAGCACTGGTTGAAGCCAACAACGGTGAAATTGACATCCACCATGTCCAACAAGCTCAACAACACAGATACAATCGAGAATCATACCTTCCAGAGCGCGCTCTAGATGACATTCGTGATGGCCAAGTCATCATTGAAACCGAAGGTGAACAAGTTGGCCAAGTAAATGGCCTCACCGTCATCGACGTTCCAGGTCACCCAATCTCTTATGGTGAACCAGCGCGTATTTCATGCGTAATTCACTTTGGTGATGGCGACATTTCCGATGTTGAACGTAAAGCAGAGCTTGGTGGTAACTTACATGCGAAAGGCATGATGATCATGCAGGCATTTGTTAGCAGCGCATTAAACCTTGAAGACCCATTACCATACGCTGCATCAGTCGTGTTTGAGCAGTCGTATTGTGAAGTTGATGGCGACAGCGCATCTCTCGCAGAGCTTTGCTCTCTAGTAAGCGCACTGTCTGAGTACCCTATCGACCAACAGATTGCTGTAACAGGCGCTGTCGACCAGTTTGGCCGTGTACAAGCCGTTGGTGGCCTTAATGAGAAAATCGAAGGCTTTTACCATGTTTGTAAGCACCAAGGACTCACTGGCAAACAAGGCGTCATTCTGCCGAGATCGAATCTAAGGCATCTTGCTCTTAAACCAGACCTTATCGAAAGCATCAAAAACGAAGAATTTCACATCTGGTCTGTGTCGAATGTAGACGAAGCTATTCCTCTAATTATGAACAAACCATTTAGAGATGATGAAGAAGAAAGCGTTCTTAGCAAAATCGCGGAACGTATTGAAAACTTTGAAAGACATGAGCACCCAATGGGAATTGTGGGACGCATCAAAAACTGGTTTGTCTAGTACTGATCGGACTTGTTTAGCGTACACCTGTTCACTAATATGCACCTATCAAAAATCGGAGTAATTGATAATGCAAAACAAACGTGATTCTTACACTCGCGAAGAGCTTCTAGCTTCAAGCCAAGGCGAACTATGGCCACAAGGTCCTCAACTACCAGCACCAAACATGTTGATGATGGACCGCATCACTAAAATGTCTGAGACTGAAGGTGATTTCGGTAAAGGTTTGGTTCTTGCTGAGCTCGATATTACTCCTGACCTATGGTTCTTTGATTGTCACTTCCCTGGTGACCCAGTAATGCCTGGTTGTCTAGGTCTAGACGCTATGTGGCAGCTGGTTGGTTTCTACCTTGGTTGGGTTGGCGGCGAAGGTAAAGGCCGTGCTCTAGGTGTCGGTGAAGTTAAATTCACAGGTCAAATCTTGCCTACAGCGAAAAAAGTAACATACGAGATCCACATGAAGCGCGTTGTTAACCGTCGCCTAGTTATGGGCCTTGCAGATGGTCGCGTACTTGTTGATGGCAAAGAGATCTATGTTGCTAAAGATTTGAAAGTTGGCCTTTTCCAAGATACGTCAGCATTCTAATTAGATAGTTAGATTTAAATAAAGCAGCCAATGGCTGCTTTATTTTTGTCGTCAAGATATTTAGTTATAGTGCACTAGGTCCTGATTTAAGGTATGAGCCTACTAAATCCACCAGCAATGAATGAAACATGAATATCATAGAAACATTGCTCTTGGCCGTTTGCAAACTTTACCTCCCCTTAAACTAACAAGGCTCTATTGTATGAAACAATGGAGCCTTGACCTGAATTCGTTGCGCTCTATCTACTTGTAGAGACCTGCTTGTTTGTCATCTCTGGCATCTCGCCAACCACCTAACCAATAAGACCGAGAATCCATTTGGCTATATGGGCAAGCTTCTTGTGACCTACCGTTTAAACCAGCTTTATAGCCTTGAGATTGTGCTCGTTCTAGTCGATCACGCTTTTGTCTCTTCATAGTGCAGTCCTCATACGGGTATTTCGATTTACTAACATACAATGATTACAACTTTGCGGAGTTTTTGTGACTCCAAGTTTAAGAATCGACCAATTTTTCGATTTTCTCAAGGCGAAAAAAAGCCCGAGTTCAGAATTGTGAACTCGGGCTCAAGAGAAGAAATTATTTAAATTTTCTACGGAACCCTAATAGACCAAGCACAGTCAAAGTTAACCAACCAAGGCTACCACCTTGACGATCGACTTTCTCTGAGTCGGCACTACGAGCTACGACACTATCAGTGTCAGAGCCGGTGTCATACCTTGCTCCCTTGATTGGGATAAGCTTAACCGCTACAACTTTTTCAACGGCATTAGATGACGCGCCACCACAGTATGAGTTATGTGAGGTTGTATCATATGGCTGGTCTTTACCATCGACTGTACACTTAATAGCCGTTGCAGAAATCACACCAGCATCATTGATGTCCGTTGCGTCAATGATTCTAAACTTATTGTTATCACCAGAAGCATCACCATCGTTAGTTAGATCGTCTAACCACCATGCTTTACCGCCAAAAACATCAACACGACGAGCATCAATTGAAGAAGGTAAATTGTATGGGTAGATAAAGCCTCTGTGCCTACGCTCGCTACCGTCAACTTCACGAGTCGTTTCAGCATCTATCTGTCCAACAATCTCGTTGAAATTATTAACTGCCTTAGCTTCACCACTAGAACCATCAAAGAAGATACCACCAGTTAAAAATTCAGCTTTAGGATCTGCAGCATTTTCAACGACAAAGATCTTATTGCCTGCACTACCATTCTCTGGCACATAGCCATTACGTTTGGCATAACCAACTGCGAACAAGTTATCGTTAATGTCGGTCGCCACGGAGTTACTGTATCTAGCATCGTCGTTAGATGAACCAGACTTAACCTCTGCACCGCTAATCTGCGTAGTTGTCCATTTTGCAGTATTGAGTTCTAAAGAGTCACTAACAAAAACACTGGCATTCATATCTTGCAGGTCACCATTACCATCAGCAGTGTTGTAGCCTACACCATAAAAGATATCTACCGTTGGCTGATCAGCTGTTTGCGTAATTGCAATCGAGCGCATACTGCCTTGAGCAAAGTAATCACCTTGTTGAGCGTTGCCACTTCTAATCCAATCTAGCTCTTTTGTTATGTTTCCATCCCAAATTGCAGCCTTTGAACTAAACGTTGTATCCGAAGTATCTGTGCCTGGGCCTTTTGTCGACACACTACCTACATTGTACACCGTGCCGTCACTAGCTTTGATAGCACGCCATGCACGAGTTTCAGAAGTACCTGTTGGTCCATTTGGTGTCGTTGTGAACATCGCATTATTACGAACGTTCCCGTCGGATTTAACACCCAATGGCTTAGCATCGTCATCTAATGAATTAATTACGGTGTTACGGCTGTCAAAAGTATCGCCACCTTCAACAAACGCTTTAGCATTTACGTAGGTAAGATCGTTTCTTTCCTTGCTCCAAGTATCATTCCAACGATTTTGAGCCCAGCTTTCGCATGTAGAATATCTAAGCTCACGATAACAATAGTTTTCAAAATCTTCGAACTCTTGGATATATTGGAACGGAGCATCCATAGCAAAGGGCACTTCTTCACGATAGCTAACGGCTTCAAGCGTATCTCGTGTTTCGCCTGCTAGTACATATGATGAACATGCTTTGCCATCAATGTTGTCCCCACCAAAACAACCTAAAGTAGCCGTAAGGTCTTGTGCTATTGTAGGAAATGCTGCTGGCTCAATCGCTACACCAAAGATTTCAGATGCACCGGTAATCGAAGGAGTTACTTCAACTACCTTATACAGCGCAGCGTTGGCATTAGTTGCAGCCAAAACTAGTGCTGCAACTGTTGTTAGTTTAAATTTAGTACAAGTCATTATTACTTCTTAACTTTCCTGTTGTAGTGCCTCGAGCTCTTCCCAGCGCTCAAATGCAACTTCAAGCTCCTGCTCTGTTGCAGTTAGCTTATCTAAAACTGGCTGTGTCTGCTCTACAGATTTCGAAAAGAAGCTTGGATCGTTAACTTCTTCCTGCAGAGCTTCAATTTGTGTTTCCAATTCTTCTAAACGTTGTGGTAACGCTTCTAGCTCTCGCTGTAGCTTATACGATAACTTCTTAGGTTTAGCTTTAACTGGTGCAGTTTTGGGAGTTTCCTCAACTACTTTCGCTGGCTTTGATGGCTTTTCAACCTGTCGGTATTCAAGCGCCTGCTTTCTTTGCTGTTGAGCATCGTGGTAGCCACCAACAAATTCTTCAATCACGCCGTTGCCTTCGAAGATCCAACTTGTCATCACTGTATTATCTACAAACTGACGATCGTGGCTTACTAAAAGAAGCGTACCCTGATAGTTGGCAAGCAAATCTTCTAAAAGTTCCAAAGTTTCGATATCTAGATCGTTGGTTGGCTCATCGAGAATCAGCAAGTTGTTCGACTTAAGGAAAATACGAGCTAATAACAGACGGTTTTTCTCACCACCAGACAGCGCTTTAACAGGAGTACGAGCACGTTTAGGAGAGAATAAGAAATCTTGTAAGTAGCTAAGCGCATGACGCTCACGGCCACCTACTGTTACTTCTTGCTTACCATCCGCTAGGTTATCGATAACCGACTTCTCTGGGTCAAGGATTTCACGGTATTGGTCAAAGTACGCCACTTCAAGTTTCGTACCGCAATGCAAACGACCTGAATCAGGTTTTAGCTGGTCAAGAAGCAACTTAAGAACCGTACTCTTACCACAACCATTCGGACCAATCAGTGCAATACGATCGCCACGCATGATGTTGAAGCTAAAGTCTTTAACGATCTGTTTGCCTTCGAAGCCAAAGTTAATGTTCTCAGCTTCAAATACAATCTTACCTGAGCGCTGTGCATCATCGATCTGGATAACCGCTTTGCCCTGCACTTCACGACGATTCAAACGCTCTTCACGTAGCTTTTTAAGTGCACGTACACGACCTTCGTTACGAGTACGACGAGCTTTGATGCCCTGACGAATCCATACTTCTTCCTGAGCGAGCTTTTTATCGAATTCAGCGTTCTGCATCTCTTCAACACGAAGCGCTTCTTCTTTCTCAACTAGGTAATTTTCGTAGTCACCAGGGAAAGAACTCAGCTTACCGCGGTCAAGGTCTACGATACGTGTTGCCATCGATTTAATGAATGCACGGTCGTGCGAAATAAAGATGATTGAGCCGCGGAAGTCTTTCAGGAAGCCTTCTAACCATTCAATAGTAGCAACATCCAAGTGGTTAGTCGGTTCGTCTAGTAGAAGCACGTCAGGGTCACACACAAGCGCACGGGCAAGAGCTGCTTTACGTTGCCAACCACCAGACAGGTCTGTCAGTTTAGTTTCCGCAGTCAGCTTTAGAGCGCCCAGAACATTAGTTACACGGTCTTCAAAACGCCATGCATTAGCGTGATCCAGCTGTTCTTGTACACGAGTAAGGCGGTTTAGATTCTTTTCACTAGGGTCGGTTGCGATCAGATCAAGAAGATCATGATAGATCTTTAGCTGCTCGCCAATCTCTGCAAGGCCACCAGCCACATAATCATAAACTGTGCCTTCTTCGTTACGCGGTGGATCTTGTTCCAAGCGAGACACAACCACATCTTGTGTGATTTGCATCTTGCCGTCGTCCATGATGATGCTGCCAGAGAGCACTTTCATCAACGTAGACTTACCGGCACCATTGCGCCCTACTAAACAAACACGCTCATTTTCTTGCAGTGCGAAGTCTGCACCGTCTAATAATGGGTGATCGCCAAACGCTAACTGCCCATTATGAATTGTAAGTAATGCCATTCTTCTTTAACCAATCATTAAGTTCTAACAAGCCAAATGGCCAGTTAAGCTCTGAGTGTTGAGAACCGTCAGAGCTTTCAAATTTGAGCACGGGAATAGTGACCCCGTAACGGGAAAAGAGCTCATCATCGAATGCAATATCAACAACATTGACATGATGACTAATGTTTAACTGTTCCGTGAGTTGGAATGCCATCTCACATAGATGGCACCCTTCTGTACTGTATAAAGTCAGCACTATATATCCTTATAAAATCTCTTAATTACTTGTGGGTAATCAACCAGCAGTTATGAATATGCTTATTACGAGAGAAATCTAGAGGCAATGTCTTAGCAGAGATGTTCTGAGCTTTAAGGCCTAGCTCTTCTAAAGCTTCTAAATCCATTTTGAAGTGACGTTTATTGTTAGAGAAAACAATCGTACCTTCTTCACGAAGCAGACGCTTTAGGTTCTCCATCAGCTGGATATGATCACGTTGAACGTCGAAAGATTGATCCATACGCTTCGAGTTTGAGAACGTTGGAGGATCAATGAAGATCAGATCATACGAGCCTTGCTCTTTAGCCAACCATTGTAAGCAGTCAGCTTGAACAAATTGATGTTGACGACCTACACGGCCGTTAAGCTCCATGTTCTCTTTCGCCCACTCTAGGTAGGTATTAGACATATCAACAGTAGTTGTAGAGCGTGCGCCACCCACTGCTGCATGTACAGATGCACTACCTGTATAAGCAAACAGGTTTAGGAAATCCTTGCCTGCCGCCATTTCACCGATACGACGACGAGTAATCTTATGATCAAGGAATAAACCTGTATCTAGGTAGTCGTGAAGGTTAACAATCAGCTTAACACCGTATTCGTTTACTTCTAGGTTCGATGAATCTTGAGAAAGCTTCTGGTATTGAGAGCGGCCTTTTTGCTTCTGACGAACTTTCAACACAACGTTATTGGCTTCAACACCAGTCACTTGAATAGAAGCACGGATGATATCGGTTAGACGACGCTTTGCTTTCTCCTCCGGTACATCTTTAGGTGCAGCGTATTCTTGAATAACAAGGTGACCTGGATATACGTCAATCGCTACATTGTATTCAGGTAAGTCTGCATCGTAGATACGGTAACAATCTAGTTGCTCTTTCTTAGCCCACTTGCCAATTTTGCCGATGTTCTTCTTAAGGCGGTTCGCGAAATCAGGCGCAATCTGCTGTTCTTGCTGCTCTGTTGGACGCTCTGACATAGGACGATCGGAAATTGAGTAGTTCTTCTGGTGACACGGTAACGCACCATTGTTCAATTTGAACTGTTTATCTGCACGCATACGCAAGCAGCTTAAAAGCTCGTCTGAGCTAGAGAAGATAGATGCGTTACAGCCACCAAACTCCGCCTTAAGCTGTGCGCCAAATGCGGTGTAAAGTGCAATCAAGCCAGGCTCAGTACCTAAACGCTCACCATAAGGTGGGTTTGATACAACCACGCCATTGTCGAATTCAGCAGGACGCTTAACAAGTGCAGCATCGCCTACTTCAAATTGAATTAAATCTTCAACGCCGGCACGACGCGCATTGTCACGTGCAGTCTTGATCATTCGCTCATCGTTGTCATAGCCGTAGAACTTACACTCTACTTTCTTCACACCACGGCGACCTTGAACATTCGCTTCTGATTTAACTTCAGCCCATAGCTCTGGTTCAAAATCTTCTAGAGCTTCGAAACACCATTTCTGACGCTTAACACCCGGAGCCATGTTCGCAGCCATCATTGCCGCTTCAATCACAAGCGTACCTGAACCACACATCGGATCTAAGAAAGGTTTTGTTGCGTCCCAGCCACTACGAAGAAGAATCGCTGCAGCAAGAGTTTCACGCAATGGTGCGCGACCTGATTCAGGACGGTAACCACGCTGGTGAAGACCGCTACCGACCATATCAAGGCCAAGAATCGCTTTGTCACGGTGTAAGCGAACGTGAATACGAACGTCTGGGTTTTCTTTGCTAATAGAAGGACGAGGTAATGACTTCTTCTCGAAGCAATCGACGATAGCGTCTTTCACTTTCATCGCGCCATATTGGCTGTTGCGGATTTCACGGTTAGTACCATTAAAGTCAACCACAAAACGCTTAGAGCTATGGAATTGATTAACCCAGTTAACCGCAGTGGTCGATAGGTACAAATCCATGTCGTCCTGACAAGTGAATTCAGAAAGGACACGTACAAATCGAGAAGCCAAACGACTCCACAAACAACAACGATAAATTTGCTCATTGGTCGCTTTGAATTTAACACCTGCCTGAACAGGTTTTGCGTTTGTAATCCCTAGTTGGGTTAGTTCTTCAACTAATAAATTCTCAAGGCCGTTTGAGGTAACCGCTAGATATTGATTCATAGTGTTCTTTTATTGATAAAAATGAGCTCGATTATACCTGATTTTGTTACCAGAGCATCACTCTAAACTCGTCTTTTCATTGAATCTTTCGACTAACTGGCTAGCAAACACTCATTACTGAAGCGATCGCTTACCCACATCCCCTTAAAACATAAGACCTAACGAACTCACTCGTTTAACACCCGATTTCCGAGCAATTCGCCATTGTGAATTAATATTCACCCCAAAATTGGTATATACCAAATAAAAAATAAGGGTGAAATTTAGCTACAAAAGAACAAAAACAGGGAATAAATATGGGTAAATTACACTTTTGGGGAAGTAAACAAGGTGAAATTAACGTAAAAAAAATCGTCTTAACTTCACTATTTTGATGGTTAATGAGTGATGCATTTATCAGGGTGAGGTTTTTTAGGCACAAAAAAATCGGCTATTAAGCCGATTATTTGGAAGGTTTGGTGAGGATGTTCGCTGCTACGTATGGCCGAAATGATGTATTAAATTTGAGTTAGCCAACCATCGCAATATGATGAGATTGATGCAGAATCGCGTTAGCATCAAGCATTCTATCGTGCATCACCTTGATCGAGTCACCAAAGCGTAATCCCTTTGAAGGAGTCAGCAGGAACTCTTCTAGGTCTACAAATGCACATAAGCTCGCACACTCGCCCACTTCTAACACGATGAAGTAACCAAGGCTATGCTCGTTATTCATTTGTACAATATCCCCTTCCTGAGGATACTCATGGCCTGCGCCTTGAGGTGCGAAGAACCAGCTCTTTGGTTGTACAGGTTTGTGGAAACGCTTAGCAGCCACGCAGTAAAGCGCTAGTTCTGCTTGGCGAGGCTCAGATAGCTCTAAGCCAGAAATTTGTTCTTTGAAGGTTTGGTATGAGGATGCGTCATCAACGGTGAATTCATTATCTCGAAACGCGCAGTCCACCAGCTTATTGCGGACCAGATTCGTTTTGAAAATCATATCCTCTCCGAGGTTTAGCATTAATGAACATTGCTGCTCATCGTAATACCAACTCCATGTATCGCTAGGTTTAAGCATCATTTCGTCTCACACTGTTGAACCATTCCATTAGGTAAAACGCAAAATTACCTTCAATTGCAGTAATTTTACTGAGCAATAGGCAAAAAAAAAGAGGAAATGAATTCCTCTTTCTTATCGCTTTTCTCTACAACTCAGGGAGTTACAGTGTCTCTTTTAGTAAGACGATGTCAGTTTATAGATACTTTTAGATTAGTGCTCTATAACGACTATAGTTGGTGAACTACAGGTTTTTGACAATGTCAGCTACAAGGCGTGGACCTTTGTAGATGAAACCAGAGTAAACTTGAACAAGCTGAGCACCTGCCATCATTTTCTCTTTTGCAGCAACATAAGAGTCAACACCACCTACCCCGATGATCGGCAGTTTGTCACCTAGCTCTTGGTGAAGTTTACGAACTACTTCAGTGCTACGAGATTGAACTGGACGTCCACTTAGGCCACCCGCTTCGTCGCAGTGTTTCATGCCTTCGACAATTGAACGATCCAAAGTCGTGTTTGTTGCGATCACACCATCGATCTTGTTTTTGATCAATGATTCGCAAATTTGGCTGATTTCATCATCACTTAGATCCGGTGCAATCTTAAGAGCTAGAGGAACATACTTACCATGCTTCTCTTCTAGTTCCGCTTGTTTTGCTTTAAGTTCAGACAACAAATCATCAAGTGCTTCGCCATATTGTAGAGAACGTAGCCCTGGTGTGTTTGGTGAAGAGATATTTACCGCAATGTAACCCGCGTATTGATATACCTTCTCCATACAGATCAAGTAGTCTTCTGCGCCCTTTTCAATTGGCGTGTCTTTGTTTTTACCGATGTTGATGCCTAAGATGCCATCGTAGTTTGACTTCTTAACATTCTCAACCAGGTTATCTACACCTAGGTTATTGAAACCCATTCGGTTGATGATACCTTCAGCTTCAACAAGACGGAATAAACGAGGTTTATCGTTACCTGCTTGTGGACGCGGAGTAACAGTCCCTACTTCTACAAAACCAAAACCCATTGCGCCAAATGCATCAATACATTCGCCGTTCTTATCTAGGCCTGCCGCTAGGCCGACTGGGTTTTTGAAAGTAAGACCCATGCACTCGACAGGTCGGTGAGGTAATTGTTGGCGATACAAAAGATCAATAGGTGTGCCAGTAAAGCGCTTGAAGTTTTGAATTGCGAGATCATGTGCCTTTTCGGCATCAAGTTGGAAAAAGCCAGTTCTGGCTAGACGGTAAAGCATTGTGCCTCCGATAGAAAAAAGCCCCGTGTAAACGGGGCGATATTATTTACTTATTTCCCCAACTATTCAATCTATTACTGTCTGTAGGGGTAAGATAATCGAGTTTGCTAACGAATGAGCTTCTTTATTAAGCAAACGTTATCGTATATTTAGCATATCGAGCACCTTTACTTCACTTTCCAACGAATCGCTTTAGTGCCCCGTGAATTGACTAACACTTTCCAAGCTCAAACCAATCGCACCCAAAAACGAAAAAGGCAGACCAAATGGCCTGCCCTTTAGTACTGTCTATCTAATCGTTAGTCTTTCGACATACAGTTTAGATTCAGTAGCATCAATTCACGCAACGCAACTGAGAACTTAGCAAACTCATGAACAGAACCCACTTTGAATTCGTTCAGGATGCTTTCCCAGCGGTGTAGAGAAACAGAGTTGCTTTCCATCCACTCATCTAGCGCTTTAATCACATCAAGATCAGAACCACAACCACAGTTAAGTACTTGGCCTGTTAGCTGGCGTTGTTGCCAATCCAGATCTTCTCTGAATGCAGCACGTGCCAATGCTTGCCAGTTGTTATCGACTGCTTGACCATTGATTTGCTTCAAGAACCAGTGCAGAGACAAACGGTCGCCCAGATTGAAGTAAAGTTTAGACGCTTGTTGCACTGTTTTACCCGTTTCACGAGCCACTGTAGATATATCCAGTGCTGAGTACAAGCTAGACAAACGCGCAACTGAATTCGCTAATTCAGCGGTTACGCCTTGCTCAATCCATACTTGCGCCATTGCTTGATGCTCTTCTACTTCTGCAGCAACTAGATTTTCATCCAGTTTCTCAGTAATCGCTACTACATCGCCTTGGTAAAGTTCAACTAGTGCTCTCACAGATTGCTTGCCAGTACGGTTTCTTAGCAACCAACGAGTCAAACGGCGCAGTGTACGACGTACATGGTACAGCAACTCATATTGAGCCTGTGAGCTAGAGATATTATCCAATTCACGGATACTCTTTAGCACTTGACCCAAACCATAGATTTCACGTGATGCCGCGTAAGCATTGGCAATATCGACGATGTTTGCGCCCGTCTCTTCTTGCAGACGAGTGATGAAGTTACAACCCATCTCGTTAACCATTTGGTTAGCAAGTGCAGTAGCAATGATCTCTGCACGCAGTGGATGGTTATCCATGTGTTGAGAGTAGTTACGGCGTAACTCAGTTGGGAAGTATTGCATCAATTGTTGGGCATGGAACTCATCATTCGCAATATCGTCGCTCACAAGATCTTCTTTCAGAACCATCTTACCGTAAGCGATCAATACAGATAGCTCTGGTCGAGTCAGACCTTGACCTTGCTTCTCACGCTCTAACAGAGTTTCGTCATCTGGGATGTATTCTAGGCCACGATCCAGATACCCTGCTTTCTCCATTGTGTGAATGAAGCGGATTTGCTCTTTAACTAAGCTCACGCCTTGGTGTTCAGTTACCGAAATAGACTCAGCTTGGCAGTAAGCGTCATCAAGTACAATCTCACCAACTTCATCTTCCATTGACTCTAGAACTTGGTTACGTTGCTTAACGGTTAGATCACCATTAGACACCAAGCCATTCAAGAAGATCTTAATGTTAACTTCGTTATCTGAACAGTCAACACCACCCACGTTATCAACAAAGTCTGTGTTCACTCGACCGCCGGTAAGCGCATATTCAATACGACCCAATTGAGTCATACCCAAGTTACCGCCTTCACCAACAACTTTTGCTTTCAAATCGCCGCCATTGATACGCAACACGTCGTTAGCACGGTCGCCAACATCAGTGTGAGTTTCACTTGAAGACTTAACGTAAGTACCGATACCACCATTCCACAGTAGATCAACTTCCATCGACAAGATCGCTTTGATCAAATCATTTGGCGCCATTGATGCTTTCTTGGTACCCAGCATTTTCTGAATTTCAGGTGTTAGAGAGATAGACTTCGCTCGACGAGAGAAGATGCCACCACCCTGAGAAATCAGTTCTTTATTGTAATCTTCCCAGCTTGAGCGAGGTAGATTGAACAAACGATCACGCTCTACCCAGCTTGATGCTGAATCTGGATTCGGATCAATGAAGATGTGCATGTGGTTAAATGCCGCTTGTAGACGGATGTGCTTAGATAGCAGCATACCGTTACCAAATACGTCACCCGCCATATCACCAACACCGATAGCAGTGAAGTCTGTAGTCTGGCAGTTAATACCCATTTCACGGAAGTGACGCTTAACCGATTCCCAACCACCTTTTGCTGTGATACCCATCGCTTTGTGGTCGTAGCCGTTAGAGCCACCCGAAGCAAACGCATCACCTAACCAGAAGTTGTACTCTTCAGATACTGAGTTCGCTAAGTCAGAGAACGTTGCTGTACCTTTATCGGCTGCAACAACCAAGTACGGGTCATCTTCATCATGACGAACAACGTTCTTAGGTGGGATAACCTCACCTTCAATGATGTTGTCTGATACGTCCAGTAGTGCACGGATGAAGCGCTTGTAACAACGTTGCCCTTCAGCAAAGATCTCGTCACGGCCAGACATAGTGTGCTGACGTTTACAAACGAAACCACCTTTTGCACCTACAGGTACAATTACAGTGTTCTTAACTTGTTGTGCTTTAACTAGGCCCAGAATCTCGGTACGGAAATCTTCTTGACGGTCAGACCAACGTAGACCACCACGAGCCACTTTACCGCCACGTAGGTGAACACCTTCAATATCTGGTGCGTATACGAAGATCTCAAATGCAGGCACTGGAGCCGGGATATCTGGAATTTCGCTTGGTCTCATTTTCAGAGCCAACCAAGGTTTAGCTTGCTTGTTCTCGTCTACTTGGTAGTAGTTAGTGCGAAGCGTTGCAGTGATCATCTCCATGTAGCGACGAATGATACGATCATCATCCAAGCTTTCTACATGATCGAGTTGCTCAGTGATCTTCTTGATAAGATCTTGTTGCCCCTTCGCGCTACCCTTCAGTTTCGGATCAAAACGCTTACCAAATAAGCTGACTAGACCTTTAGCTAAATCTGGGTAATGAGACAAGGTGTCTTCAATGTATTGTTGACTGAATGGGAAACCCACTTGACGCATGTAACGAGCATAAGCACGTAAAATTGAGATTTCACGACCAGATAGACCCGCACCAAGTACCAAACGGTTAAAGCCATCGCTATCTAATTCACCAGCCCAGATTGCTGCAAATGCTTGTTGGAAAAGATCGCGAGCTTCACGAAGATCAATCGTTTGGTCACTCTTATGAAGCATAGAGAAATCTAAGATCCAATAAGTAGTACCGTTAGTCTTACGAACTTCGTATGGTGATTCACCAATAACGCGCAAGCCAAAGTTTTCAAGCATTGGCATCACATCAGAAAGGTGAATTGGCTCTGCACTGTGGTAGAACAGTTTTAAGCGCACTGCTTTCGAGTCTGCCGCTTCTTCCTGAGGACGGTAGAAAAGCATACCAAGTTTATTATCTTCACTTAGTGCTTCTAAACGCTCGATATCTGCAACAGCAGAACCTGGCATCATGTCTTCTTTGTACGAACGTGGGAATGCACGCATGTACTCTTTCGACAATGGAAGACCTTTGCTCTCACCAAAGTTTGCAATGATTGATTCAGATAAGCGGTCATCCCACGTAGACGATACTTCCATTAAATTTTGCTCGATTGTTTTCACGTCCACATCCATGTTGTTGTTATCAACACGAACAATATAGTGTGTTCTTGCCAGAGGGCTTTCAGAGAAATACGTTGTAAATTCAACTTCTTCTTCACAGCCAAAGTATTGCTTCAAGATGCGCTGAGTTTGGCGACGAAGCTCGGTGTTGTAACGATCTTTTGTTACGTAAACCATACAGCTAAAGAAACGGCCAAACGGGTCTTTGCGTACAAACAAACGCAGAAGATCACGATCTTGCATTTGTACTACACCGGTACCTACTTCAAGTAACTCTTCTTCTCGAGCTTGAAGTAGTTCATCACGTGGGTAGTTTTCAAGGATATTGTGCAGTGCTTTGTATGAGTATGAACCCTCACGGTAACCACTTGCATCCAAGATTCGTTCTACTTTCTCACGAACCAGAGGAATCGTTTCAACGGTTTGGTTATAAACCGCAGAGGTGTAAAGGCCAGTAAAGCGATGCTCACCAATAACCTTACCGTTCTTATCAAACTTCTTAATACCGATGTAATCATTATAAGCTGGGCGGTGAATGCGTGAAGCCGTGTTGCCCTTGGTTACGATAAGTACGTATGGTTTTTTCGCTTCTAGACGTGCAGAGTCAGAAAATTCAGACAACTTAACGTTACGTACACGATCTGAATTCGCAAACAAACCAAGACCTTGCTCCTTGGTCGGTTGCAGCTCAGTATCGCCATTAACTGAAACTAGGTCATATTCCTTATAACCCATGAATGTAAAGTTGTGTTCACCTAACCAACGAAGAAACGCCAACGTCTCATCGAAACGTTGGCCGTCTACTGGAATGCTGTCTTTCTGCTGCTCAACCTGATCTGTTACTTCTTTCAGTCTTTCAACCATTTTAAGCCAGTCGTTAACCACTAAGCTTGTATCGGTGAAAATGTCTAGAAGTTCTGTTTTCAATGCCGTCATTTCAGCTTTGCTGCTCAAACGGTCAACCTCAATATGGAATAGAGATTGGAAAACACCCTCGCCACTGCTCACACCCACTACACTTCCTGAATCAGAACGAGAGATTTGTGTTGGGTTGTGCAACATAAGGTGAGAAGAAAGGTCTAGACGAGTAAGTGCCATTTTTACAGAATCGACAAGGAATGGGCTGTCTGGTACCACGATCTCAACGATAGTGTGAGTAGACTGCCAACCTTGACGACTTACCGTCGGGTTGAAAACGCGTACCGAGATTTCGTCGGCTTTCTTTTCGTTGATGTGGTGCCATAAGCTAACTACAGCACCATATAAATCGGATTCGTTTCTCTGAGTCAGATCGTCGTGAGAAACGTTACTAAACAAGTGTTGAGCAAGTTGAGTTACGAGAGGTCGATGAGCAAGGTCAAGTTTGTCTTGAATCAGCTTGTAAACTTTTTCAAGTAAAACTGGAACCACAGTTTCACGTGCGGTCATAGTCACACTCCACAATTAGAATTATATTTTATTATTAGGGGGATCACTTAATCTGGTGTTTGAATTACGCCGTTGAGCGCTTGTCTACTAACGAGTTAAGCAAAGGTAATGCATTCATTTATTGTAAAAGCATTATTGAAAAATGGTTAATTGTTTTAACTGTGGTAGGAGGTGAAATGTTTGATTATGTGATTAAGATTCCTTTTAACTCACTAGGCATGCCAAGCTTTACAGAGCTTCCAACTTGATAAACTTATTTTTTTGGTCAGTTGTCAGCCTAAATTGCCCTCTAACCCCTATTTGTGTAAGAAAAGGTCTGAATCGAGTTGCAGGTAACTGTATGCGCAATCCTGTTGTTGTTATTACTTGAACTTGACTTGCCGCACCCGAATAACTGGCCAGAAACTGCTGATATGAGATGTTAAGTTGGAAAATATAGTGATTCATACGATACCTGTATAAATGTACAGTACCAGTGTTATTTGGCACTTAACGATGTCTAACTGTAAAAACGTTCGGTCTGAAAAGCTTGGGAGTTAACTTTAGCTTACCTAAATGTCGATCCCCCATAAACAAAAAATCAGTGGTAGATACTCTCTACCACTGATGAATTTTCTATATGAGTAAACCGCTTCTTAGCAAGCTGCTTACACTATTGAGTTCTTCACTTAAGCTTCTAGTGCTTTTGTTACTTTCTCAAACAGGTCTTTTGCAAGATTATCCATGTTCTTCAGCGTCTCAAGCTCTGTTTTGATAAGTGCTTGACGCTCGTTATCATACTTACGGAACTTAAGCAGTGGATCAATCAGACGCGAAGCAACTTGCGGGTTACTGCTGTTTAGTTCACGCAAGATCTCACCAGCAAATGCATAACCCTGTCCCGATTTATCATGGAATTGAACTGGGTTCATGTTGAAGAATGAACCGACTAAATTACGCGTACGGTTAGGGTTCTTCAAGCTGAATGCCTGATGTGACATAGACTCTTTGATTACTTCAAGTGCATTTGAACTTGGGTTGGTACCTTGCAGCGCAAACCATTTATCCATAACAAGACCATCATGCTTCCACTTGTCGCTGTAATCTGACATCAAGCTTTCACGACAAGGCAATTTTGCACTGTTAGCGGCGCCCATTGCAGCCATCGTGTCAGTCATGTTGTTTGCTGTTTTATACATCTCAACAACCAAGTCGTTACCCTGCTCTGTATGAGCTAAGTAGCTTAGACAAACTTTACGCAGAGTACGCTTACCAATTGAGTCGTGATCAATTGTATAGTCCGTTAGCGCATGGCTGTGATAAACCGCAGCCAACTCATCTGCAAGCTCTGCTGCTAGCGTCACCTTCATCGAGTTAAGCACTGACGCGACAGCATCAATATCAACACGCTCATACCACCCTGACACTTCATTGTGGCTTGGTAGTGAAAGCATTTCTGCGATGAATGCCGGTTCTAGCGAGTCACTCAATAGTACGCCGCGGAATGCATCAACAACAGATGCTGATAACTCAAACTTCTGACCTTGTTGAACGTTCTCAACATTACTGCGAATGTATTTAGCCAATAGCATTTGACCCGCATCCCAGCGAGAAAACTCATTGCGCGCATTCACCATTAAGAAAATAAGCTCTTCATCTGAATAGTCGTATTCAAGTTTTACTGGTGCAGAGAATTCACGAAGCAATGATGGCACTGGTTTCTCGCTTACGTTCTCGAACACAAAAGTCTGTTCAGCTTCTTTCACATCTAACACATTGTGAACAGGCTTACCGTTACATTGTAACTCAATCACATCACCTGTCGCTGTGTATAGTTCGATGTCTAGAGGAATATGCAGGGCTTGCTTTTCAGCTTGCTCATGCGTTGGCGCGGTTACCTGGCGAGTTTTTAGTGTGTACTGTTTTTTCTCTGCGTCATAATGGCTTTCAACAGACAGCGTCGGTGTACCAGATTGGCTGTACCATAAACGGAACTGAGACAGATCAACGCCCGATGCATCTTCCATTGCGGCTACGAAATCTTCACACGTTGCTGCTGTACCATCGTGGCGTTCGAAGTAAAGCTTCATACCTTTTTGGAAGCCTTCTTCGCCCAGTAATGTATGAATCATACGAATCACTTCGCTGCCCTTTTCATACACTGTCAGAGTGTAGAAGTTATTCATTTCTATCACTTTTTCTGGTCGAATTGGGTGAGACATTGGGCTCGCATCTTCTGCAAATTGTGGACCGCGGATAATACGTACGTTGTTGATACGGTTTACTGCACGAGAACCAAGATCTGAAGAGAACTCTTGGTCGCGGAATACCGTTAAGCCTTCTTTCAGGCTCAATTGGAACCAATCACGACAAGTCACTCGGTTACCAGTCCAGTTGTGGAAATATTCGTGACCAATTACCGCTTCAATACCTAAGTAATCGGTATCCGTTGCTGTTTGGTCATTCGCTAAAACAAACTTAGAGTTGAATACGTTGAGACCCTTGTTCTCCATCGCACCCATGTTGAAGAAATCAACCGCTACGATCATGTAGATATCAAGGTCGTACTCTAAGTTAAAGCGCTCTTCATCCCACTTCATTGAATTAATCAAAGACACCATTGCATGGTTTGCACGGTCTAGGTTGCCTTTATCAACGAAGATTTCTAGGTCGACTTTGCGGCCAGATTGCGTGGTGTAGGCATCGCGAAGTACATCGAAGTCACCAGCTACTAGTGCAAACAGGTATGCTGGTTTCGGGTGCGGGTCTTGCCATTTAACCCAGTGACGACCATTTTCTGCCTCACCTTCATCAACACGGTTACCATTACTTAATAAGAATGGGTTTTCTGCTTTGTCCGCGATAACGGTAGTCGTGAACTTTGCCAGTACATCAGGGCGATCCATGTAGTAAGTGATACGACGGAAACCTTCAGCTTCACACTGAGTACAGAACGCGCCGCCTGATTTATAAAGGCCTTCTAGTGCCGTGTTCCCTTCAGGGTTAACTTCAGTAACGACAGTTAGCGTAAATTCTTTTGGAAGTTCGTTTAACGTAAGTTGAGTTTCAGACTGTTCGTATTGCGACCACTCTTGACCATCGACCAAAACAGAAACCAACTTCAAGCCTTCTCCATCCAATACTAATGTCGAGCTGCCTTTCTCTTGCTTAACACTAGAAACCGCTGTGATGATGGATGCTGAATCGTACAAATCGAAGGTGAGATCGATTTCAGCAATAGTGTGAGATGGTGATTGATAGTCTTTACGATACTTGGCTTGAGGTGTATGTGCCATGACGAGTTCCTTTTGATCGTTATACGTAATTATTTTTAACTGTATATATCTAAAGGTTGAGCGCCGAGAACACAAGGGGAATATTGAAAAAAGGAGGCATTGTTAAAAAATGCCTCCATGTTTTGCTATGTTATCAGTCAAATCAGATAGGAACGCCTAATAAATGACCTGAGAACCATATTATCAACAAGCTTGGATTTCAGAGACCACATCGACATTTAGCGGATACGGTTCAGCACCGCAAACATGTCTCCCTCCTCACCTTGGAGCGTTAATACATCACTGTTTAGCGTGTAACGAGTACCATGTTCACCATCTTCGTAAAGCAGGACCAGTTGATCCCCTTCCGTGTAGTAGACACCGCGACGAACTACTTCGCTGCCCGCATCATCAGAGACACGGAACATGAATATAAAGTCAGGCTGAAGGACCAAATCCATCTTTTGAATATTGCTCGCTCTTAAGTCACTGCCGGACAACTCCGCACTCGACCAAATCCCCGCCAGTGCGTTAGGTAATGCTTTGGTAAACATCACGCCATTGAGATTCAGCATATTGTGATTACTACTATATGAGTAGACTTGCGGCTCAGATGTATTCAACCCCAGGATGATCGTATCTTCATTAGCATTATATAAACCTTCCCAATGATCGACACTGTAGTCTTTTTTCTGGATATCAATCGTAAATGAGTAATTTGAATCGAGAGTCAGCTTGATTGCTCTAAAGTTTTCAGTGCCTTGCTCTGGATCTGGGTTCATTAAATACCAATCACCAAGCAACAGAGGAAGGTCAAAGTGGGATAGATTACTATCGCTTTTTGATTGTTGACCATTAGAAGCAGCTTCGCTCCCAAAAGCAGCGAAACTTAAACAAGATAAAAATAATAGAATCCATTTCATAAGCGTCCCCTCGTTTTCTTTAAGCTTAGGCACGTAATGAATAGAAAGCGAAAAAATATGATCCAAGTCACTAAATTTTAAATGCGAAGTAACTTAAATGTCATTATTAACCAAACGAAAATCTAGAAAGCTCACGGGGAACTCCCTCGCTAATTTTCAATAAAAGCCAAAATAAACAATTAGATAGAGTCACATCAGACCGAATAGATACAAAAAAAGCGAGCCTAAGCTCGCTTTTTAGTTTCAACAGGTAATAAACCTATTTGTTGATCATATCTAGCATGATTGCAACCGACTCATCAAGATAAGCGTCTGGCGCTTCATAATCGTTAGGAACATCATCCAACGTTTTAAACAGCTCTAAATCAGCAGCTTTTTGACGTTGATTGATACGTCCTAAACGAAGTGCTTCCGCATCGTCACTCTCTTGTTGGCGAACTTTTTCATTCAAAGAAAGTTCGTTGTCGTCTTTATCTGCCTTATATTTTTCAATATCTTGCGCGATAAAGCCAAATTCCATGTCTGTCGCGATACGAGCTCGGTGTTTAGCCGTTAACGCAGCTATCTGCTTATCGTTACGTTGTAACACTGAGTATTTCGCTTTGTCGATACTATCCCAAGGTAGTGCATTATCTTCAACACTTTCACCAGTATCTGCTGGATCGATCGGCGTTGGGTAAGCAATATCAGGGACTACCCCTTTGTTTTGCGTACTGCCACCGTTGATACGGTAGAATTTCTGGATTGTGTACTGAACATAGCCCAACTCTTTATCGAATAAATCATAAATATGATTCAAAGAGCGGTGCTGTTGTACCGTTCCTTTACCAAAAGAGTTTTCACCTAGAATAATCGCTCGACCGTAATCTTGCATTGCTGCAGCAAAGATCTCAGATGCCGATGCACTGTAGCGATTAACTAAAACCGTTAGCGGTCCTTGGTAGCTAATCTTACCATCGGTATCACTGTTCACTTTGACACGACCATAGCTGTCACGAACTTGGACAACAGGTCCCTCTTTGATAAATAGACCAGAGAGTTCCGTTGCTTCGGTCAATGCACCGCCGCCATTGTTTCGAAGATCGACAATAATACCTTCAACACCTTGCTCTTTAAGCTCAGTGATCAACTTGTCGGTATCTTTCGAAAGACCAACGTAGAAGCTTGGTACTTCTAGCACACCAATCTTCTTACCGTCTTTCTCGATAACTTCTGATTTAACAGCGCGGTCTTCTAGACGAATCTTGTCACGGACAATTGTGACAACGTGACTTTTTGCATCTTTACCATCTGGCAAGATCTGCAGCTTAACTTTGGTCCCTTTCGGGCCTTTGATAAGTTGTACTACATCATCTAAGCGCCAGCCGATAACATCAACAATCTCTTCGCCATCTTGACCAACACCAACAATGCGGTCGCCATCACTCAACTGTTTACTGTTAGAAGCCGGTCCACCAGCAACTAAAGAACGAATAACGGTGTAGTCGTCTGTCATTTGAAGCACAGCACCAATCCCTTCCAAAGATAGGTTCATCTCAGATTGGAATTGCTCTGCATTTCTAGGAGAAAGATAACTAGTATGAGGGTCAACCTCTCGCGCAAATGCGTTCATGTAGATCTGGAAAGCATCTTCGTTATGCGATTGCGTGATACGCTTCATCGCATTGTTGTAACGCTTTTCCAAAACTTCTTGAATTTCTGGCCACTCTTTACCAGTCAACTTTAGATTCAACGCATCATATTTAACGCGTTTTCTCCAAAGCTCATTCACTTCAGCGATATCTTTCGGCCACGCAGCCTCACTGCGATTCAGTTCAATAGTTTCATCGGTATCGAACTTGATCTCGTTATCGAGCAAAGACAGTGCATACTGAAAACGTTCAAAACGCTTCTGCATAGACAAATTGTAAACATCGAAAGCAATCTGGTTGTTGCCTGCTTTTAACTGGTCATCAATTTGTTTAGATGCCGCAGAGAAAGAGTCAATATCAGCTTGAGTGAAGATATTACGATTGTAATCCAGCATCTCTAAGTAACGATTAAAGATAGCTTGAGAAAAATCGTCGTTGAGATTGAAGTGTTTATAGTGGGAACGAGTAAATCGAGAAGTAACACGTTTACTAGCAGTTTCGTGTTGGACCTCAGGAGCGAGTAGAGGTAAATCGTCCTGATCTAATTTGGCTTCAAGAGCCTGAGCTGAAGCTGCTAGCAAAAAGCTAGCAGCAATCAGTGTCAATTTTGAACGGCATTTCATGCGTAGGAGTATCTCCTTTAAGCGCGCAAGTGCTCCGCTTTAACAACCATTTGTAGGCCGTTTGCTAACTGAACACGTACATCTTCCTTATTGATTTCAACAATGGTCGCAGCCATGTTTCCTTTACCCATGTTCACATTTACTTCTTTGCCAGCGATGAATTCGTCAGCGTTCAAAGCGCGTGTTTCTACAGGCTTTTCTACTTTTGGTGCTTTAGGCGCTTGGCGACGAGGCTGTGGAGCTTTCTTCGCCTTAGGTTTCGCTTTGCCTTCTTCACGAGCTTTTTGTGCTTGCTCTTTACGACGAGCTTGAACTTTAGCTTTGCTTTCTGCAAGTGTAGCTTTAGCGTGCTCAACGTGCTCTTCTTCTAGTGTGCCACACGCGTTGCCGTCTAGGTCAACACGCTCTGCACCAGCTTTTACGCCGTGCAGGTAACGCCATGATGATGTGTACTGTCTTAACGCTGCACGAAGCTGAGTCTTACTTACTTTTTCGTCTTCATTTAGACGTTCAGCAAGATCTTGAAAAATACCAATTTTAAGTGGCTTCGCTTCACCTTCTAAAGTAAAGCATTTAGGGAAACATTCAGCAATATATGCGATAACTTCTTTGCTGTTTTTTAACTTTTCAGTGTTTTCCATGTGGGTTCCTGGTTTTTGCGGTTTTCCGCGAGCATTAAGAAAATATTTTTACGTATTATAGAGAGATGCTTGGGAAAAACCACAGTAAGAGAATAATTTATGCCTTGTTCGCGTGCGAATTAAGCAGCTTTTCCACTTCAGCCATGAAAAACGTCAGTCCTTCCTCGTCAATTTCGCTAAATCGACCAACATTTGGGCTATCGATGTCAAGTACACCCGCTACTTTTCCATCAATCGAAAACGGAATCACGATTTCGGAGTTACTTGCAGCGTCACAAGCAATGTGACCCTCAAACTCATGCACGTCGTATATACGTTGAACAGAGTTCGTTGCCACTGCAGTACCACATACACCACGGCCAACAGGGATACGTACACATGCAGGTTTACCTTGAAATGGACCAAGAACCAATTCATCGCCCTTCATTAAGTAAAAGCCTGCCCAGTTAAGATCGTCAAGTTCCATCGACAGTAATGCACTGATATTTGACAAATTTGCGATCATATCGGTTTCTGATTCGATTAATGCAACGGCTTGTTTGGTTAAGCGATGGTAATGTTCTATTTTCATTATTAACTTCCAATTAAATTGTGACTTCCATTATTAAGAGAACACAGTAGAATGCGACCACCCACCTAAATAGGACTTATTCTCATTAAAATGACCAATTCAGATGACACTATTAGCCGTTCTTGGCTGATAACTCAAGTAAAAAAACACAAGTCCAAACTGGTGTTTGCCAACATCATCGCGGTGCTCGCGACACTAATCAGTGTCCCTATCCCGCTGCTCATGCCACTTATGGTGGATGAGGTACTTCTCGACAAGCCAGCATCTGGGCTTGAGATGATGAACCATCTGCTGCCAACCTCAATGCAAACGCCTACTGGCTATATTGCGTTGACTCTTTTACTTGTCATTTTGATGCGCACTGTCAGCCAAGGGCTTAATATCCTTCAAGGACGTCAGTTCACTCTAGTCTCTAAAACCATCACTTATAAGATGCGCAGCAAGATGATCGACAAACTTGGTCGTATCAGCATCAGGCAGTACGAGACAAAAGGCAGTGGTGGCATCAATGCTCACTTGATCACAGACATAGAGACCATCGATAAGTTTATTGGTTCAACACTGTCTAAATTCCTAATCAGCTTTTTAACTGTGTTCGGCACAGCGATCGTTCTATTGTGGTTAGAGTGGCGTTTAGGCCTGTTCATTCTACTGGTCAATCCTGTTGTCATTTACTTCTCACGTAAACTAGGTAGTAAAGTTAAGCACTTAAAGAAACACGAGAACCAATCGTTTGAACGTTTTCAAAACCGATTAGTTGAAACACTAGACGGCATCTATCAACTGCGTGCAGCTAACAAAGAACGTATTTTCCTTGATGAACTCAAAGTTCAAGCGAACCAAGTAAGAATCGATGCTGACAAATATGCATGGCAATCAGAAGCCGCTGGTCGAGTTTCTTTTCTGCTCTTCTTACTAGGTTTTGAACTGTTTCGCGCGGTAGCCATGCTAATGGTGCTATTCAGTGACTTAACCATTGGTCAAATTTTTGCTGTATTCGGCTACCTGTGGTTTATGTTAGGCCCGGTACAAGAGCTGCTCGGTATTCAATTCTCTTGGTATAGCGCTAAAGCAGCGCTGCAACGTATAAATGACCTTCTACAACTAGAAGAAGAGAAGCGCCCAGTCAGCAAAGTGAACCCGTTCAGTGATGATGAAGAAGTGACAGTCGACATTGATAACGTTACATTCTCTTACACATTAGAAAACACTGTTTTAAATAACCTCTCGCTGCACATACCTGCTGGTAAAAAAGTGGCATTGGTTGGGGCTAGTGGTGGCGGCAAATCCACGCTAATCCAATTGCTGATTGGGGTTTATCAAGCAGACTCTGGATGTATTCGCTACAACGGTGAAACCACCGATGACATCAGTTTTGATATTATACGCAATCAAATTGCTGTTGTTTTACAACAACCTATACTCTTCAACGATACATTAAGGCATAATCTGACCCTTGGTGCTGACTACGATGAAATGTCGTTGTGGCGCGCGCTTGAAGTCTCTCAAATGCAAGACGTGATCAAGCAGTTGAGTAACGGCTTAGATACTCAAATTGGTAGGAACGGTGTTCGCCTTTCAGGTGGTCAACGACAACGTCTAGCCATTGCTCGTATGGTGCTGAGCAATCCTAAGTTTGTTATTCTTGATGAAGCAACATCAGCATTAGATACGGCAACAGAGTCTGCACTGCATAAAGCGTTGAGTGAGTTTTTGAAAGACCGCACAACTTTAATCGTGGCTCATCGCTTATCAGCGGTGAAACAAGCCGATCTAATCTATGTTTTAGAAGATGGACAAGTCACACAGACGGGAACACATGGTGAACTGGTTGAACAACAAGGACTTTATCAAACACTCTATGGCAGTGTGCAATCGCACGCCTGATAGTTATTGTCCTAGCCACATACACCACACTTCTAAACTGACATACCATTCAATGCGGGAGGTCGCATGACCTCCCCATCGGTAACCCAAGGTTTATCAACGACCAAGCATCAAAGCGACAGTAGCTCTGTCCGTTTGTGTCAGGGCTGTGAGCTTCCTATCAACAAGGTGGACATCCCACTAGGAAAATCCGCCTATTGCCCGAGGTGTGGTACCCAGCTTTACCGAGGTGGCACCCCTAGCCTTTCTGGAAACCTAGCAATCGCGATAACCTGCTTGTTGCTGTTTATCCCGTCTCACTTTTTCGATTTCATTAGCATTCGTCTTATTGGGGTGATGATTCCCGCTACGCTGCCATCCGGCGTATTTACCTTGATGAATGAAGGTTTTCCACTGCTCGGCTTACTCATCCTATTCTGTAGTTCAATAGCGCCGTTGCTCGTTTGTAGTTCTGTATTAATCAGCCACTTCTCGCTTCGTTTTGGCTTCTTTACACCGTTTCGCTACTCGCTGGTCATCATTCAGACCTTAAAACATTGGATGATGCTGGATGTGTTCTTAGTGAGCGTGGCGATCTCCTGTTTTAAGCTACAAGACTACTCTGACATATTTGTTGGTCCCGGTTTAATTGGCCTGATCTTACTCCAGCTATTTAGCGTGTTACTGGTGAGCCGAATTAGTGTTCGCCGCTATTGGGAAGCGTGGGCAAAAGAATCGGAATATAGTTTTACCAAAAACAAGAACGTGCACTGCCACAACTGCCACCTTTCTCAGCCTGACGGTCACGCTTGTGTTCGTTGTCATCATGCTTTGTATCACCGCAAGCCTTACTCGATCCAAAAGACATGGGCACTGCTTTTTGCTGCCGCCGTTGCGATTGTGCCAGCGAACGTGATTCCTATATCTATTCTTATTACAAACGGCCAACGACTCGAAGATACGATCATTTCAGGTGTCGCCTCTTTGATTAATAGCGACATGTACGGCATCGCTGCCATCATTTTTATTGCGAGTATTGTCGTTCCCGTGGCCAAAATTCTTGGGCTTGCTTACATATTGATTTGTATTCAAATGAAACGAGCGCTTTACCACAGACAACGCATGACCATCTATTTTATCGTGAAATGGGTGGGGAAATGGTCCGTTATGGATCTGTTCGTTATTTCGATCATGATGACATTGGTCGACCGTGGACAAATTTTAAACTTCACACCAGGTTATGGTGCAGTCGCTTTCGGCGTGGTTGTTGTTCTAACAATGCTGGCAGCGGAAAGCTTAGATCCTAGGCTAATTTGGGATAACTATACCTCTAAAGATGAGTCAGTGAATGAACGACAATAACCAATCACAAACATCATATTCACCGGAAGTCAGAAAAAACAAAGGGATTTCTCCTTTGTGGATTCTGCCGATCCTCACCGTTGCACTTGCTGGCTGGCTAGTCATGAAGTCAGTCCATGATGCAGGCCAACGTGTGCAGATCTACTTCTCAGATGCGGCAGGCTTAGTCGCAGGACGCACCACGATTCGCTACCAAGGCTTAGAAGTGGGTATGGTCCGCGATATTACCCTATCGAAAGACTTATCTAATATCTATGTTGATGCTGATATCTATCCGGAAGCAAAAAAGCTGTTATCTAAAGGCACTCGTTTTTGGTTAGTGAAGCCGACCGCAAGCTTATCTGGAATATCTGGGTTAGATGCGTTGGTATCCGGTAACTACATTGCAATTCACCCAAGTGAAACGAAACAAGAACCAGAAACTGTTTTCCAAGCTTTGGAGTCTGCACCTTCTGACTTGTTAGCTGCCGATGGCTTGAACATATCACTGACTACAAAAGATTTGGGCGGCGTCTCTGTTGGCTCTCAGATTGTTTATCGTAAAATCCCAATCGGTGAGGTCTACAACTATCAGCTTAACGAAAGCGGAAAGTCAGTCACGATTCAAGCGGCTATTAAAGATGAATACAGCCATATCATTACCGACCAAAGCCGTTTCTGGAACGTCAGTGGCTTAGGTGCAAGTATCGGATTTTCTGGTGTTGATGTTCGCTTGGAAAGCCTAAGCGCTCTGTTAGGTGGTTCTATCGCCGTAGACTCACCTGGAGATGGTCAGCCAGTTGAGATGAACACCAAATTCAAACTCTACCCAGATCTAAAAACCGCTGGTCGTGGTATCTCTATTAAGATTGCTGTCCCTGATGATAATAAGATCAGTGCAACTGGCGCTCCAATCATGTACCGCGGCATCGAAATCGGTCAAATTACCGACTTATCACTCAGCGAAGGTCGTGAAAATGTCATCGCATCTGCAGCTATCCAACCTGCGTTCAGTGATTTCCTTAACAGTGGCAGTAAGTTCATCCTCGAAGAAGCTGAACTATCGCTGACAGGAATGAAGAACATCGCTAACTTGGTGACGGGCAACTTCTTAACGCTAGTGCCAGGTGAAGGTGAAAAAGCACGACGTTTCACTGCGATTCGCAAAACGGAATATAGCCAAGAGCAAGAAAAATCCGTTGCTATTCGCCTTACCTCGAACAATTCTTTTGGTCTCGATGTAGGCACACAACTACTCTATAAAGGCATACCTGTTGGCTCAATCATCAAAGTAGGTTTAGTTGATGGAGTTGGTACCGGAAGCGATAAGCACGAAGTGTTCATGGACGCGCTGATCGACAATCAATACGCTCACCTTATCAAAAGTAATAACCGCTTCTTCGTAACCGGC
This sequence comes from Vibrio chagasii, assembly GCA_041879415.1. NCBI lineage: Bacteria > Pseudomonadati > Pseudomonadota > Gammaproteobacteria > Vibrionales > Vibrionaceae > Vibrio > Vibrio chagasii. Next base: position 1,173,354 of record CP090851.1, on the reverse strand, counting down.
AGCGCGAGCGCTGAACTGACAGAATCAGGCTTAAGTGTGACCGTCCCACCAGCAAAACAGCTACTGACAGGCTCTATTAGCTTCGTGAGCGAGGGTAAAGATCAAACAAGAGAAAGCTACCAACTTTTCCAAAGTAAATCACTCGCTGAGATTGCAAAGCTCAACCAATCGGGCTCTAAGACACTAACGTTGTTCGCAAGTGAGTTACCATCAATTTCTAAAGGTAGCCCACTACTCTACCGCAACCTACAAGTTGGTAGTGTGAGTGATTTTCAGCTTGCTGACGGCGGCGTAAGAATCCAAGTTACCATCGAAAACCGCTACACACACCTACTAAACAACAATACCGTTTTTTGGAATCGTTCTGGTGTTGAGGTCGACGCGTCTTTATCAGGCATCAGTATCAAAGCGGCACCAGTGAAAACATTAATTCAAGGCGGCATTGCGTTTGATTCACTACCGGGTATCGACAATAAACTCGGTGATGTTTGGAAGCTCTATAACGACTCTAAATCTGCGCGTAAATTTGGCCGTGCCATCACGATTACGTCGTCAGGTGATCAAGAAGTCAGCAAAGGCACGCCAATTAAATATCAAGGCGTCAATGTCGGTGAAGTGACTTTAGTCGTTCCCAATTTCACTAAAGGTGGCATTGAGATTACGGCTCGTATCCTTCCTGAGTATGTCGATAAAATAGCCGTTGCTGGCAGTCATTTTTGGCTAGCTGAGCCGGAGATTGGTTTGAACGGGATTAAGAATGTCTCTTCTCTGATTTCTAAGCACATTAAAGTTGAACCGGGTAAAGGAAACAAAACCACAGCATTCAAGCTAAGTAATGGTCCAGTTCAACCTGAAGGCAAGATTTTCACACTACAAAGCGAGAGCCGTGGTTCGGTATCAGAAGGTACGCCAATTCTGTTCCGCGAATTAGAAATCGGTACAGTGATTGACGTTCAACTTGGTGAGTTTGCAGATCGTATTATCTCTACGATTCAAATCAAACCAGAGTTCGCTTACTTAATTCGTGCCAACAGTGTGTTCTGGAATGTATCAGGTGTAGATGTATCTATCGGCTTGTCTGGTGCAAACATCAAGGCAGGCACTGTCGATAGCTTAATCAGAGGTGGCATTACTTTCTCAACACCGCCAACCGATGAACTGCAGCCTTTGGCAGAAGAAGACCAGTCATTCTACTTGTACCCTAAAGCGGAAGACGAGTGGAAATCGTGGAGAACGGCCATCCCTCGTCCATAGGCTTGACTCATAGCTCCAGTCCTCTGAGCGAATAACCGACAATTCACATCTAAATGCAGCCCTAGGGCTGCATTTTTATTGTTTAAAGCAAATTTGGTTTAGGACAGCCTCATTTTGCTTTAAACTGCTCGCATTCACGCTAAAAATCGAGATACCCATTTGCACGCTAACGTATATATCCCAGAAGAATTCCTTACTCATATTGAAAGCATTATGCCTAGCCATTTAGACATGGCTTCGTTTGTCGCTTCTTGTCAAAAGCCACTTCGTAAAAGTATTCGAGTGAACACTCTCAAAATCAGTGTTGAAGACTTTCTGGTGCGCGCAAAAGATAAAGGTTGGGAACTGGAACCAGTACCTTGGTGTGAAACGGGTTTTTGGATCACGGCCGATGAAACTGAAGCGCCACTAGGTAACACTGCCGAGCACATGTCTGGTTTGTTCTACATCCAAGAAGCCAGCTCAATGATGCCACCGTCAGCTCTTTTCCAAGGTGAAGAGAACTATCAAGCAGTTCTAGATACCGCTGCGGCTCCAGGTTCTAAAACCACTCAAATTGCAGCGCTGATGAACAACCGTGGTGTGTTGGTTGCCAATGAATACGCAGCAAGCCGAGTTAAAGTGCTTCACGCTAACATTGAACGCTGCGGTGTAAGAAATGCAGCACTCAGTAACTTTGATGGTCGTGTATTTGGTGGCTGGTTACCTGAACAGTTCGACGCTGTATTGCTAGATGCACCCTGCTCTGGTGAAGGCACAATTCGTAAAGATGCCGACGCAATGAAGAACTGGACGTACCAATCGGTTGTTGAGATTGCAGACACGCAAAAAGACCTCATTGAAAGTGCATTCCACGCTCTTAAACCTAATGGTGTATTGGTCTACTCGACATGCACGTTAAGCACAGAAGAAAACCAACAAGTATGCCATCACTTAAAAGAGACCTTTGGTGATGCAGTGGAATTTGAATCTCTAGAGTCCCTATTCGATAACGCGAAAGCAACCACAACAGAAGAAGGCTTCCTACACATCTTCCCTCAGGTATATGACTCTGAAGGCTTCTTCGTTGCCCGTATCCGAAAACTAGCTTCTGTGACACCACCAGAAGTGAAGAAGCGTTTAGGTAAGTTCCCATTCGAGAAGGCTTCGAAGAAAGCACAACAAGAAGTTGCTGAGCAGCTTTTAAGTGCACTAGATATCGAGCTGCCATCAGATACTCAGGTGTGGATTCGTGACAAAGACGTCTGGTTATTCCCTGAAGCATTGGAGCCAATGATCGGTGAATTCCGTTTCTCTCGCATGGGCATCAAGATCGCAGAAACCCACAAAAAAGGCTACCGCTGGCAACACCAAGTGGCAACGACACTAGCCACTGGCAACGAAGCTAACATCGTTGAACTCACTATCGAAGATGCTCGTGAGTGGTTCATGGGTAGAGATGTTCGCCCGGAAGGCTTATCTGGCAAAGGTGAAGTGCTGGTCAAATACAATGGCGCAATCATTGGCCTTGGTAAGTGGGTTGGCAATCGAGTTAAAAACGGTCTGCCACGAGAATTAGTACGTGATAAGAACCTGTTCTAGCCACAATTCCAGCCCTACCGCTGAATAGGCAGATAGGCGAACAAACAAAAAGCCCAAACAACGTACGTTGCTTGGGCTTTTTCTATTGAACTTAAGTCATGCGATCTATGCAAAAAGGTCTTCGAAGCACGCTTAATTATAAAACCATCAATTCAAGTCGCTATTTTCACAGTCAAAAATCGCATATTGGGAAAATTAAACTAAACTACATCTAGTAAATAAAGAATTGAAACGATTAGCGTAGGCTCTTCGGAGCCCTTTCCCCTAAGCCCAAACAGGAAAGTTTGGGCTTTTTTTTGACCGAGGGTTTGGCTTATTTAGCTAGGCTGATGCCTTCTTTATCGATAGAGATCTTGCCAGCCTTGTACAAACCACCGATGGTCTTTTTGAATGTACCTTTGCTGGTTCTGAAAGCAGAGAAGATCGCTTCAGGTGAGGACTTATCATTCAAAGGTAAAAAGCCGCCTTTCTTCTCAAGCAAGTCTAAGATCTTAACGCTTAGGTCATCCATCTTAGCTACACCCACTTTCTGAAGAGAAAGGTCAATCTTACCGTCTTCTTCACGAATGTTTTTAATGTAGCCTTTCAGCGTTTTACCAATAAACAATTTACCGATAATGTCAGATGGGAAAATCATGCCCCAGTGCTCGCCATTAACAATCGCTTTATAGCCTAACTGACTGCGTTCAGCGATGATTAAGTCAACTTGCTGGTTGCGTTTGTAATTCGCCGGAGTGTTGTCTAACCATTTGTTAAACTTAGTTGTACCTACAATACGGCTAGATGCTTTATCAATGTACACATATACTAAGATTGACTGGCCTTCGTTTAATCGACCACGTTGTTCGCTGAAAGGAACCAGTAGGTCTTTACCTTTCACGCCCCAGTTCATGAATGCACCGGTGCTGTTTACACCTTCAACAGTCATCAAGCCAAACTGGCCAACTTGTGCGATAGGTTTTTCAGTCGTTGCAGCGATCTGGTTGTCAGAATCAATGTATAAGAACACATCTAACTTTTGACCAATTTCAACACCTTCAGGAGTAAATCGTTTCGGCAGCAACACGGTTCCATAGTCGCTAGCGTCAAGGAATACACCGAAATCTGCTTGTTTTACTACTTCTAAGTTGTTTATTTGACCAATATTAATCATCAAGATTGTCTCTACTTTAAATTTGGCGGAGATTATACGTGATCTCTGATATGCTTTCGCTAGTTTCATTCATATTTTTACATTCTAGGAGCCATCGTTGATCACCGTTGATAAACAAGATGCGATAACACTCAAAATTAACCATGCAATGGCTAAGACAAAAAAGCTCGACATGGACGTTTATCTATTCATTCCCGGTGAACTTGGACTCACTCCAGAAGTACTTTCTGAGAGCGCATTTTTCTATAGCTCAATCACTCAAAAACGCGCGTACTACAGTGATAAAACACTACTGCCTCTGGTACACAGCCGTTTGGCAAAACGTGGACGACTCTCTACCACTCAATACCGTGTAAGTTTGAGCTTGTTCGCCTATCAATATGTTATCGCATTAGATAAAGCCGTTAGCAGCTTAAACAAGAATGATAGTGACGACGTAACGGCAGACGAAGTGGATGAAGTTATCGAACTGGCTTTAGACATATTAAAGAAGCTGCGTCGAAGTATCCCTTATGAAGAAAACTTAAAACGCTACTACGCCAATATCGACAACTACCTATCTTGGTACACCGAGCAAAAATTCCTATCGCTAGTGTCACACATGCCTCGTGGTAGCGAGTATTCAACCATTAAAGAGCGCCTTTTAACCCTTTGCGATAAAGAGACCGCTCATAGAAAACTGAACCGATACAACTCAGCCAAGGTACGAGAAGACGTAACCCGCTTGAGTAACAAAATGCGCTTACTGCGTCGTTTAATTGAGCACCCTATCGTACTCAAAGAGAAAACCACCTCGATGGGTAAAAACGTGAAACGAGCCGTGAAAGGTGTTGCGACAGGCTTAGTGATGGTAGTTGTAACCACAACGGTTATCTTAGCCCGAGATTTCCTTGGAGAGATTACCGCTTCTTTCATCGTCGCGATGTCTTTTATCTATGCGCTACGCGAGATCTTCAAAGACGATTTAAGAGATATTCTTTGGCGCTGGCTTCGTAAAGGCAAGCCAAAGTGGAAACGCCGTTATTACGATCCAACGACCAATAAGTCAGTTGGTCATAAACTCGAGTGGTTGGACTACGCAAGCTTTTCTAAACTCGCAGACCGCATTCAGTCGATACGCAAGAAACGTGTGGTGCAGCGTGAAGAGCAAATCTTGCATTACCGCTCGCATACGGAGATGTCGACATCAACGTTTATGAGTGGCTATGAGGAAACGCGGGAAACCTTATCGATCAGCCTAAGAGCGCTGACACGCTTAATGGATAAGGGCTCAAATAAGATTTATCGATTGAACGAAGGCCAAGTGAGTCGAGAGTCCGTTGAGAAGCGTCATCTACTCAACCTAATCATCAAAGAGAACAACCACGACAACGAACCAACTTACTATCGTTGGAAGATCGTCATGAACCGTTCAAAGATTGTCGATATCGAACAAATCACACAAGAGTCATAGTGCTAAGACGAATGTTACTATTACGGTATGTGGATATACATTCACATACCGTTTTTTTTGGTTTGAATCCCACCCAATGTCATATGAACAGCTACTTGTGACTACTTTCTAGATGGGATCTTTTTGATAGAAAGCGTGAGCGTAAATTCTGCCATCGGCTCATCGCCATGAAGAGACGGGCATGTTGCGACAATGGTTACTGGCTGATTCACTCGCTCCCCGGTCGACATGGTTTCTGCCAGCATAGTGTTGATCAACTCACCATCAGTGCAAGTGAAATGCACATCACCTTCAGGGCGCTTCAGAAAGTTACCTGTCACCTCTTTAAACGCCAAAGAGATCTTCTCGCCTTGCTGCTGAGATTTACTCATCGCAAGAAAGCCGCCTGCCACATCCGCACCCACAGCTAAAACACCAAAGTACATGCTATTTAGATGGTTTTTGGTCCGCCTTCTGAGCGGAATTTTCACCTCTACACGCTCGTTATCGAGTACCAGAAGCTTTGGTCGACACAGCCAGATGAGTGGGACTTTGAAAAAGCCAAACATGCTTAAATAGAAATTTGCTTTTTGTAGAGGGGTTAACATTCGAATCACCTAGCCTAATTAGTCATCAGACCAGTTAATCGACTAACGATTTAAATGTCAAAAAAATGTTACAAAAAAGAGATATCATCACACAATGATATCTCTTTTATCCTCAAGGCGTTAGCACTTAGCATCAACTCATAAAGCAAGTTGATTAATTAAAGCAATAAGCTAAATTATGCCGTCACAACGGTTTCAACACCTTCAAGATCAGCGATGTAACCTTGTAGGCGCGGATAATCAACCAAGCCTTGCGTCACAAGCAAAACGGGTTTCTTAGCGTTCTGTGTCGCTTTTACAATCATGTCTAGCAACGTAATTACCGCTTCGTTTTGTGGGTCAAAAGCATGTTGCTGCGCTTCATTCTGCTTATCAACACCAAGTGTGAAAGACGCTAGGCTGTCGACATTCACTACCACACCATCAAAATAATGCAGTAGACGTTCACTCAGTAGAACCGCAGATGGCACATCGCATGAGAACAACACCTTCAAGCCATTCAACCCACGAGGCAAACCTTGTTCTGCAAGTAAATCGATGATCTTAGCCGCGTCGCTTAATGCGCGCACATAAGGAACCACCACTTCTACATTAACGCCTTGTTCACGCAGAGTCTTAACTACCTGACACTCCAAAGCAAAGGCTTTGCTGTACTCTTGTGTCGCATAACGCGCAACACCACGAACACCAAGTGCTGGGTTTACTTCTTCCACTTCGCAATTGCCGCCTAACAGCGAACGAAAGCCGTAGCTGTCAGCGTTGCTTAACGCGATACGTACAGAAGCATGATTTGGTTGAACTGCCGCTTGAATCGCCGTAACTAAGTTAGAAACGAAATGCTCATCAACGCTTTTGCCACCAAGAATGGCGTCTAGAGAGGTTTTCTCTATATCAGAAAGTGTATCTAAATGGCTTTCAATACTTGGATGGTAGAAGACACGATCCATGACCAATTCAGAGAGAGAGACGTATAAGTGGTTAGAATTATTATTATCGTTATAAGAAGGCAGCACATCGCCTAAGACTAGTTCTGGGTGCAAAGTGCTTTGATTTTCTTGAGTCATTGCTGCTCCAGCATTTTTATGTTGTGTTCAAACGAAAATACCGATAGCTGCCTGTTAATACAAGTGAAAATCCCGTATTTAGCGTCGGGCTGCTGATAAAAATAAGAATATTAGTAATAACAGAGATAACTTTGACTTAAGAGAGTTTATTCCTCGGTTCAATTCCGTTATCTTAACCACTTCGCAATAGAATAAAAAAGCTATCACATGCCATTAAAAACTGATGAGTTGAGAACCCAAGCTCTGGGTCCTATGCCAACTCCTGCCGAATTAGGCAACGCACACCCAATTACTGACGACGTTGCTGAGCGTATTGCAAATTCTCGCCGCCAAATCGAAGATATCCTAACTGGTCGTGATAACCGCCTATTAGTTATCGTAGGCCCTTGCTCTGTTCACGATACAGAAGCGGCACTTGATTACGCTGAGCGCCTGAGCCAAATTCAAGAACAATACAAAGACGAATTGTTTGTTGTAATGAGAACCTACTTCGAGAAACCGCGCACGGTTGTAGGTTGGAAAGGTCTGATTACCGATCCAAACCTTGATGGTTCATACGCACTGGAAACAGGTTTAAACAAAGCACGTCAGCTTCTGCTTGATATCAACAAGCTTGGCCTAGCAACCGCGACTGAGTTCCTTGATATGATCACGGGTCAATACATTGCAGACCTAATCACTTGGGGCGCAATTGGTGCTCGTACTACAGAATCTCAGATTCACCGTGAAATGGCTTCAGCACTGTCTTGCCCTGTTGGCTTCAAAAACGCGACAAACGGCAACATCAAGATCGCTATTGATGCGATTCGCGCATCACAAGCTTCTCACTACTTCTACTCACCAGATAAAAATGGTCGTATGACGGTTTACCGCACTTCAGGCAACCCATACGGTCACGTCATTCTACGTGGTGGTGATAAAGGTCCAAACTTTGATGCAGAATCTGTTGATAACGCATGTAAGCAACTTGCTGAGTTCGACCTACCTCAACGTTTAGTCGTAGACTTCAGCCATGCTAACTGTGAAAAGCAACACCGCAAGCAGTTAGACGTTGCAAAAGACATCTGTGAACAGATTAAATCTAACAAAAATCAAATTGCAGGCATCATGGCGGAAAGCTTCATTAAAGAAGGTAACCAGCCAATGACGGATATCAATAACCTAGAATACGGCAAGTCGATTACCGATCCATGTCTAAGCTGGGAAGATACCGCGACAATGTTAGACATGCTTGCAACAGCAATTAAAGATAGAAACTTAGCTTAAGGAAATAACACAATGCCATCATTTGACATTATCTCTGAAGTAGAAGCAGTAGAACTACGTAACGCTGTAGACAATGCTAACCGTGAACTATCGACTCGTTTCGATTTCCGCGGTGTTGACGCAAGCTTTGACTACAAAGATGAGTCGGTAAAACTGACTGCTCAAGACGATTTCCAGCTTAAGCAAATGCGCGATATTCTTCGTAGCAACCTAACGAAGCGCAATGTTGATCCTAACGCGATGGAAGCGAAAGCAGCAGATCAAACAGGTCGCACTTGGCACCAAACGGTTATCTTTAAGCAAGGTATCGAAACTGATGTTGCAAAGAAAATCGTTAAGCTAATTAAAGATAACAAGATTAAGGTTCAAGCGTCTATTCAAGGTGAAAAAGTACGCGTAACAGGTAAGAAGCGTGACGATCTACAAGCTGTAATGGCACTAGTTCGTAACGGTGAACTTGGTCAACCTTTCCAATTCGATAACTTCCGCGACTAATTGGGATTTGAGCAACCACGTTTATCCGTTGCTCTATCCTAGTCACAATTTGTGTTCGAAATAGCAAAAAGCCACTTCCTGCGAAGTGGCTTTTTATTTATCTGGCTGTTTCGTTAAGCATATCCCTAAGCAGCAATGACAATCCCTAGACGGATATGACTTCTATAAGTGCCATGCTTATTAGCTTCAGCTTAGAACCTTGGCAGAAGAGAGCTTCAAGTCTTTTCCTACCAAGAGGTTAAATTCAACACTCGCTGGTGGGATGAACACACATACTCTTAAGTTTTCAGCTTTTGCTTGCTCAAGCTTAGTCGAGAGCTCTCCGCTATTAGCATAGCTTTCTCTTTCTGCATCACGACGACACAGGTCCACATATTCAAATGGGCACTCTGTGGGAGCCAGTACCAATTCAGCTTCCTGCATTAAGCGTAACGCCTTCATGGACAACAACTCGACATCTTGTTCAAATTCGATCCAAGTTACCTGCCCTTCGCTATCAACGCCTTCTGTCAGCGCTTGTTGGTAATGCGCTTCTAATTGCTCTCTATCCGTTACCTGCTCGATAAAACTGGATGATAAAAAGCGCTCCCAAAACTTGCGACGTTCATCGACGGTAGGAAACGACTCTTTGATCGAGTTGCGTTTTGATGCACCAAAGTCAGCGAGAAGACCGATATTCTGAGGTAATACTGTTTCGAGTTTTTCTCTAATATTTCTCACCAAAACAGGTGATGCACCACCACTGGAGATCGCAATTTGGATTCTTCCACGATTTATCATTGAAGGTGTAATGAAGTCGCAGTATGGCAAATCATCAACCACGTTGACTAAAATACCCAGTTTCTTTGCATCATTATACACTTGATGATTCAAGCTAGGGTTGTCTGTAGTAGCCCATACTTGAAGGTATTCTTTAGAGATGATTTGTGACGAGTAAAAATTTTGCACCCAGTGAAGTTTGTTCTCATCAACAAGCTGTTGTAAGTAAGGTGCTACCTTGGGAGACACTAAAGTGACATCGGCGCCGGCTCTCAGCAAGCTGTCCACTTTACGGCAAGCAACCTCACCCCCACCGACCACGAGAATAGGCTTATTCTCTACATCCAAAAACATTGGGAAATAACGCATGTTCTTCCTTGAGATGACTTCAATAACTATTCAACCATGCTACCAAATTTGGAGCATATTAATAACTATCGAAGTGCAATAAAAATATTTATTGACCAAATTTCAATCTTTTTAAAGTTTAATCTTTCACCAGTGTGAGATTCATTCAGGATTTTTATCTAGTCGATTATCAATATAAAAATCTAAATCTTGTTGCACCAACAGTGTGAACCTTTTCACTATTTACATTCAGTTAACATTTGGTCATTCTAAATGTGTTCGGATTTGTGATTTCATTCAAAAATCTTTTTAAATTATACATTTGTGAAACTACAGATCCTTTCCTAACCTTATAAACAGTTGATTAAATCGCACACAGTTTCATTTGCAAAATGCAACTCGTTTGATTTGAACAACAAGGTCATAGAAAACGCAACACATATAGAAAAACTCAAATGAGCACGAGTATCAGGTGTCACCTGGTTAACAAGGAAGGATACAAATGACAAATAAACTAACACTTCTTGCTTCAGTAGTAGCTGCATCAACTGCGATGATGGCAACATCAGCATCAGCGGCAGAAAGCACTCTGGACAAAGTCACATCTCAAGGCTTCTTAACTTGTGGTGTAAGTACAGGTCTTCCAGGGTTCTCTAACCCAAACTCAAAAGGTGAATGGGAAGGAATCGATGTTGAGTATTGTCAAGCTCTTGCAGCGGCTGTACTCGGTGACAAGACTAAAGTTAAGTATGTACCTCTAACAGCAAAAGAGCGTTTCACTGCGCTTCAATCTGGCGAAATCGACGTACTGTCTCGTAACACAACATGGACACTGCATCGTGACACGGCTCTAGGTCTGAACTTCGTAGGCGTTAACTACTACGATGGTCAAGGCTTCATGGTTAAGAAAGATCTTGGCCTAACCAGCGCTCTAGAACTTGATGGCGCTTCTGTATGTGTTCAATCAGGTACAACGACTGAGCTAAACCTAGCCGATTACTTCCGTAACAACGGCATGTCTTACAAACCAGTGGTATTTGATACAGCAGCACAAACATCTAAAGGTTTCGACGCAGGTCGTTGTGATGTGCTAACGACTGACCAATCTGGTCTATACGCACTTCGCTTAAACCTAGCTGATCCAAAATCTGCACAAGTACTTCCTGAAATTATCTCTAAAGAGCCTCTAGGCCCAGTTGTTCGTCAAGACGATGACAAATGGTTCAACGTTGCTAAGTGGACACTTTCAGCAATGGTTAATGCGGAAGAGTACGGTATATCTTCTAAAAATGCTGACGAAATGCTTAAGTCAAAAGATCCAAACATCAAGCGTATTCTTGGTGTAGACGGTCCTAAAGGTAAAGGTCTTGGCATTCGTGACGACTGGGGTTACCAAATCATCAAGCAAGTTGGTAACTACGGTGAGAGTTTCGAGCGTACTGTTGGTACAGGTTCTCCACTTCAAATCGATCGTGGTGTAAATGCGTTATGGAATGCGGGCGGCTTTATGTACGCTCCACCAATCCGTTAATAGCACACGACGTGATTACTTGTTCGTAAACGTTGCTATCAAGCCTTTTAACTCGATAGCAACAACCCGAAAAATGAATAATTGAGTAACACGATTTAGGGCGGTTTTTCCGCCCTAAATATTAAATGGATTTGAGGTTATTGCAGTATGAAACCTAACAACACTCTTACTCCTTCCCAGGAAAAGCCCGAAGCTAAAAGTGCTAACCTGTTATACAACCCGACTTTTCGATCTGTTGTTTTCCAGATCATCGCCATCGGAGCACTTGGCGCCTTCTTCTATACTATCGTAAACAACGCCCTTACCAATCTGGAAGCCCGAGGCATCGCCACTGGTTTTGACTTTTTGAGTCAAGAGGCGGGTTTTGGTATCGGCCTTACCCTCGTCGAGTATGACGAAACCTTCTCATATGGTAGAACTTTCGTTGTCGGCTTATTAAACACCGCTTTGGTATCGGTACTAGGTATTATTCTAGCCACGGTACTTGGTTTCACTATGGGCGTCGCTCGACTGTCATCTAACTGGTTAGTGAGCCGTTTTGCAGCGGTATACATTGAAATCTTCCGAAATATCCCACTACTACTTCAAATCTTCTTTTGGTATTTCGCGGTTCTTCAAGCTCTCCCATCGGCAAGACAAAGTCTCAGTTTGGGTGAAGCTATCTTCCTAAATGTGCGTGGCCTTTACCTACCTGCTCCTATTCTTGAACAAGGAAGCAGCTTCGTTATCGGCGCGTTAATTGTTGGCATCATTGCCACCATCATCATTAATATTTGGGCTAACAACAAACAGAAACTGACGGGGCAACAAACCCCAATGCTTCGAATCGCATTGAGCTTAATCGTTGGTCTACCTCTGGTTGTCTACTTTGTTCTTGGCATGCCAATCTCGGCGGAATATCCAGAGTTGAAAGGCTTTAACTTTAGAGGTGGTATCAGCATCATCCCTGAATTGGCCGCTCTTGTATTGGCCTTGAGTATCTATACGGCATCGTTTATCGCAGAGATCGTACGTTCTGGTATTAATGCGGTTAGCCACGGTCAAACAGAAGCTGCGATGTCTCTAGGTCTTCCTCGAGCTCGCACATTAAAACTGGTTATTATTCCTCAAGCGCTGCGAATCATCATTCCACCGCTAACCAGCCAATACTTAAACCTCACTAAGAACTCTTCGTTAGCAATGGCTATTGGCTACCCTGACTTAGTTTCTGTGTTTGCAGGTACGACTCTCAACCAAACAGGTCAAGCAATCGAGATTATTGCCATGACCATGGGTGTATACCTAACGCTAAGCTTATTGACCTCTGCGTTAATGAATATCTATAACCGTAAAGTAGCATTGGTGGAGAGATAATATGAGCACACATCAATTTCAACCGGATCTTCCACCTCCCGCTAATACCGTTGGTGTAGTCGGTTGGTTAAGAAAGAATCTCTTTAATGGGCCAATCAACAGTATCGTTACCGTTGTTCTAGGTTACATCGCTTTCTCACTACTCTGGACAACATTCGATTGGGCTTTCCTAAATGCAGACTGGGTCGGAACAACACGTGATGCTTGTACTAGTGAAGGGGCTTGCTGGGTGTTCATCAGCGTACGTTGGGATCAGTTCATGTATGGCTTCTATCCAGAAGCTGAACTGTGGCGCCCTCGCCTTTTCTACGCAACATTGGCTATCTTTGTCGCGCTATTAGCCTACGAGAAGACACCTAAACGCACTTGGATTTGGTTATTCTTCGTAAACATCTACCCATTCATCATTGCTGGCTTGCTATACGGCGGTGTATTTGGATTGGAAGTTGTTGATACGCACAAATGGGGTGGCCTACTTGTTACGCTTATCATTGCGTTAGTAGGTATCGTTGTGTCACTACCGATTGGTGTCGCATTGGCGCTTGGCCGTCGCTCTGAAATGCCGATCATCCGTAGTATTTGTACTGTGTACATTGAAATTTGGCGTGGTGTCCCACTGATTACGGTGCTGTTCATGGCATCTGTAATGCTGCCACTATTCCTTACTGCGGGTTCTGAGACCGACAAGTTATTCCGTGCGCTAGTAGGTGTGGTTCTATTTAGTGCCGCTTATATGGCCGAGGTTATTCGTGGTGGCCTGCAAGCTATTCCAAAAGGACAGTACGAAGCTGCAGATGCTCTTGGTCTAACCTATTGGAAAAAGATGGGGCTGATTATTCTTCCTCAAGCGCTGAAAATCACAATCCCATCAATCGTGAACACATTCATTGGCTTGTTCAAAGATACCAGTCTGGTACTTATCATCGGTATGTTCGATGTACTGGGTATTGGTCAAGCGGCGAACACCGACCCTGAGTGGTTAGGCTTCGCAACAGAAAGTTATGTATTTGTCGCGTTAGTGTTCTGGGTGTTCTGTTTTGGCATGTCGAGATACTCGATATGGCTAGAAAACAGACTTCACACCGGTCACAAACGATAGTTAATAAGATCAAGGACGTATTATGACGCAACAACTAAACCCAGAATCGCAAGAGTTAATGATTGAACTTAAAGACATGAACAAGTGGTACGGTGAGTTCCACGTTCTTAAGAACATCAACTTAGAAGTTAAAAAAGGCGAAAAAATCGTTATCTGTGGCCCTTCTGGCTCAGGCAAATCAACGATGATTCGCTGTATCAACCGATTAGAAGAACACCAAAAAGGACACATCTTTGTGTCTGGCAATGAGCTGACTGAAGATCTAAAAAACATCGAAGCCGTTCGTCGTGACGTTGGCATGTGTTTCCAGCACTTCAATCTATTTCCACACCTTACGGTACTAGAGAACTGCACCCTAGCCCCTATCTGGGTGAAAAAGATGCCGAAAGAAGAAGCTGAAGCCATTGCGATGAAATACCTAGAACGTGTAAAGATACCAGAGCAAGCAGACAAGTTCCCAGGTCAGCTTTCTGGTGGTCAGCAACAGCGTGTAGCGATTGCACGTTCTCTATGTATGAACCCACAAGTAATGCTGTTTGATGAACCAACATCAGCGCTCGATCCAGAAATGGTTCGTGAAGTTCTAGATGTTATGGTTGAGCTGGCAGAAGAAGGCATGACCATGCTTTGTGTAACGCACGAGATGGGTTTTGCTAAGGAGGTTGCCGATAGAGTTATCTTCATGGATGCCGGGGAAATCATAGAAGAGAACAACCCTGTCGACTTCTTTGAAAATCCGCAGTCAGACAGAACGCAAAACTTCTTAAGTCAAATCTTACACCATTAAGGTGTTATGATGCATAATTAAGAAAGGCGGCTGAGGTCGCCTTTTTATTTTTCAAATTGATAGTTGGTTTATAGGAGGATATAAATAGGTAACGCAAGTATAAAGGTTAAACATCGGGTGTCCGTGGCACTTTGATATCAGCATAAGACATACTTTGTTACACCTTCAGAAATACTTAACCAGCTATTTTGATTATTATTTTAAGTATACAAGTGGACTGTAAGACTTGATTTTTCGAACTTTCAGCCCCATAAATGTACTAATAACTATTGAAGTCACCTTACGAGGAAGATTATGAACAGCCCTATGTTTTCACGCACAGCATCTCAAGAAAGTGCTCTGCAAACCAATAAAGTGTTGCGTAATACCTACGCACTACTGTCTATGACACTACTTTGGTCTGCTGTTGTAGCAGGCGTATCTATGGCGATGAACCTTCCTCGTCCTGGTCTTATCATGATGCTAGTTGGTTTCTACGGCCTACTTTTCCTAACAGAAAAGAACCGTGACAACAGCATGGGTCTAGTCTTTACGTTCCTGTTTACAGGTTTCCTAGGCTACACCATCGGTCCAATCTTAAACATGTACGTTGGCGCAGGCATGGGTGATGTTATCCTAACTGCTCTAGGCGGCACGGCATTAGCATTCATGGGTGCATCGGCTTACGCTCTTACTACTAAGCGTGACCTATCTTTCCTAAACGGTATGCTGCTAGCAGGTTTCGTCGTGCTACTTGTAGGTATGGTTGCAAATATCTTCCTACAAATGCCAATTCTGTCATTAGCAATGAGCGGTATGTTCATCCTGTTCTCGACTGGTGTTATTTTGCTAACAACGCAAAACATCATCCGTGGCGGTGAAACTAACTACATCTCAGCGACAGTTAGCCTATACGTATCGATCTACAACATCTTCATCAGCCTACTAAGCATCCTAGGCATCATGGGCAGCGACGACTAATCACTCGCCTAATTGAAGAATATCTAGCCCAAGAGCCCATCTCTTGGGCTTTTTTGTATCTATAGGATCAATATTTATCAAGATCACTACGATATCTATTGAGAAAGGTAAACTTGGTCATGTACCCTATCCAAATAGTTAATTGGATTCTGGACTAAACATGTTTGAATATAACGGCAAGCAAATCGAAACCGACGCTCAAGGCTACCTATTGGATTACACACAATGGGAAGAAGGTATGATTGAAATTCTTGCACAAGACGAAGCCATTGAGCTTACGGAAGCACACCTAGAAGTCGTGCATTTTGTAAGGAGCTTTTACGAAGAGTTCAACACATCCCCTGCGGTTCGCATGCTTGTTAAAGCGATGGAAAAAGCCCACGGTCCTGAAAAAGGCAACAGTAAATACCTGTTCAAATTATTCAAAAAAGGCCCAGCGAAACAAGCGACTAAACTTGCAGGCTTACCTAAGCCAGCAAAGTGTCTGTAACAACAGATTACTGACTAGCTCAATCAAATACTGTAGTCAGTTAGCTACAGTATTTGAAACTCCCCGATACGCACATTGCGCTTTTCATCTTCTCCCAACCTTTGCTTAACCACACTGTCTACCGATGCGCTGGCAGGACCTACTTGCAACCATTGGTATAGCTTGTCTACCTGGCCACTTTCGCCAACAGCCAACACTTCAACTCGACCATCATTTAGGTTCTTAGCGTACCCTGAAATGGCTAACTTCTGAGCTTGTCGACTGGTGTAATATCGAAAGCCGACACACTGAACTACGCCTGATACGACAAATATAGATTGTGAATTTTTCATAACGTTGCCTCATAAATTGCATGAATGATATAGTTGAGACTCTATTCATTCACCGCTTATTGGTGGACTTACTTCGAGTATAACGATTATGAAAGAAATCCCATTTCGTTGGATTGATAAATATCTCATTCACCTAAAAATCCAAGAAAAGTTCTATCTCCTCTTTTTATTACCTCTTCTCGCTCTTGTTATATTAACTCTCGTTTTAGATAGTGCAGCGGATTCATTACTGGCCCACCTTTATCAAGAAGAATTACTCTTAATGAAGGGGCTTATCGAAGCTGGTCAACTCACCAAGGAACAAGTTGCTCAACTGGTTAATAGCTCCGAAACTATCTCCCTTGGTTATGGCGTAGGCTCTGTTTCAGTTATGAATGGTGCATTTAGCTTGGTTGCTAACCACGACCAAAACCTATGGTCTGCGCTCTCAGCGACACAGATATCGATCATTGCGGTAACTCTAACTTTGATTGCACTTGGTGTTTACTACATCATGACTTTCATTGGCGGAGCAATGTTCTCTATGAACAAAGCACTGAGCACACTCGCGAATGGTGACCTAACTTGTCGTATGAACTATTTCCCTGTCCGTGATGAGTTTAGCGAAATCGCAATTACTATCGACAAAGTTGCGGAACGTGAGCAAAACATGGTGCTTTCGATTCAAGAGTCTGTAGCGCTCATGCAGCAAATCAGTTCTGACCTAAATCAGTCGACACAACAAAGCTCAGATATTTCAGGCAATCAGCAAGAACACTTGAACAGCTTAGCAAGCGCTACAGAGCAAATGGCTGCGACAATTCGTGAGGTAGCAACCCTAGCTCACGCATCGAGTTCACAAACTATGGATGCTCGTGGTGTTGCACAAAGTGGCCAAGTTAAGGTTTCAAACACGCTGGAATCTATCTCTAACCTATCTCAAGAGATTCAATCTGCATCACAAGCCGTTGAAGAGCTGGACGCAAACGCAGCGCAAATTGATGAAGTCGTGACAACCATCAATGGTATTTCAGAGCAGACCAACCTACTTGCATTAAACGCCGCTATCGAGGCTGCTCGTGCGGGTGAACAAGGCCGCGGTTTTGCGGTTGTTGCCGATGAAGTTCGTGCACTTGCCGGTCGAACTCAACAAGCAACGGTTGAGATCCAAAGCATGATTGAATCATTACAACGTAACAGTCAGTCGTTGACAAAGCTGATGGAAGTGACGGTTAACAACGCAAATGAAGGACAAACATTGATGTCTGAAGTGAATGTTGAGATCGGTTCGCTCGCTGAAAAGAATCAATCAATTTCTGATAGCAGTACTCAAATCGCGACGGCAGCTGAAGAGCAAGGTGTTGTTGCTGATAACATTGCACAGAGCGTCGAAGAGATTCGTCACCAATCTGATAGCATCTGTGAAATGATCAGCAAGAGTAATTCTAATGTTGACCAGCTTCGTAAGCAAAGTGACACGATGGAAGGGTTATTGACAGGCCTTAAGGCATAATCTTGGTCTTTCAAAGGCAGTATTTCGAATATTGCTATCTAACTGATTAAAATCATGACAAGGGCTGCTCACGCAGCCCTTTCTTATTTGCTTTTCACCTGCACTTCCCCGACAATACCCCTCCTTCAAATTCAACAAACAGAGTAAATTATGACTCCTTCTATTCATCTAGCGAAAGGCCGTGACAAATCATTACGCCGTAAACACCCATGGGTATTTTCACGCGGTATCGATAAAGTCGAGGGCGAGCCAAAACAGGGTGAAACGGTAGACGTATATGCTCACAATGGTCAGTGGTTAGCGAAGGCTGCTTACTCACCATCTTCTCAAATTCGAGCACGTGTTTGGACATTTGAAAAAGAAGAAATCAACAAAGCGTTCTTCGTAAAACGAATTCAAGACGCACAATCATTACGTGAAGACATCATTGAACGTGATGGCCTAACGGGTTACCGCCTGACCGCTGCGGAATCAGACGGCTTACCAGGTATCACCATCGATAAGTATCAAGACTACTTGGTTTGCCAACTTCTCAGCGCAGGTGCTGAATTCAACAAAAGCGTATTGGTAGAAGCTCTAATCGAATGCTTCCCAGACTGCAACATTTACGAGCGCTCTGATGTGGCGGTTCGTAAGAAAGAAGGCTTAGAACAGGTAGTTGGCGTTCTTCACGGTAAAGAGCCACCAAAATCTATCGTCATTGAAGAGAATGGCGTTAAGATCAGCGTAAATATCATGGAAGGCCACAAAACAGGCTTCTACATGGACCAGCGCGACAGCCGTAAAGAGTCTATGAAATACGTAAAAGGCAAAGATGTCCTTAACTGTTTCTCATACACTGGCGGTTTTGGCCTTTACGCACTTAAAGGCGACGCCAAGCGTGTTATCAACGCTGACGTATCTCAACTCGCACTTGATACAGCGAAATTCAATGCTGAACTTAACGAGTTTGATATTTCCAAGAAGCGTGCCGTGTTCCTTAATGCCGACGTTTTCAAGCTACTGCGTGAGTACCGTGACCAAGGTACTAAATTTGACGTTGTTATCATGGACCCACCAAAGTTTGTTTCAAGTAAGAACAACCTAACGTCAGGTGCAAACGGCTATAAAGATGTAAACATGCTAGCGATGCAGATCCTAAAACCAGGCGGCACGCTACTCACCTACTCTTGCTCTGGCTTAATGGGTACAGACCTATTCCAAAAAATCATCGCAGACGCAGCGATTGATGCAGGCAGAACCGTTAAGTTCGTCGAGCGCTTCGAGCAAGCAGCTGACCATCTAACAGACACGGCCTACCCAGAAGGTTTCTACCTAAAAGGTTTTGCTTGTAAGGTGCTTTAAGCTATCTAGCTTTAAATAACCAATTGATAAAAAGGGCCTTTCGGCCCTTTTTTATTATTGGTCTGGTAACTGTTTGAACAACTGGTTCATTAGGTCGTTCAATTGTTGCCCCGTCACCTCTCCTGAGCTCAAGCCAGAAACTTGGTTCGCTGCACCATCAAGGACAATCGTTTGTGTATCTCCTGTATGACCTGCTGATTCTGAAATCGTAATAACCAAATCGTTTCCAGAAGCCTTTTCAATAACAATATGTTCTAACAGGTCACTCATCGTATTCTCATTCGGTAATAACTGAGAAATATCTAAGTGGTCTTCATCGAGAGTAAAATCAGTTATTGTATCGACATCATTCTGGAATGGCTGATCAACCCACTGGAACAAATCGTCACCGTCATCCCCTGTTAAGATATCATCGCCAATACCACCAATAAGAATGTCGTCATCACCTTCACCTCTCAAGTGATCGTCGCCTGCTCCACCAATAACAATATCCCTGCCACTACCAGCTCGAATATAATCATTTTCAGAACCACCATCTAAATAGTCGTCACCAGAACCACCTGATATCAGATCGATGCCGGCTTCACCCAAAATCACATCATTACCAGAACCTCCTTGACCGACATCAGCCCAACTCGGTGCTACATAAGGAGACTCTAGCGTACCGTCTTCAGTATCCCCTTGATAGATTTGAGAAACATCTGCCTCGACAAACTCTACAGCGTCTTGAACATCAAATGCCGCATTACTGCCACTATCACCTAAGTGAATAATGTCATTGAAATCGCCACCTTCAACATGATCATTATCACCACCTGTTACTATTAAATCTGAGTCATCGGCAAGTTGAGGGGTTTGTTGCCCTCGTTCAACTTTTACGCCATTAACCGTTATAGAAGGTTCTGGCTGGCTTTGCCAATTGTCGCCATGATTACTTGAAACAGTCCCTTGTGGCATATAAACCGCATTTATGCCGTGTCCGTCAGATATTGTGTTACCGCTATGCGCTGTTATCGAAACCGACATAGTAGCACTGTCACTATTTCCATTTTTATCCGTTGCAGTGTATGAAATTTCAACGACATCACCGGCGTTAGCATTAACATTAGGTACGAACAATACTTGTCCATCAACGATTGATACTTGGCCAAGCGCAGGATTTAGCAATGTTACGCTTGATAGAGTCAAAATCGATGTCAAAGCATGTGGGTTGTAGTCATTGGCCAATACATCAATCAACACCGGAACCAGTTCCGTAGTAGACTCATCATCGTCATTAGCTTCCATCACCGGAGCTTTTATATTGAAAGTCATGCTACTGCTACTAGTGTCCCCATCGTTATCTGACAACTGATAATCGAAATCTAACGAAATATCTGAGTCCACTACTGCAGCAAAGAATTGGTAAGAGCCTGTGGCCATATCCAAAACCAATGTGTGACTATTATCGATAAATATAGAAACTTGGCTTCCATCTATCGCTGTACTCACACCAGAATCAAAACCAGAAACAGAGGCTCCGGTACCATTATAACTAACCGTCACACCACCAAAGGTAACTTCAGATACGTAGCCGCCATCTGCACCGAAACCGCTTATGGAGCCATTGCTACCATCATTAACCACTTGACCGGATATAGGATCGACAACAGATTGCAAAATAATAGGAGGAAGCTGAGTAATGTCAGGAACCACTACCGCTCCGATCTCGCTATCGGTAGCACCATTGTACGCTATATCCTCTAGGTAAGTGATTGGCACGGCTTCACCCATACCGTAAGCAAGTGCTGTAATGTCATTGGACTCTACAAAGCTCTCCCAACTCGATTTTTCAGAATCTGTTAGGCTACCGCCGGAGTTTGGTGCACCGTCTGACAAGAAATAAGTTATGTTTGAAGGATTGCCATCAACCTTTCCAGTGTCACCCCAGTGATCCATAGCCGCATCAATAGCAGTGTCGTAATAAGTTGCACCGCCAGCAGCCAAATTATCTATCAAGTCAATAGCTTCTTTTACAGACATCCAACTCGTACCGCTCGCTCCACTTTGCGCATCAGAACTACCTGAGAATGTGACTATTTGTACCTGTGTAACACCTAAGCTTTGGTACTCGCTAAGTAACTGCTTTGCCGCATCTTGCATAATGGATAGACGAGACTCATTAGTAACCGTCGAACTACCAGTTACTGAATCCCAAGCCATCGAACCAGATACATCTAAAATAAGCTGTACGTTTGCTCCCGCCTTAGCCGAAGGCTGCAAATCATTAATTATTGGCTGTGCAATTGGAGTATCGTCGGCAATAGACAATGATATGGTGCCGGTTTGACTGCCATTGCTGTTCGAAGCAACTACTCCAATATCAATCGACATTTGGTCTAGCGGTGTATTGCCATCCAAATGATCAACGGGTCCACTCAAACTTAAGTCATAGTTACCGGCATCATCGATAGTCGCAGTTACAACTACTGAACCATTGGCACTACCGACAAGCGTTTGCCCGGCGTTCGAAGAAATCCAAGTAATACCATGTCCATTTGATGTATAGCTTTCAGAAGGTTCCTGCAAAGTAATACTGTCAGCATAGAGTATATCTATATTCCCCGTAACAGACTGTGTCGCGCTAACGTCTTCAGAAACATCACGCGAGACACTTGTCACTTCAGGAGAAGGTTTCACGATAGATTCCGTCTCAATCGTAACTTGCGCTGTTGAACTCTCTAAGTCACTAGAATCTTCTGCTTTGTAATCAATGGTCTCTGTAACTTTTGCATCAACTACGTCAACGCCTTTAAAGGTAATATTTGAATTTCTATTAGGGTTTGATGATCCATCTTGAGTTGTGAAAACTCTTAGTTCAGTAAACGGAATAAACCCACCATTACCATCAGGAATCGAGACATTAACAGTGGCATTACCGCTAGAATCAATGGATAACGTATACTCGTTTCCAGAATTGGAATTATTTTCGGTATTGAAGTTAAACGTACCAACCACGTTACCAGCAGAGTCCAGAGCTACTACATTAATTTCGCCGTCAGCTGTACTACCAGCAAAGTAGTTCCCATAAACGCTACCGAAACCTAGATTAGCAGACAAAATTTCCGCACCACTATTCCCAAAGTCGACAGAAATAAACTCTTTAGACGTTACATCTAACTCACTACGACCGCTCTTGTTGGTAGAAACACCAAAACCATCTTCAACACCACTGCCGTCATAGTTCAGATAAACACCAGGGTTACTCACAACATCGTTACCAACAGGTGAATTTCCGGTGTATGTACCAACAGAAATCGAAATCAGATCGTTAAAATAAGAAATCGATGTACTTCCGTTTGATGTGTCAATATCAGAAGCAAGATCAGCTGCACTAAAGCTAAGCTGCTCAGCAATATCTGAATCTACGACATATTCAAAATTATCAGCATCGCCATACTCTTGACCAATCACAACTTCTGTTTTAGTACCATCATCTGCTACTTCATACAAAGTGCCGAAAATAGGTTCACTCTCGACAATTACCGAAGTTTCAATGCCAGCGGCGTCATCTTCTTCGTCGCTAGTATGTGGCGCGAAATAGACTGTTGTTGAACTGTTAGTTGTGGTTTCAGTGAAATCGTCGGCTTCCGGCGCGTCATTCACGTCCGTCACCACTGGGGTGTCGCTGCCTGTGCCTGTCAGGCTGCTGTCGTCGTTCTGAGTCACCGTCAGAGCGATGGTATCTAAGTCTTCACCCGCATTGATCGCATCTACACCCGCTTGCGTCAGCACCACTTGGCCGCCAACCAACTCGTAGTGGTTGTTGCTGTTTGTGCCCGGCGTGAACGTCACGGTTACCGCATCGCCTTCTTCGTCAGACGTCACGTACGTGCCCGCTACATCGCCCACTGCTGCGCCAGCGTCTTCTGTGAAGTCGTTCGCTGTCACTGTGATTTCCGGCGCGTCATTCACGTCCGTCACCACTGGGGTGTCGCTGCCTGTGCCTGTCAGGCTGCTGTCGTCGTTCTGAGTCACCGTCAGAGCGATGGTATCTAAGTCTTCACCCGCATTGATCGCATCTACACCCGCTTGCGTCAGCACCACTTGGCCGCCAACCAACTCGTAGTGGTTGTTGCTGTTTGTGCCCGGCGTGAACGTCACGGTTACCGCATCGCCTTCTTCGTCAGACGTCACGTACGTGCCCGCTACATCGCCCACTGCTGCGCCAGCGTCTTCTGTGAAGTCGTTCGCTGTCACTGTGATTTCCGGCGCGTCATTCACGTCCGTCACCACTGGGGTGTCGCTGCCTGTGCCTGTCAGGCTGCTGTCGTCGTTCTGAGTCACCGTCAGAGCGATGGTATCTAAGTCTTCACCCGCATTGATCGCATCTACACCCGCTTGCGTCAGCACCACTTGGCCGCCAACCAACTCGTAGTGGTTGTTGCTGTTTGTGCCCGGCGTGAACGTCACGGTTACCGCATCGCCTTCTTCGTCAGACGTCACGTACGTGCCCGCTACATCGCCCACTGCTGCGCCAGCGTCTTCTGTGAAGTCGTTCGCTGTCACTGTGATTTCCGGCGCGTCATTCACGTCCGTCACCACTGGGGTGTCGCTGCCTGTGCCTGTCAGGCTGCTGTCGTCGTTCTGAGTCACCGTCAGAGCGATGGTATCTAAGTCTTCACCCGCATTGATCGCATCTACACCCGCTTGCGTCAGCACCACTTGGCCGCCAACCAACTCGTAGTGGTTGTTGCTGTTTGTGCCCGGCGTGAACGTCACGGTTACCGCATCGCCTTCTTCGTCAGACGTCACGTACGTGCCCGCTACATCGCCCACTGCTGCGCCAGCGTCTTCTGTGAAGTCGTTCGCTGTCACTGTGATTTCCGGCGCGTCATTCACGTCCGTCACCACTGGGGTGTCGCTGCCTGTGCCTGTCAGGCTGCTGTCGTCGTTCTGAGTCACCGTCAGAGCGATGGTATCTAAGTCTTCACCCGCATTGATCGCATCTACACCCGCTTGCGTCAGCACCACTTGGCCGCCAACCAACTCGTAGTGGTTGTTGCTGTTTGTGCCCGGCGTGAACGTCACGGTTACCGCATCGCCTTCTTCGTCAGACGTCACGTACGTGCCCGCTACATCGCCCACTGCTGCGCCAGCGTCTTCTGTGAAGTCGTTCGCTGTCACTGTGATTTCCGGCGCGTCATTCACGTCCGTCACCACTGGGGTGTCGCTGCCTGTGCCTGTCAGGCTGCTGTCGTCGTTCTGAGTCACCGTCAGAGCGATGGTATCTAAGTCTTCACCCGCATTGATCGCATCTACACCCGCTTGCGTCAGCACCACTTGGCCGCCAACCAACTCGTAGTGGTTGTTGCTGTTTGTGCCCGGCGTGAACGTCACGGTTACCGCATCGCCTTCTTCGTCAGACGTCACGTACGTGCCCGCTACATCGCCCACTGCTGCGCCAGCGTCTTCTGTGAAGTCGTTCGCTGTCACTGTGATTTCCGGCGCGTCATTCACGTCCGTCACCACTGGGGTGTCGCTGCCTGTGCCTGTCAGGCTGCTGTCGTCGTTCTGAGTCACCGTCAGAGCGATGGTATCTAAGTCTTCACCCGCATTGATCGCATCTACACCCGCTTGCGTCAGCACCACTTGGCCGCCAACCAACTCGTAGTGGTTGTTGCTGTTTGTGCCCGGCGTGAACGTCACGGTTACCGCATCGCCTTCTTCGTCAGACGTCACGTACGTGCCCGCTACATCGCCCACTGCTGCGCCAGCGTCTTCTGTGAAGTCGTTCGCTGTCACTGTGATTTCCGGCGCGTCATTCACGTCCGTCACCACTGGGGTGTCGCTGCCTGTGCCTGTCAGGCTGCTGTCGTCGTTCTGAGTCACCGTCAGAGCGATGGTATCTAAGTCTTCACCCGCATTGATCGCATCTACACCCGCTTGCGTCAGCACCACTTGGCCGCCAACCAACTCGTAGTGGTTGTTGCTGTTTGTGCCCGGCGTGAACGTCACGGTTACCGCATCGCCTTCTTCGTCAGACGTCACGTACGTGCCCGCTACATCGCCCACTGCTGCGCCAGCGTCTTCTGTGAAGTCGTTCGCTGTCACTGTGATTTCCGGCGCGTCATTCACGTCCGTCACCACTGGGGTGTCGCTGCCTGTGCCTGTCAGGCTGCTGTCGTCGTTCTGAGTCACCGTCAGAGCGATGGTATCTAAGTCTTCACCCGCATTGATCGCATCTACACCCGCTTGCGTCAGCACCACTTGGCCGCCAACCAACTCGTAGTGGTTGTTGCTGTTTGTGCCCGGCGTGAACGTCACGGTTACCGCATCGCCTTCTTCGTCAGACGTCACGTACGTGCCCGCTACATCGCCCACTGCTGCGCCAGCGTCTTCTGTGAAGTCGTTCGCTGTCACTGTGATTTCCGGCGCGTCATTCACGTCCGTCACCACTGGGGTGTCGCTGCCTGTGCCTGTCAGGCTGCTGTCGTCGTTCTGAGTCACCGTCAGAGCGATGGTATCTAAGTCTTCACCCGCATTGATCGCATCTACACCCGCTTGCGTCAGCACCACTTGGCCGCCAACCAACTCGTAGTGGTTGTTGCTGTTTGTGCCCGGCGTGAACGTCACGGTTACCGCATCGCCTTCTTCGTCAGACGTCACGTACGTGCCCGCTACATCGCCCACTGCTGCGCCAGCGTCTTCTGTGAAGTCGTTCGCTGTCACTGTGATTTCCGGCGCGTCATTCACGTCCGTCACCACTGGGGTGTCGCTGCCTGTGCCTGTCAGGCTGCTGTCGTCGTTCTGAGTCACCGTCAGAGCGATGGTATCTAAGTCTTCACCCGCATTGATCGCATCTACACCCGCTTGCGTCAGCACCACTTGGCCGCCAACCAACTCGTAGTGGTTGTTGCTGTTTGTGCCCGGCGTGAACGTCACGGTTACCGCATCGCCTTCTTCGTCAGACGTCACGTACGTGCCCGCTACATCGCCCACTGCTGCGCCAGCGTCTTCTGTGAAGTCGTTCGCTGTCACTGTGATTTCCGGCGCGTCATTCACGTCCGTCACCACTGGGGTGTCGCTGCCTGTGCCTGTCAGGCTGCTGTCGTCGTTCTGAGTCACCGTCAGAGCGATGGTATCTAAGTCTTCACCCGCATTGATCGCATCTACACCCGCTTGCGTCAGCACCACTTGGCCGCCAACCAACTCGTAGTGGTTGTTGCTGTTTGTGCCCGGCGTGAACGTCACGGTTACCGCATCGCCTTCTTCGTCAGACGTCACGTACGTGCCCGCTACATCGCCCACTGCTGCGCCAGCGTCTTCTGTGAAGTCGTTCGCTGTCACTGTGATTTCCGGCGCGTCATTCACGTCCGTCACCACTGGGGTGTCGCTGCCTGTGCCTGTCAGGCTGCTGTCGTCGTTCTGAGTCACCGTCAGAGCGATGGTATCTAAGTCTTCACCCGCATTGATCGCATCTACACCCGCTTGCGTCAGCACCACTTGGCCGCCAACCAACTCGTAGTGGTTGTTGCTGTTTGTGCCCGGCGTGAACGTCACGGTTACCGCATCGCCTTCTTCGTCAGACGTCACGTACGTGCCCGCTACATCGCCCACTGCTGCGCCAGCGTCTTCTGTGAAGTCGTTCGCTGTCACTGTGATTTCCGGCGCGTCATTCACGTCCGTCACCACTGGGGTGTCGCTGCCTGTGCCTGTCAGGCTGCTGTCGTCGTTCTGAGTCACCGTCAGAGCGATGGTATCTAAGTCTTCACCCGCATTGATCGCATCTACACCCGCTTGCGTCAGCACCACTTGGCCGCCAACCAACTCGTAGTGGTTGTTGCTGTTTGTGCCCGGCGTGAACGTCACGGTTACCGCATCGCCTTCTTCGTCAGACGTCACGTACGTGCCCGCTACATCGCCCACTGCTGCGCCAGCGTCTTCTGTGAAGTCGTTCGCTGTCACTGTGATTTCCGGCGCGTCATTCACGTCCGTCACCACTGGGGTGTCGCTGCCTGTGCCTGTCAGGCTGCTGTCGTCGTTCTGAGTCACCGTCAGAGCGATGGTATCTAAGTCTTCACCCGCATTGATCGCATCTACACCCGCTTGCGTCAGCACCACTTGGCCGCCAACCAACTCGTAGTGGTTGTTGCTGTTTGTGCCCGGCGTGAACGTCACGGTTACCGCATCGCCTTCTTCGTCAGACGTCACGTACGTGCCCGCTACATCGCCCACTGCTGCGCCAGCGTCTTCTGTGAAGTCGTTCGCTGTCACTGTGATTTCCGGCGCGTCATTCACGTCCGTCACCACTGGGGTGTCGCTGCCTGTGCCTGTCAGGCTGCTGTCGTCGTTCTGAGTCACCGTCAGAGCGATGGTATCTAAGTCTTCACCCGCATTGATCGCATCTACACCCGCTTGCGTCAGCACCACTTGGCCGCCAACCAACTCGTAGTGGTTGTTGCTGTTTGTGCCCGGCGTGAACGTCACGGTTACCGCATCGCCTTCTTCGTCAGACGTCACGTACGTGCCCGCTACATCGCCCACTGCTGCGCCAGCGTCTTCTGTGAAGTCGTTCGCTGTCACTGTGATTTCCGGCGCGTCATTCACGTCCGTCACCACTGGGGTGTCGCTGCCTGTGCCTGTCAGGCTGCTGTCGTCGTTCTGAGTCACCGTCAGAGCGATGGTATCTAAGTCTTCACCCGCATTGATCGCATCTACACCCGCTTGCGTCAGCACCACTTGGCCGCCAACCAACTCGTAGTGGTTGTTGCTGTTTGTGCCCGGCGTGAACGTCACGGTTACCGCATCGCCTTCTTCGTCAGACGTCACGTACGTGCCCGCTACATCGCCCACTGCTGCGCCAGCGTCTTCTGTGAAGTCGTTCGCTGTCACTGTGATTTCCGGCGCGTCATTCACGTCCGTCACCACTGGGGTGTCGCTGCCTGTGCCTGTCAGGCTGCTGTCGTCGTTCTGAGTCACCGTCAGAGCGATGGTATCTAAGTCTTCACCCGCATTGATCGCATCTACACCCGCTTGCGTCAGCACCACTTGGCCGCCAACCAACTCGTAGTGGTTGTTGCTGTTTGTGCCCGGCGTGAACGTCACGGTTACCGCATCGCCTTCTTCGTCAGACGTCACGTACGTGCCCGCTACATCGCCCACTGCTGCGCCAGCGTCTTCTGTGAAGTCGTTCGCTGTCACTGTGATTTCCGGCGCGTCATTCACGTCCGTCACCACTGGGGTGTCGCTGCCTGTGCCTGTCAGGCTGCTGTCGTCGTTCTGAGTCACCGTCAGAGCGATGGTATCTAAGTCTTCACCCGCATTGATCGCATCTACACCCGCTTGCGTCAGCACCACTTGGCCGCCAACCAACTCGTAGTGGTTGTTGCTGTTTGTGCCCGGCGTGAACGTCACGGTTACCGCATCGCCTTCTTCGTCAGACGTCACGTACGTGCCCGCTACATCGCCCACTGCTGCGCCAGCGTCTTCTGTGAAGTCGTTCGCTGTCACTGTGATTTCCGGCGCGTCATTCACGTCCGTCACCACTGGGGTGTCGCTGCCTGTGCCTGTCAGGCTGCTGTCGTCGTTCTGAGTCACCGTCAGAGCGATGGTATCTAAGTCTTCACCCGCATTGATCGCATCTACACCCGCTTGCGTCAGCACCACTTGGCCGCCAACCAACTCGTAGTGGTTGTTGCTGTTTGTGCCCGGCGTGAACGTCACGGTTACCGCATCGCCTTCTTCGTCAGACGTCACGTACGTGCCCGCTACATCGCCCACTGCTGCGCCAGCGTCTTCTGTGAAGTCGTTCGCTGTCACTGTGATTTCCGGCGCGTCATTCACGTCCGTCACCACTGGGGTGTCGCTGCCTGTGCCTGTCAGGCTGCTGTCGTCGTTCTGAGTCACCGTCAGAGCGATGGTATCTAAGTCTTCACCCGCATTGATCGCATCTACACCCGCTTGCGTCAGCACCACTTGGCCGCCAACCAACTCGTAGTGGTTGTTGCTGTTTGTGCCCGGCGTGAACGTCACGGTTACCGCATCGCCTTCTTCGTCAGACGTCACGTACGTGCCCGCTACATCGCCCACTGCTGCGCCAGCGTCTTCTGTGAAGTCGTTCGCTGTCACTGTGATTTCCGGCGCGTCATTCACGTCCGTCACCACTGGGGTGTCGCTGCCTGTGCCTGTCAGGCTGCTGTCGTCGTTCTGAGTCACCGTCAGAGCGATGGTATCTAAGTCTTCACCCGCATTGATCGCATCTACACCCGCTTGCGTCAGCACCACTTGGCCGCCAACCAACTCGTAGTGGTTGTTGCTGTTTGTGCCCGGCGTGAACGTCACGGTTACCGCATCGCCTTCTTCGTCAGACGTCACGTACGTGCCCGCTACATCGCCCACTGCTGCGCCAGCGTCTTCTGTGAAGTCGTTCGCTGTCACTGTGATTTCCGGCGCGTCATTCACGTCCGTCACCACTGGGGTGTCGCTGCCTGTGCCTGTCAGGCTGCTGTCGTCGTTCTGAGTCACCGTCAGAGCGATGGTATCTAAGTCTTCACCCGCATTGATCGCATCTACACCCGCTTGCGTCAGCACCACTTGGCCGCCAACCAACTCGTAGTGGTTGTTGCTGTTTGTGCCCGGCGTGAACGTCACGGTTACCGCATCGCCTTCTTCGTCAGACGTCACGTACGTGCCCGCTACATCGCCCACTGCTGCGCCAGCGTCTTCTGTGAAGTCGTTCGCTGTCACTGTGATTTCCGGCGCGTCATTCACGTCCGTCACCACTGGGGTGTCGCTGCCTGTGCCTGTCAGGCTGCTGTCGTCGTTCTGAGTCACCGTCAGAGCGATGGTATCTAAGTCTTCACCCGCATTGATCGCATCTACACCCGCTTGCGTCAGCACCACTTGGCCGCCAACCAACTCGTAGTGGTTGTTGCTGTTTGTGCCCGGCGTGAACGTCACGGTTACCGCATCGCCTTCTTCGTCAGACGTCACGTACGTGCCCGCTACATCGCCCACTGCTGCGCCAGCGTCTTCTGTGAAGTCGTTCGCTGTCACTGTGATTTCCGGCGCGTCATTCACGTCCGTCACCACTGGGGTGTCGCTGCCTGTGCCTGTCAGGCTGCTGTCGTCGTTCTGAGTCACCGTCAGAGCGATGGTATCTAAGTCTTCACCCGCATTGATCGCATCTACACCCGCTTGCGTCAGCACCACTTGGCCGCCAACCAACTCGTAGTGGTTGTTGCTGTTTGTGCCCGGCGTGAACGTCACGGTTACCGCATCGCCTTCTTCGTCAGACGTCACGTACGTGCCCGCTACATCGCCCACTGCTGCGCCAGCGTCTTCTGTGAAGTCGTTCGCTGTCACTGTGATTTCCGGCGCGTCATTCACGTCCGTCACCACTGGGGTGTCGCTGCCTGTGCCTGTCAGGCTGCTGTCGTCGTTCTGAGTCACCGTCAGAGCGATGGTATCTAAGTCTTCACCCGCATTGATCGCATCTACACCCGCTTGCGTCAGCACCACTTGGCCGCCAACCAACTCGTAGTGGTTGTTGCTGTTTGTGCCCGGCGTGAACGTCACGGTTACCGCATCGCCTTCTTCGTCAGACGTCACGTACGTGCCCGCTACATCGCCCACTGCTGCGCCAGCGTCTTCTGTGAAGTCGTTCGCTGTCACTGTGATTTCCGGCGCGTCATTCACGTCCGTCACCACTGGGGTGTCGCTGCCTGTGCCTGTCAGGCTGCTGTCGTCGTTCTGAGTCACCGTCAGAGCGATGGTATCTAAGTCTTCACCCGCATTGATCGCATCTACACCCGCTTGCGTCAGCACCACTTGGCCGCCAACCAACTCGTAGTGGTTGTTGCTGTTTGTGCCCGGCGTGAACGTCACGGTTACCGCATCGCCTTCTTCGTCAGACGTCACGTACGTGCCCGCTACATCGCCCACTGCTGCGCCAGCGTCTTCTGTGAAGTCGTTCGCTGTCACTGTGATTTCCGGCGCGTCATTCACGTCCGTCACCACTGGGGTGTCGCTGCCTGTGCCTGTCAGGCTGCTGTCGTCGTTCTGAGTCACCGTCAGAGCGATGGTATCTAAGTCTTCACCCGCATTGATCGCATCTACACCCGCTTGCGTCAGCACCACTTGGCCGCCAACCAACTCGTAGTGGTTGTTGCTGTTTGTGCCCGGCGTGAACGTCACGGTTACCGCATCGCCTTCTTCGTCAGACGTCACGTACGTGCCCGCTACATCGCCCACTGCTGCGCCAGCGTCTTCTGTGAAGTCGTTCGCTGTCACTGTGATTTCCGGCGCGTCATTCACGTCCGTCACCACTGGGGTGTCGCTGCCTGTGCCTGTCAGGCTGCTGTCGTCGTTCTGAGTCACCGTCAGAGCGATGGTATCTAAGTCTTCACCCGCATTGATCGCATCTACACCCGCTTGCGTCAGCACCACTTGGCCGCCAACCAACTCGTAGTGGTTGTTGCTGTTTGTGCCCGGCGTGAACGTCACGGTTACCGCATCGCCTTCTTCGTCAGACGTCACGTACGTGCCCGCTACATCGCCCACTGCTGCGCCAGCGTCTTCTGTGAAGTCGTTCGCTGTCACTGTGATTTCCGGCGCGTCATTCACGTCCGTCACCACTGGGGTGTCGCTGCCTGTGCCTGTCAGGCTGCTGTCGTCGTTCTGAGTCACCGTCAGAGCGATGGTATCTAAGTCTTCACCCGCATTGATCGCATCTACACCCGCTTGCGTCAGCACCACTTGGCCGCCAACCAACTCGTAGTGGTTGTTGCTGTTTGTGCCCGGCGTGAACGTCACGGTTACCGCATCGCCTTCTTCGTCAGACGTCACGTACGTGCCCGCTACATCGCCCACTGCTGCGCCAGCGTCTTCTGTGAAGTCGTTCGCTGTCACTGTGATTTCCGGCGCGTCATTCACGTCCGTCACCACTGGGGTGTCGCTGCCTGTGCCTGTCAGGCTGCTGTCGTCGTTCTGAGTCACCGTCAGAGCGATGGTATCTAAGTCTTCACCCGCATTGATCGCATCTACACCCGCTTGCGTCAGCACCACTTGGCCGCCAACCAACTCGTAGTGGTTGTTGCTGTTTGTGCCCGGCGTGAACGTCACGGTTACCGCATCGCCTTCTTCGTCAGACGTCACGTACGTGCCCGCTACATCGCCCACTGCTGCGCCAGCGTCTTCTGTGAAGTCGTTCGCTGTCACTGTGATTTCCGGCGCGTCATTCACGTCCGTCACCACTGGGGTGTCGCTGCCTGTGCCTGTCAGGCTGCTGTCGTCGTTCTGAGTCACCGTCAGAGCGATGGTATCTAAGTCTTCACCCGCATTGATCGCATCTACACCCGCTTGCGTCAGCACCACTTGGCCGCCAACCAACTCGTAGTGGTTGTTGCTGTTTGTGCCCGGCGTGAACGTCACGGTTACCGCATCGCCTTCTTCGTCAGACGTCACGTACGTGCCCGCTACATCGCCCACTGCTGCGCCAGCGTCTTCTGTGAAGTCGTTCGCTGTCACTGTGATTTCCGGCGCGTCATTCACGTCCGTCACCACTGGGGTGTCGCTGCCTGTGCCTGTCAGGCTGCTGTCGTCGTTCTGAGTCACCGTCAGAGCGATGGTATCTAAGTCTTCACCCGCATTGATCGCATCTACACCCGCTTGCGTCAGCACCACTTGGCCGCCAACCAACTCGTAGTGGTTGTTGCTGTTTGTGCCCGGCGTGAACGTCACGGTTACCGCATCGCCTTCTTCGTCAGACGTCACGTACGTGCCCGCTACATCGCCCACTGCTGCGCCAGCGTCTTCTGTGAAGTCGTTCGCTGTCACTGTGATTTCCGGCGCGTCATTCACGTCCGTCACCACTGGGGTGTCGCTGCCTGTGCCTGTCAGGCTGCTGTCGTCGTTCTGAGTCACCGTCAGAGCGATGGTATCTAAGTCTTCACCCGCATTGATCGCATCTACACCCGCTTGCGTCAGCACCACTTGGCCGCCAACCAACTCGTAGTGGTTGTTGCTGTTTGTGCCCGGCGTGAACGTCACGGTTACCGCATCGCCTTCTTCGTCAGACGTCACGTACGTGCCCGCTACATCGCCCACTGCTGCGCCAGCGTCTTCTGTGAAGTCGTTCGCTGTCACTGTGATTTCCGGCGCGTCATTCACGTCCGTCACCACTGGGGTGTCGCTGCCTGTGCCTGTCAGGCTGCTGTCGTCGTTCTGAGTCACCGTCAGAGCGATGGTATCTAAGTCTTCACCCGCATTGATCGCATCTACACCCGCTTGCGTCAGCACCACTTGGCCGCCAACCAACTCGTAGTGGTTGTTGCTGTTTGTGCCCGGCGTGAACGTCACGGTTACCGCATCGCCTTCTTCGTCAGACGTCACGTACGTGCCCGCTACATCGCCCACTGCTGCGCCAGCGTCTTCTGTGAAGTCGTTCGCTGTCACTGTGATTTCCGGCGCGTCATTCACGTCCGTCACCACTGGGGTGTCGCTGCCTGTGCCTGTCAGGCTGCTGTCGTCGTTCTGAGTCACCGTCAGAGCGATGGTATCTAAGTCTTCACCCGCATTGATCGCATCTACACCCGCTTGCGTCAGCACCACTTGGCCGCCAACCAACTCGTAGTGGTTGTTGCTGTTTGTGCCCGGCGTGAACGTCACGGTTACCGCATCGCCTTCTTCGTCAGACGTCACGTACGTGCCCGCTACATCGCCCACTGCTGCGCCAGCGTCTTCTGTGAAGTCGTTCGCTGTCACTGTGATTTCCGGCGCGTCATTCACGTCCGTCACCACTGGGGTGTCGCTGCCTGTGCCTGTCAGGCTGCTGTCGTCGTTCTGAGTCACCGTCAGAGCGATGGTATCTAAGTCTTCACCCGCATTGATCGCATCTACACCCGCTTGCGTCAGCACCACTTGGCCGCCAACCAACTCGTAGTGGTTGTTGCTGTTTGTGCCCGGCGTGAACGTCACGGTTACCGCATCGCCTTCTTCGTCAGACGTCACGTACGTGCCCGCTACATCGCCCACTGCTGCGCCAGCGTCTTCTGTGAAGTCGTTCGCTGTCACTGTGATTTCCGGCGCGTCATTCACGTCCGTCACCACTGGGGTGTCGCTGCCTGTGCCTGTCAGGCTGCTGTCGTCGTTCTGAGTCACCGTCAGAGCGATGGTATCTAAGTCTTCACCCGCATTGATCGCATCTACACCCGCTTGCGTCAGCACCACTTGGCCGCCAACCAACTCGTAGTGGTTGTTGCTGTTTGTGCCCGGCGTGAACGTCACGGTTACCGCATCGCCTTCTTCGTCAGACGTCACGTACGTGCCCGCTACATCGCCCACTGCTGCGCCAGCGTCTTCTGTGAAGTCGTTCGCTGTCACTGTGATTTCCGGCGCGTCATTCACGTCCGTCACCACTGGGGTGTCGCTGCCTGTGCCTGTCAGGCTGCTGTCGTCGTTCTGAGTCACCGTCAGAGCGATGGTATCTAAGTCTTCACCCGCATTGATCGCATCTACACCCGCTTGCGTCAGCACCACTTGGCCGCCAACCAACTCGTAGTGGTTGTTGCTGTTTGTGCCCGGCGTGAACGTCACGGTTACCGCATCGCCTTCTTCGTCAGACGTCACGTACGTGCCCGCTACATCGCCCACTGCTGCGCCAGCGTCTTCTGTGAAGTCGTTCGCTGTCACTGTGATTTCCGGCGCGTCATCAACAGGCAACACCCCAACATTCACAGTAATAGTATCTGTGCCGCCGTTTCCGTCGGTGACAACAACAGTGAAGCTATCGCTTCCGTTGTAGTTTTCATTTGGTGCGTAGGTCCAATTACCGTCTTCATCTACGACGACGGTGCCGTTGGATGGATCGGTGCCTTTAGAGAAGTTTAATGAATCACCATCAGTGTCTGATGCGGATAGGCTTCCGCTAACTGGAGTATCTTCGTCGGTAATTGCAGATACACTATTGCCAAGTGGATTACCATTGGCGTCTGTGATGATTGGCGTATCGTTCGTTGGGTTAACACCAACATTTACGGTGATCGTGTCAGTACCACCTTGGCCATCGGATACCACAACAGAGAAACTATCATCACCATTGAAGTCGTCGTTTGGAGTGTAAGTCCAGCTTCCGTCACTGTTTAAAAGAACGGAGCCATTGTCGGGAGATTGTGACAAGCTAAACGTAAGAGCGTCATTATCGTCGTCAGAAGCACTTAATGTACCGCTTACAGGGGTATCTTCATCCGTTGTGAAAGAAACAGTATCTCCGACAACGACATTGTTGGAATCTGTAAATAGAGGGGCGCTATTTGATTGAGTTGAAGATTCTGAGATAGAGCGATAGGCATCAAGAAGACTTAAACTTTGGGTACGAGACATGCCCAAAGCCTCAAAGCCTTCAGTGACGAATTCG
The DNA here is from genome assembly GCA_041879415.1 of Vibrio chagasii. Lineage (NCBI taxonomy): Bacteria > Pseudomonadati > Pseudomonadota > Gammaproteobacteria > Vibrionales > Vibrionaceae > Vibrio > Vibrio chagasii. The sequence continues at coordinate 1,137,610 of CP090851.1, read as the reverse complement.
GTATCAGGGATAGTTTCTTCGCCATCTCGCTCAATGGTGCCACTGGTACCTAAACTTGAACCATTTTGACCGGCAGCAGTTGCAAATTCTTCACCTAGTTCAGCGGGATCTTGGCCTTCTTCTAGAGCCTCAAAAATGTTCGCAATATCTTGGTCTAGTTCAACCTCACCGTCTTCTGGTGAGAAGCGCTTCGCGGATACGTCAGGGCTATTTGATTCATTTAGAGATTCAAGAATGACATCTCCCGCCTGAAGTGGCTCGCCTTGTTCTAGGACTTTAATCGTACCATCTATTGAAATAACGATGCGCTGACCAAGTGCCAATGCACCGCCTAGATTCAATGTTGTAATGTCCATATTAACCCCTAAAAACCCATCTTTTGCTGTTAACGTCAAAATAGTGACATCTTTTTTATAATATTAGTTAAAATATAACACCTAAAATCATATCATTCATAGTTATGAATCTATTATTTAACAACCTTAGATGTAAGGTAATGACAATGATCACAGCAAGTGACAATTTAGGTGCTTAAAACATCAATATAAGTTACTGTGTTAGCGAAAGATAATGAGAATATTAATATAAGATTTAAGTGCCCAAAAACAACATAAAACGCACAGCGATCGGTTAACAAATTTACAACCATTTACGGCAGCTTCTAGAGCGAACGTTATTTTTTTGGCGGTTCACCTAAATTTGGTGTCTTTATATAGTAAAGCTCAGATTTTGGTGTCAGTCCATTTGGGGAGATGGAAATTGAATTGCACTCAAGCAACAACATTAGGATTAGCAATAGCATTAAGCTTGCCTGCTAGTGCACAAACCTTAGAACAGGCCGTAGCATTTACTTTAGAAAGTAACCCTGAGATCAAAAGTGCTTACAATGAATACATTAGTAAGCGTTACCTAAACGATGCTTCTGGTGGAGCCTACCGACCTAGTATCGATTTAGACGGTGGCATAGGATACGAACACACAGACCTTGCCACAAATACCGATACAACCGACCTGACTCGTAAAGAAGCAACGATCACACTAACCCAACTAATATGGGATGGCACTAATACATCGAACGATATCGACCGTACAGCAGCCGATGCTGAGTCGGTACGTTACCAGCTACTATCTAACGCTCAAGACATCGCATTAGAAGTAACTAAGGTCTACCTCGACGCAGTGAAGGCCTATGAAGTGCTATCACTTTCCGAAAGCAACCTAGCTACGCACAAGGAGATATATAGTGATATTCGTAAACGCGTTGAATCGGGGATTGGCTCGACAGCAGATATGTCTCAAGTAGAAGCTCGTATTGCAAAAGCACATGGCAACCTACTGGCGGCTCAAAATAACCTGTTTGATACCCATACTCAATTCAAGCGACTTGTTGGTCAATCTCCACTAGGTCTCACCTTCCCTCGCGCTGATGCGGGAGCTATTCCATACACAATCGATGGTGCATTGGCAAAAGCATTCAATCAACACCCGGTAATCAAGATAGCGCAAGCCGACGTTGACTCTGCAAAGTTTCAGTATAAGCAATCGAAAAGCACTAACTACCCAACCGTGTCTTTTGAGGCCGCTCAAACCTGGCGTGATGATGCCGGTGGTACAGAAGGCAGTAGTGATGAGTTCTCTGCAATGGTTCGCTTGAGGTACAACCTTTACAACGGTGGTTCAGATCAAGACCGCGCTGAAAGTGCTGCCTACCAACTGAATAAAGCCAAAGATCTCCGTGAAAGCACTTATCGCAATGTCGAAGAGAGTTTGCGCCTTTCCTGGAGTGCGCTTGACCTAACCGTTCAACAAAAAGAGTTCCTATCTGATCACGTAGACTCGGCATCAGATACCGTTATCTCCTATGAGAAGCAGTATCGCATCGGTAAACGTACCCTTCTCGATTTGCTCAACACCGAGAATGAATTGTTTGAAGCTCGTAAAGGCTATTTAGATGCCAAGTATGACGAGCAATACGCAAAATATCGCGTGATGAACGCAACTGGCAACCTACTTACCGGCTTACGAGTTGAGATCCCTGAAGAATGGAATGAAAAGGTGGAATATTAATGAAGCTAACAAACACGGTTTTATCGCTTTGCTTCGTGGTTGTATCTACCCATGCTTTAGCTGACAACAATGAGGATGAATTTGAGTATCGTGCGCTTCCGCCTGTCACTCAAATTTACGATCTGCAAGATGACGACAACGATGGCGTTATCAATGCGCGTGATCTGTGTGCTGATACGCAGATTGGTGCAGAAATAGATAACGACGGTTGTGGTTCATATTTCGAGTCGTCGGAGAAGAAAGAGCTCCATATACTCTTCGCTAATAACTCTACAGAAATTAACCCAGCTTTCCTTAACCAGATACGCCAGATGGCTGCCTTTTTGAAGCGTTACGAAAGCACCACTATTGAATTGCAAGGTTACGCCAGTAAGGTAGGTAATGCCGAACATAATCTAAAGTTGTCAAAAGAGCGTGCTGCCAACGTTAGACGCGCACTTATCAGTAACGGCATTCAACCTTCTAGAGTCAACATCGTTGGCCATGGTGATGTTGAGTTCAGTAGCAATGACACTGAAATTAACCACGCACTTCACCGTAAAGTCGTTGCTTCTGTTGCCGGGTTTAAAGGAAATATCAAAGAAGAGTGGCACATCTTCACTAAGATTAAGAAGTAACTGTCGTCGCACCTAACCATACTGAAACGTTATCTTAAGTTAACGTTTCAGTATGGTGATAATTCCTTGAATAGCATGTACCTAAGCCGTCTATAATGTTAATCTTGCCACGTTATCAACATAGAGAATTAATCCATGAGCAAACTAACAGCTGATACTCAAGCAAATCTAGAACTTTTCGTTTCTGAAACTCAAGAAACTAAACTGGTATGGGGCCTTCGCAACGAAGAAGGTTGGCTAGCATGTGACTCAAGTGAATTCGAAAACAGCGAAGTGATGCCTTTCTGGTCTTCAAAAGAAGATGCTCAAACTCACAACGTTGAAGAGTGGGCTGACTTTGAAGTACTAGAAATCCCGCTAGACATCTTTGTAGAAGATTGGCTACTAACTCTTGCTGAAGATGGCGTACTAGTAGGTGTTAACTGGAACGAATCTCTAGAAGGCAAAGAGCTTGAGCCTTCTGACCTAGCGAAATTATACATCTAATTTCAAGTATCGGCCGTACGAATCGTGCGGCCGATATCTCTCTGATAAAACTGAATAAATTAGAGATCTAGTTCGCAATACCTCTCACAAATACCCCTCATAATTTGAAGCAAGATCAAACTAACCATAGAATATCGTTCTTTATCCTGATTGATAGTTACTTGTGACTCGTTCGATTTTCCTTAGCTTTATATTCTTGGTTAGCTTTGCAACCCACTGCCAACCAGTCACTCCAAGTCACTCTTCAGACTCATCTATCCCTTTGCCAAATACGGCTGGTATCGACACTCCAAATGCTGATTGGAATGCACTCTATCTCACAACATTGAGTCACTATCCTTCACGTGCACTTACCATGCTTCAAACACGCTACATGAGTACAAACTCGTATGGAGAAAAGCTCTACCTTTCAGGTCTGTTATATCAATACATGAGCGAGCGAGATCAACCATTTTATGGGATTGCATCTAATGACAGTGAATATCAAGCCATAGAGCAAGCGTTTGTTGCTGCTCTCGTTGAAGACAGTCAAGGACAGTATGAGCTCGCACAACAACGCTTCCTGATGCTGTTAGCAAAAATGCAATCTCGTAGCGATTCAACCGGTAAAGCACTGCTCAAGTACCAATTATGTCGCTCCCTAAACGAACAAGCTAAATACCACCAAGCAAACTACTATTGCTCAGGGCTTGAATCCGACTTACATGATGCCATCGATCCTGTGCTGCCCAAGTTCATTACTTATCGGGTCATTGCTAACAATCATCATTTTCGTAGTGACTACCATACAGCGTTGAATACCTATCTCTCTTTGATCAAGGCATTTCCAAAAGGACATGATATCTCTGGGGTTTACAACGATATTGGTAACTTACTCAAAGAGCTAAAGCAGTATGAAAAATCAACTCAATACCTAGAGGAAGCGCTTGCCCTAAGAGCCGATGCTTCCGGCATAATGAAGGCTCAGGTTCATCACAGCCTTGCTGATCTCTATTTAAATCAAAGCCAAAGCGACTTAGCGATTCATCATTTTGAAAAAGCGCAGAAATTACTAAGAGAATCATCACATAACTTCGGCATTGCACTCACTAGCTTAGGGCTCGGGAAAGCCTACACGCAAACACAAGATTATGATTTAGCACGAAGCTATTTAGTAGAGTCACTCGAGGCAGCCAATGAGTTGAACAATGATGGGATTCGTATCAATGCTTATTTGGCAGTCAGTGATATGTTCGAAGAGAAGAAGCTGATGGCTGAGGCAATTAATTATGCCGAACAAGCTTTGAGGCTAGCGGAACAGGTATCAAGACACAAATACACAGCTCAAGCTCTGCTTCAATTATCTGAAGTACACAAAGCGCTTAATGATTACCAACAAGCGTTTATCTATTATCAACGATATTCATCCATTCAGATGGAAGCGCGAGATACAGACAACCGGCTCGCACTAGAGGCGCTCGATATTGCCCATACCAAATATGAACAAGAACTAGAGAGCTCCTTATTGCTTCACCAAGCGAACATTGACCGCCTTCATATCGAGAAAATGGAGCGCCAAAGCTGGGTTTACAACATCATTGTAATTCTCTTGTTGTGTGGTGCGAGTTTTATGGTGTTCGCGAATAAAACAATTCGCTCAAAAGCTGCGATTGACGCTATGACCAAAGCGTACAACAGAACTGAAATCATAAGACTAATTAAACGGGTCAAGCGTTCTCAAGAAACAAATAAGCAGCATGTTCTAATCCTATTAGACCTAGATAAGTTTAAGAAAATCAATGATGAACATGGTCATCCAACTGGGGACAGAGCACTCGTCCACATTAGCAGACAAATCAGAAAGCACTTGATGAGTGGAGAGTTGTTTGGTCGTTTAGGTGGTGAAGAGTTTGTAATAATGCTGACAGACACCACTCCATCGGAAGTAAGAGAACGAGTCGAAGAGTTACACTATGTAATCTCAAGCACCGTTTTTCTATCAGAAAGTAAAAAGCCACTTAATGTAACCGCGAGTTTTGCTTACTTAGCAACCTCAAACGCATTAAGTGACTTCGATGAGCTCTATTCAGTGCTTGACCAAGCTCTATATCAGGCAAAAAGTAACGGCCGAAACTGCATTATTGATGCGTATAACGACCCCATTGACCTGCGTGAGATTATTTATTCTCAGCCTGCTTACGAACCAGTTCAGCCATAATAGATTCGCGATCACTTAGGTAGTCATTGAGGCCAACTTTTCTCAGTTCACATGCAGGGCAATCGCCACAGCCATCACCGATGATACCGTTGTAACAAGTCAGGGTTTTATTACGCACAAGCTCAAGAGCTGAGTATTGATCAGCCAAGGCCCAAGTTTCAGCCTTGTTTAACCACATTAGTGGCGTTTTAATATCCAGCTCCTTGTCCATACCTTGCACTAACGCAGAGTTCATCGCTTTTACGAAGTCATTACGACAATCAGGGTAACCAGAGAAATCCGTTTCACATACACCAGTAATCACCGTTTCTGCGCCGATTTGATATGCGTAAATACCAGCAAGCGTTAAGAACAGAATGTTACGACCAGGGACAAACGAATTCGGTAAACCGTTCTCTTGCAGTTCATGAGAAACAGGAATATCGTCACGAGTTAAAGAGCTGATAGCTAGCTCATTTAATAGAGTCACATCCATCACTTTGTGCGCTTTTACGCCTAACTCTTTAGCTAATGATTCAGCAACTTCAATCTCTAGTTTATGACGCTGACCATAGTCAAACGTAATCGCATGAACTTCATCATACTCTTTTAGTGCTTGAACTAGACACGTGGTTGAGTCTTGACCACCACTAAATACTACAACTGCTTTTTTCATTTCTATTCCTACCTAAAACTGACGAGCTTTCTACAACGGGTAAGCACTCTGCAAAGTTAAAAACTATGCGATGCTCAAGTACTTATGAGTTTGAATTGATAAGCGCCAATTACGCTCAATGCAGGTATCAATACAAAGCTTCGTCGCACGATCTTTTTGGCTAATTGGTTGTAGAGCAATCACAGTATCGTCGGATACTTCTGCTCGTTCCAGTAAACCATCAAGTTGCTCAATGTCCTTACCTGTTCCTACTGGGTGCTTAATTTCGTTAGCACGCTGTAAAGCGCTGTCTAAGATTTCCAGTTTCGCTTTCATTGCCACCTTAGGTGACACCGTAACCCAAGTGTCAGGTGTGGCTTTGACTTCTGATGTACCGCTAGTCTCAATTTGGCAGCGACAGCCGTGTTTCTCAAATGCTTCAGTAAGAGGGACAAGATCATAAATACATGGCTCACCACCTGTAATCACAATGTGTTTAGCAGTGTAGCCTTGTTTAATGTATTCATTCACGATTCCTTGAGCATCAATAGAAGACCAAGTCGGTGAATCCTCTGTCTTAACCATGATATCACCAAGGCTAGTCTCGTCTTCTGGCAAAGCTTCCCATGTCTGTTTGGTATCACACCAAGAGCAGCCTACAGGGCAAATTTGCAAACGAACAAAAACAGCAGGAACGCCGGTAAACACGCCCTCACCCTGGATGGTTTCAAACATTTCGTTAATCTTGTACAACTTTCCCTCAGCTCAATCATTTGATGAAATTAATCAACCGCAGACCTTAAAGCACTTGCCTCTTTTGGTCAAACAAATGAGTACTGATAAATCACTTGATCAAAGCCCTAGCCTAGCGTTTGAAGTTCCCTTATCCTTTCGCCCATTAGATTTCGTTAGCTTTTTATTTTTAGTAAGGAACAACATGTACAAACTGATCGCTCTTGATATGGACGGTACGCTGCTCAACAGTGACAAAGTAATTTCTCAAGAGAACAAAGACGCAATTACCAAGGCTCGTGCTGCAGGTGTGAAGGTCGTTCTAGCTTCTGGGCGCCCTTTAGAAGGCATGCAGAGCAAACTTGATGAGCTTTCAATTAACGGCGAGGATGACTTTGTACTCTTCTACAATGGCTCTATGGTTCAGAATGTAACAACAAAAGAGATCATTCATAGCGAGATCAGTAATGGTAAAGCGGCAAAAGAAATCGCAGCACTTGCCGAGCAGCTTGGTGGCTATGTCCATGCATTCAGCAAAGTTCATGGTTTAATTACACCTGAGAACAACGAATACACTGGCATTGAAGCGCGCATTAACGGCTTAGAGATTACCGAGTTCGATTTTTCTCAATTGGAAGACGACCACGAAATCATTAAAACCATGATTGTTGCTGAGCCAACCAAACTGACAGACATCATCAGCAAATTGCCACAAGAGCTTAAGAATCAGTTTACTATTGTTCAGAGCGCACCTTTCTTCTTAGAGTTCTTAAATCCTAACTCAAACAAAGGTGTCGGTATTGAAGCCATTGCCGAACACTTAGGTATTACAGCCGAAGAAGTGATCTGTATGGGCGATGCTGAAAATGACCATCATATGCTGGAATACGCGGGCCTGGGCATTGCAATGGACAACGCGATGGAAGAAACCAAGAAAATCGCTGATCATATCACTGCAAGCAACGACGACCATGGTGTAGCGGTCGCGATTGAAAAGTTCATCTTCAACTCTTAACGATTAGATGCCATATCATTGATACTAAAAAGGCTGTGCACTGCACAGCCTTATTTTGTTTAACAGGTCATTCGCTATTTTCTTGCCCAAGGCAAACGAAATGCCACAACACCAACCAGAATCAAGATAGGGAAACGCAGCGTATCGACGACAAATGAAGCGATACCACTAAATGAAACAAAGCTCCCCGCCCAGCTAATCAACAGATTTCCCGCTAACAACATCACCATAACACCAAGCACGATCTTAAATGAGAACTGGCCGGTTAAAGGTTTAGAATCCGTTAACGTTACCAAGCAAGCGATGGTCATTAAAATAGCGACCCAGAATGAGAACGTTGGCAATGGCCAGATAACCGTAAGTACGATTGATAGCAGGCATAGGCCCCACCACACGCCTTTGGAACTCAATAGCACACTAATATCAACATCGGGTTTACTATCTAGTCTCACTATATGCCAAGTCGTTAAGGCGCCTAACAAACCACCCATCAAAACATCACTGAAAAACGCACTGCCTGTGTAAGCTTTGAAAAGCATAATCCAAAGTAGCCCAGCAAGTACTATCAGTATCGATTTCTGTTCAAAAAGACGTTTCAACTTCCACAACACCAACAAAATCAAACTCACCCATAGCGCTGCCAACAAACTTGGAAAACTGTAACCACTGCTCATAACTAGCTTCAATGTTGGAAGATAAGCGTGTGGGCGTGGGAAACCGAACCCTTGGTGGGCTATCAAAGTCAGCAGTGTCACCGATATCAAAGTGAAACCGAACTTCAACGCAAAATTGCGACCAAAATGCCAAGCGATTAATGGCAAGATCACAATGAAAGCCCATGGTTTTGCGAGTATATCGGTCAATAGAACCGTATTAGAAAAGATACTAGGTAGGTTATCGAACATGTTTTGCAGCGAAACAATCCAACCTAGTTCAACTTGATGAACTTTTGGCGCTGCGCCCACCAGCTCCGTTACATAAGTCACAGGTTGGTTTGTAGCAGAAAGAAACAATTCATTAATCTCAGACCACTGCTCTGGATAACGGTATTGATTTGCTGGCAATGCAGTCGGAGGAAGTAGCATCGCCCTACTCACTTCCACTCCATAATGAGGAGCGAACCAAATGGGAAGCTCAAAGCCACCCAACTCATTTCGAGCTTGATAGCTGATGACTTCAGAATCAGAGATACAATCATAAACAACCGCACTGTCGGTGTAGCCGAGTACATCACCGACCGTTACAGATAGCCCTGCTTCTTCCCAAGTTTCACGTTGCGCTGCAATAGCTGGATCTTCACCAGAAACAACAGTGCCTCCCGGTAAAGACAATTGCCCAGTGATCAACTCATCAACCAACACAATTTGGTTATCAGCGCGTACTACACACAATGCGCCCGCAATATGATCGGGCAAGATGTTGTTCGCCCAAACGGAAGTAGTACTCAATAGAGACAGAATAAGAACCAATAGATATCGAATAACCAACGAATTTACCTACAAATAATAGAAGAAATTGAGACTGCTATCGCAGTTGAACTATTGTAATGAAACACACACAAAATCGCTGTCTATGTTTTGTGCAAAGCCTTTCTCATCCATTGAATGTGAGGTGTGAACCCCATTTTTTGATAGAAGTCCTTGGCAGGCGAATTAAAATCCCAAACCTCGACGAACACTTGAGTGACACCATAGTCATCAAAAGTGGATTCAATACGTTGAAACAACATCTGCGCCACGTCTGCTTTACGGTATTCAGGAAGAACAAAAAGCTCATCAACACTCCCCATTTGAACCGGCTTGCTCACTGTAGAGATCAGCTCACAAAAGTGTCCTGATATGAACCCAACGATTAGCTGGCCTTTGAGCGCCACATACACTAAGCACTCTGGGTCATCTAAGTACCTTGCAATACTCTTTTCCTGCTCAATCTCTTCTGCTGTTTTAAAGTGCTCAGGGCAGGCAATATGATGGTGGTGGTGAAGATCAAACATCAACTCATTCAGTTGATCTAGATCGGTGTGTGTTGCGGCCCTTAAGGTGACATTCATGACGAGTACAGTTCTCAAACGAGTTAATATCTAAATTGAGTCTAGTTTACTTGCCATTGATATCTATACAAGTGATTGAAATAATTCGTGCTTTGGAGAGGATGTTTTAGATACGAAAATGACCACATTATCGTGGCCATTTAGTCTTGAGTTGGTTCATTCCAGAACTTATCGAACGAGTGCTATTACATTAAACACCATCATCCTGTTTTTCTTTTTTAAGCTCTGCAAGCTGTTGCTCTAACTCAATCAGCTTAATTTCGGCTTCAACTTCAGCGACTCGCTTCTCAGCGTCAGTTCGATTATCTTGTGACAAGCCATCAGCTATAACTTGCGTTCTTTGAGCATTTCTAGCGTCGTCTGTATCTTTCATAGAACCAGCAACACCACCAGTCACACCACCTAATGCTGCGCCCTTTACCGCTAAGCTGGCATCTCCAGTCAGTGCACCTGCTGTTGCTCCCAATAAAGCACCACCTACCGCACCACGATTTCGAGCAGCGTTCTCATTTTCATTGTCCATTGCTGGTGACGCGCAACCAGAAAGAGTCGCAACCAAGGTAGCTAAAAGAATAGGTTTGATGAATTTCATAGGAGTCTCGCTTCGTTCTTCGTTTGGATTGAAGCCATCTTAAAGAGAAGCGTAAATCAGATAAATAAAGCCACGTTTAGACAAAACATAATACTCAGCTATGTATTAGCCAAACAACACATAGTTAGCAATCAAGGTATAGTTATCTTTCAAGCTATGGTTTCGATGCCCCTCATTTTTCGAAAATAAAAAAGCGACCAATAAGGTCGCCTCTTTCATTTCTGTTTAACCGTACTTTTAGCCTTTGGACCAAAAGTTTTGCATATTCTCTGCTGTCGGTGGTGGTCGTACGCCACAATCACGATAATGGTACTTATCACCGATTCCGAGTATCTTGCCGTTTTCTTCATCAATCATCGCAGCGACTTGAACACCATCCTCCTCGTGACGAGTCAGTACAACAATTTCACCCGCTCTTTCCGCTCTAACTGCGCCCAGTATTTGATATTCGTAACGACCTTTCCTTGAATTAACGATCATTTTTGAGTTAATAGGATCAGCGTCATACCCAGCACCAATGTCAAACACCGCTTGGTACAAGTTAACTCCCGTCTTCGAGATACATTGGAAGACCTTAGGGTGGCTTAAGGGCTCTAGCAATGCTCTACTCGCTTCATCCTTTGAGACACCTGCGTTAGCTAAACTACTAGCAAATAAAGTCATTAACAAAAGATAAGCTCGCATAAAAAAGACCTCATTATTGGTTTGATAACAAGGCCATAGTAAACACGTTAGATCAACAGATGAATAAACAAGAGTTTAGATAAAGCATAACGAGTTGTTATGCTTTACTCATTGAGAAATAAAAGCCCATTCTATTTGCCTAGCTTTTCAGCTATTTCCGTTAAGCTTGTTGGATCATCAATCGTCGAAGGCACCACATACTGTTCACCCTCTGCTATTTGTCGGATGGTTCTACGCAAAATCTTACCCGAGCGAGTTTTAGGCAACCTCTCGACCACCAAGGCTTGCTTGAAACAGGCGACAGCACCAATTTCATTTCGGACCTTACCGACTAACTCCGTTTGAAGGTCATCGCCGTCCACCTTCACACCGTCTTTTAGCACAACTAGCCCCAGCGGTAGCTGACCTTTAAGCTCATCGTGAATACCAACCACAGCACATTCAGCAATTGCAGGGTGACCTCCAACAATCTCTTCCATTTCACCAGTAGACAAACGGTGCCCCGCCACATTTATCACATCGTCGATGCGACCCATGATAAATAGATAACCATCTTCATCAAGATAACCGCCATCACCCGAGACATAATAACCTGGGAACTGGCTCAAATAACCAGATTCAAACCTATCGTGGTTGCGCCATATCGTAGGTAAGCAGCCAGGAGGAAGCGGTCGTTTAAGTGCAACGAAACCTTGCTGGTTAGCTTGTGCCGGATCGCCCAACTCATTGAGGATCTCCACTTGATAACCGGGTACAGGCTTGGTTGAAGAGCCCGCTTTCACAGGCAAAGACTCAAGCCCCGTCGGATTTGCGGAAATCGCCCAACCCGTCTCGGTTTGCCACCAGTGATCGATAACCGGTTTGCTCGTGTGAGATTCGACCCAGTCCAATGTTGGCGGGTCTAAACGTTCACCTGCCATGAAAATAGACTTGAGTGATGATAAGTCATACTTGTTGAGCAACTCTCCTTCGGGATCTTCCTTCTTAATTGCCCGGAAGGCCGTTGGTGCCGAGAAAAGCACATCGACAGTATACTCTTCACACACGCGCCAGAAAGCACCCGGATCAGGCGTCCGCACTGGCTTACCTTCAAACAGAATCGTGGTGCAGCCATGAATCAGTGGTGCGTAGACAATATAAGAATGCCCAACTACCCAACCCACATCGGAAGCCGCCCAAAACACCCCGTCTTGCGGCATATTGTAGATGGTACTCATCGAGTATTTCATCGCTACCGCGTGACCACCATTATCACGAACCACGCCTTTAGGTTTGCCCGTTGTACCAGAGGTATACAAAATATATAACGCATCCGTTGCCAAAACAGGTACACATTCATGAGGCTCAGCGCTAACAACGGATTGTTGCCAATGTAAGTCGCGCTCATGACTGAGTTCTGCTAGGCATTGTTCCCTTTGGAAAACTACGACTTTCTCAGGTTTCCAACGGCTGTCCATGATTGCTCGGTCAACCATCGGTTTATACGGTAGAACTTTGTTGATTTCGATACCACAAGACGCAGTCATCAACACCTTCGGCTCGGCATCTTCAATTCGTACTGCGAGCTCATGCGGAGCAAAACCACCAAACACCACAGAGTGAACGGCACCTAGCCTTGCACATGCAAGCATTGCCATTGCGGCTTCAGGCATCATTGGCATGTAGATCACCACACGATCACCCTTGGTTACGCCTTGCTCGGCAAGCATTCCTGCCGTTTTTGCCACTTGTTCGCGGAGTTCATTATAGGAATAAGAGGTCTTGATGCCCGTTACTGGCGAATCATAAATAAGCGCAACCTTGTCACCGCGTCCATGTTCACAATGATAATCCAGCGCTAACCAACAGGTATTCATTACCCCATCAGGAAACCAACGTTCGATACCATTCTCATCGGCTTGTAAGATGTTTATTGGTGACTCAAACCAATCAATGGCTTGCGATTGTGTTTTCCAGAAAGATTGCGGATCGTTAAGTGACCATTGATATTCAGTGTCGTAACCCGTGTTACCGTCTATTCGATTTGTAGCAGACATAATGTCTCCTCCATGATTTGTCCATTACTCCAAGCGCCTAGCGTTAGCCGGCTCACTTGAGTGCACTCTTCTCTGCATGCTCAGCTGTTACTGGAACAGCTACAGCATCGTTTTATTTAGAAAAAGGCACACGAATGGCACCTTCCATGATCACTCGGGCACTACGACTCATAATCGCCCTCTCTATCTTCCATCCATTCTCAGTCTGCATCGCTTTAGCACCCACCTTTAACGTTCCTGATGGATGACCAAAAGTCACAAAGTCACGAGAGCCTCCTCCCGCCGCTAAATTCACTAGCGTACCAGGCACACTCGCAGCTGAAGCAATCGCAACCGCAGCTGTGCCCATCATGGCATGATGCAGCTGCCCCATAGACAAAGCACGGACCAAAAGATCGGTGTCAGCGACGGCAACTGCCTTGCCACTTGAAGCTTGATACGCTTGAGGTTTGGCTACAAAGGCCACCTTAGGGGTGTGCTGGCGTGATTCCGCTTGTTCTAACGAATCAATAAGCCCCATCGCAACTGCGCCATGCGCTCGGATAGATTCAAACATTTCTAGGGCTTTTGGATCACTGTTGATATCTGATTGAAGCTCTGTGCCTTTATAGCCAACCGATTCTGCATCAATAAAAATGGTCGGTATTCCCGCATTAATATAAGTCGCTTTGATGCAACCTAGATCTGGGACATCTAAGAAATCGACCACATTTCCTGTAGGGAACATTGACCCACTCCCATCTGCCGGGTCCAGAAAATCGACCTGAATTTCAGCGGCGGGGAAAGTGACACCATCGAGCTCGAAATGTCCCAACTCTTGGACTTCTCCATCTACTATAGGCACATGAACAATAATGGTTTTCTCTATGTTCACTTGCCATACTCGTACTTCGACCACTCCGTTTTCCGGAATACGACTTGAATCGACCAAACCACTGTGAATGGCGAACGGACCAATTGCCGCAGACAAATTGCCGCAGTTACCACTCCAATCGACAAATGGCTTATCAATGGCTACCTGCCCAAAGAGATAATCAACATCGTGACCAGCTTTACCACTCTTCGACACGATGACGGTTTTGCTGGTGCTGGACGTCGCGCCTCCCATACCATCGGTTTGCTTACCATAAGGATCTGGGCTGCCAATAACACGCAGAAGAAACTCGTCTCTCGCTGCCCCCGTAACTTGTGCTGCTTCTGGTAAATCATTCAAGCAGAAGAAAACACCTTTGCTGGTTCCTCCACGCATATAAGTTGCCGGGACCTTTATCTGTTTAACTTTCATCACAGGCTCCTATTGCGCGAGAAAGTCTTTGGCAAAGCGTTGTAATACGCCACCTGCGCTATACACACTCACTTCGTCTGCAGTGTCTAATCGGCAGGTCACGGGCACATCACGCTTTTCACCGTTTTTACGAGTAATGACCAACGCCAAATCTGAACCCGCTTGGATGTCGCCATACACATCGTAAAGTTCAGTACCATCGAGTTGTAAGGTGTTGCGGTCCGTCCCCTCTTTGAATTGCAGAGGTAAGACGCCCATACCGACTAAATTGGTTCTGTGTATTCGCTCAAAGCCTTCAGCGACGATCACTTCAACACCCGCTAATCGCACGCCTTTAGCCGCCCAGTCGCGTGATGAACCTTGTCCATAGTCTGCGCCTGCGACAACAATCAAAGGTTGTTTACGGTTCATGTAGGTTTCTATCGCTTCCCACATTCGAGTCACTTGTCCTTCAGGCTCCACTCGTGCCAATGAACCCTGCACCACGTTCCCTGACTCTTTGACCATTTCATTGAACAGTTTCGGATTAGCAAATGTTGCTCTTTGTGCCGTTAAATGATCACCTCGGTGAGTCGCATACGAGTTAAAGTCCTCTTCTGGAACATCCATTTTTGCGAGATATTCACCTGCCGCACTTGATGCAAGAATCGCATTTGATGGTGACAGATGATCGGTGGTGATATTGTCACCTAAAATTGCTAGAGGTCTCATACCAGCAAGGTTTCGTTCACCTGCGAGCGCACCTTCCCAATAAGGCGGTCTGCGAATATAAGTGCTCTTAGGTCGCCAATCGTATAGCGGCTCATTGCTTAGCTGCTCATCATCTGGCTGGAACATTTTCACGTAAATTTGTTGGAATTGTTGTGGTTTTACATGCTCGCCAACAACCGCATCGATCTCCGCATCACTCGGCCACAAGTCACTTAAATAGATAGGGTTGCCGTTGCTGTCTACGCCTAGGCTGTCCTTCTCGATATCAAAACGAATCGTGCCAGCCAAGGCATAAGCAACCACCAATGGCGGTGACGCTAGGAAAGCTTGTTTAGCATAGGGATGGATTCGACCATCAAAGTTTCGATTTCCTGATAACACCGCAGTGGAATAGAGGTCGCGCTCAATGACCTCTTGTTGAATTTGCGGATCCAATGCCCCGCTCATACCATTACAAGTCGTACATGCATAGCCGACAATGCCGAAACCCAACTGCTCCAGTTCTGGGAGCAAACCTGCTGACTCTAGATAGAGCTTGGCGACTTTAGATCCTGGCGCAAATGACGTTTTCACCCATGGCTTACGAACCAAACCAAGTTGATTGGCTTTTTTCGCCACTAGTCCCGCTGCTACCACGTTTCTTGGGTTACTGGTATTGGTGCAAGAGGTAATCGCGGCGATAATTACCGCGCCATCTGGCATTTGCTCTTCGCTATATTGTTCAGCGTGTTGCGCTTTCCAAGAGGCTTGACTGATACCTTGCTGGGCAAGTTTACTGGTTGGTAAGCGGCGATGAGGGTTCGAAGGTCCTGCAAGGTTTCGCTCAACTTTCGATAAATCAAATTCGAGTACACGCTCATATTGAGCCGAATCGAGATCATCCGCCCACAGTCCGGTTTGCTTAGCGTAAAGCTCTACTAACTCTACCTGCTCAGGCTCACGACCCGTCAACTTAAGGTATTGAATGGTCTGTTCATCGATGTAGAACATGCCCGCAGTCGCCCCGTATTCAGGCGTCATGTTTGAGATAGTCGCACGATCACCAATAGTCAGTGCACGAGCACCTTCACCGAAGAATTCCAAGTAGCTTGAAACTACTCTTTCATTGCGAAGAAACTCAGTAATAGCAAGCACAATATCGGTTGCTGTAATGCCTTCTTGTCGCTGACCGGTAAGTTTAACGCCCACAATATCTGGCAAACGCATCATCGAAGGGCGACCGAGCATCACTGTCTCGGCTTCCAATCCACCTACACCAATTGCAATGACGCCCAGCGCATCAACATGAGGTGTATGGCTGTCGGTGCCAACACAGGTATCTGGGAACGCGATACCTTGTTTAGATTGAATAACCGGAGACATCTTTTCCAGATTAATCTGGTGCATAATTCCGTTACCCGCAGGAATCACACTGACGTTTTTAAACGCCGTTTTACACCATTCAATGAAATGAAATCGGTCTTCGTTGCGACGCTCTTCAATTGCGCGGTTTTTATCAAACGCTTCGCTGTCAAATCCTGCATGTTCGACAGCTAAAGAGTGATCCACAATCAGTTGAGTTTCGACCACTGGGTTTACTTTGGCTGGATCCCCACCTTGGTCAGCAATCGCATCTCTTAAGCCCGCTAAATCAACTAAAGCGGTTTGACCCAGAATGTCATGACACACGACACGCGCTGGATACCAAGGAAAGTCTAAGTCGCTCTTGCGCTCGATGATTTGTTTCAAGCTATCTTCAAGAGCTGCTGGATCACAGCGTCTTACCAATTGCTCCGCCAATACTCTCGACGTATATGGCAAGGTCTTATAGCTACCCGGAGATATCGCGTCTACCGCTTCACGGGCATCGAAATATTCTAAGCCAGTTCCCGGTAGAACCTTTCTGTATTGGCTATTTTCAACGCCTATATTTTGATCAAGGCTCGGGGGTTTCTCAATGTTCACATCAGACATACATACACCATTATCTAAAATTCTATTCATTGGCTCTCAAGGACAACTCGATATATGAGTCGCCTTGAGACAAAAGGATTAACGTAAATGAATAGGCAACCAGTCTTGATGCTCTGGCCCGGTGTAGTCTGCACTTGGACGAATGATGCGGTTGTTTTCTCTTTGCTCAAACACATGTGCCGTCCAACCGGTAAGGCGACTCATCACAAAGATAGGCGTAAATAGTTTGGTAGGAATATCCATGAAGTGATAAGCAGAAGCATGGAAGAAATCCGCATTACAGAACAAGCCTTTTTCACGCTTCATTACCGCTTCAACGCGTTCAGATACCGCGTAAAGCTGCTCGTCGCCAACTTCTTGTGCTAGCTCTTTTGACCAACGTTTAATTAGCGCGTTGCGTGGGTCACTCTCACGATAAATGGCATGACCGAAGCCCATAATTTTGTCTTTGTTAGCAAGCATCTTCATGATATTCGCTTCAGCTTCATCGGCGGTTTTCCAATCTTGGATCATTTCCATTGCCGCTTCATTCGCACCGCCATGTAGAGGACCTCTTAATGTGCCTATCGCTGCAGTTACACACGAATGAATATCTGATAGTGTTGATGCACAAACACGAGCTGCAAAGGTAGAAGCATTAAATTCATGCTCTGCGTAAAGCGTAAGCGAACAGTGCATGACCTTCTTATGCAGTTCACTCGGAGCTTTGTCCGTTAGCATCTTCAAGAAGTAGCCACCTAAACATGATTCGCTTTGATCCTGTGTATCAATTCGCGCACCATCGTGACTGAAGCGATACCAATAGCAGATAATGGCAGGGAAAAGTGCAAGCATACGTTCTGTTGCCGATAGCTGCTCAGAGAAGTCAGATTCTTGCTCTAAGTTACCCAACATTGAGCAGCCTGTTCTCATCACATCCATAGGGTGAGCGTCAGCAGGGATAAGCTCTAAAGCGTCTTTCAACGGTTGAGGCAAGCCGCGTAAACCAATCAACAATGTTTTGTAGTCGTCTAACTCTTTTTCACTGGGTAAATGACCTCTCAATAGCAGGTGAGCTACTTCTTCAAATTGAGCATGATTCGCAAGGTCGGTTATGTCATAGCCACGGTAAGTTAGACCCGTTCCTGATTTGCCAACCGTACATAGCGCCGTCGACCCCGCGCTTTGCCCTCGTAGACCGGCACCACCAATCGCTGGCACTGAACTTGTTTGTTGGTTTACTGCTGAAGCATTATCGACAGTTGCTTTATCACTCAAAGATACAGACATGATGAACTCCTTCTCTGGGTTAGCCGCCCTGCACTCTTTGGTGCTGACTATTTATATTCAGTGACCGCAACTATCTCATTCGATTTCACGGACCCGATGTGACTAACTAACCATTCACGTTATTGGATTAAGTTGATGTTTTAATGTTTGAAACTGTGTTTATTCTTCACTCGAAAACAATTGATCCAGCTTGTTCTCGTAGTCGTGGTAATTCAGATGTTCGTAGAGCTCTTTACGAGTTTGCATTGAATCCAAAAGTGCTTCCTGATTACCTTCAACTAGCAAGTGCTTATAAACATTCTCTGCCGCTTTGTTCATTGCGCGGAATGCACTGAGTGGATAAAGCACCATGTCGACATGAGATTGTGCCAGCTCTTTGCAGTTGTAGAGTGGTGTTTGTCCAAATTCAGTGATATTGGCCAAGATTGGCACATGCTTACCTGTTGCTGATTTGAGCGATTCAGAGAACTTTACATATTGGTCGAGCTGGTTCATCGCTTCAGGGAAGATCATGTCAGCACCCGCTTCAACACACGCAATCGCGCGTTCAATCGCACTGTCTATACCTTCTACGGCCAGAGCATCGGTTCGAGCCATGATCACAAAACTCTCATCAGTTCTAGCATCTGTTGCCGCTTTTACTCGATCGACCATCTCCTGTTGGCTAACAATCGCTTTGTTTGGTCGGTGACCACATCGCTTCTGAGCCACTTGGTCTTCCATGTGAATGGCAGCAGCGCCCGCTTTTTCCATCGCTCGAATGGTTCGTGCAATATTAAACGCCCCACCAAATCCCGTATCAATATCCACCAGCAAAGGTAAATCACATGCGTTGGTAATGCGTTCCACATCCACCAACACATCGTTCAATGTGGTAATACCCAGATCTGGTAAGCCGTAAGACGCATTGGCGATACCTCCACCAGACAAGTAGATAGCCTGATGACCTAAGTTCTTTGCCATCATCGCGCAATACGGATTCACAGTGCCGACGATCTGCAGTGGATCATTGTCTTGTACAGCTTGGCGGAACTTCGCTCCTGCTGATAACTTCATAATGACGCTCCCTGTTTAATGTTGATTTTGTAAGTTTTTAATCCATGTCTTTAGATTGAATTTGTTGTTCGATAAGCAGACGACTACCGGATATATGTCGTCGCATCAGCATTTCTGCTAGCTCTTCATCACGGTTACGAATTGCTTGTAGGATATATTTATGTTCATCAAGCGCCTCTTTTGGTCGAGACTGTGCACGTGGCGATTGATAGCGATACATGCGTAACAAGTGGTAAAGCTCATCACACAGTAGAGAAATAAGTTTGCTGTTGCGGCTGGCTTTAATGATTCGATAATGGAAATCGAAATCGCCGTGTTGATGAAAGTAGGAAGACCCCTCTACTTCATCGATATGTTTGGAATGTGTCGACAATAATCCTTCAAGCCCGATAAGCTCTTCTTGTGTGATATGTCTTGCTGCTAACCTTGCAGCCATGCCTTCTAGAGCCTCTCGAACTGCGTAAAGCTCAAGTAGCTTGTCAGCAGAAAAGGTAATCACTCTTGCGCCAACATGAGGAATTCGCTCAATCAGCCCTAACCCTTCGACGCGCATAATCGCCTCACGCAATGGGCCTCGACTTACCTCAAAGCGTTTAGCTAACTCGGGTTCAGAGATCTTGCTGCCCGGCGCTAAGTCACCGTTGACTATCGCTTCAACCAAGTATTCCGTCAGGCTTTCTGACTTAGTATTTTCTTTGTCACCAACACGCGTTTTTGTGTTAGCGCTTAAGGTAAGATCTTTTATCGCAGTATTCATATTCACTCTGCTCACTTCTCATTGTCGAACTAAAACTGTCAACAACTTAACAACATGAACATAAAATACACGATCAAATTGTCGACAATCAAGATAATTGTCGACAATTTAGACTAAGGTAGTATTTTATTTAAGCAACGAGAGCAGGCTATCACGAGGCGACAATAATCAGTAACCAATTGTCTTATATAGATAAATATTTTGAGTAACCAATCCACTTCTATACTTACGCTCAAACAAGCTACAAAAACCTGTCGACAATTAGGCCTCAATTAGGAAAACAAGCGTTATTTGCCTATATCAGCATGCCCACCAAAATGCAGACATAAAAAAGGCGTACCCATGTGCGCCTTTTCTTCATGAAGCTATCTAGCACGTAGCTAGGCTATCTGACGAGTCACTTCTAGATATTTATTGATATCTACAAAATCAATTTGCTCAGGTTTCAAATACTCCTGCGCATAACGAATATGCGTACCACTCGTTAGGAACAGCCTAAACAGTTCGAGATCGATGTGCTCATCTAATGCCATTTTATACATGATATCGACGGCAACACTGATAGGCTTCGCTTTCTTATAAGGTCTATCAGCAGCAGTCAACGCCTCAAAAATATCCGATATAACCAGGATACGTTCTGGAATTGAAAGGTCTTCAGCAGTCAGCTTTCTTGGATAGCCTGTACCTTTAAGAGTTTCATGGTGAGTGGAAGCATAACGCGGTACACGGCTTAACTCTTTCGGGAATGGCAGGTTTTCAAGCATTTTGATAGTGCCCAACATATGCTCATTGATTTTGAATCGATCTTCAGCCGTCAAGGTGCCACGAGCAATACACAGGTTGTAGACCTCACCGAGATTATATAGATGTTCAGGCACATCCATTTTTATCTGATGTTTTGGATCGAACTCTAATGGTCGGTCTCGTTTCACTATATGTTCTGGCCTATCACTTAAAAGCTGCTCTATAGCAGGTAAGTTTGAGCTAGGTACCCGATTCATCACCTCTATTGGCGATAAACCCAATTGGTCATCAAAGTTACGCGTCCAAGTTGTTTCAGCGATAGAACGAATACGCGCGACCTTATCATCACTCATGAATTCACCACCCACATTAGATGTCGCGATGAATGCAAAATCGTCTTGTAGCTTTTGCTTGGTTACCGCTAACTCTTCAGCTATCTGATCCGTTGGTAACTCACCTTCCAGTTGCTTGCGCAAAGCCGTAATTTCTGCGTCACGCCAAAGCACCTCAAATCGTGTTCTCACCTCATGAATACGGTTATAGTTTGCTTCTAACTTAGAGCCTTTATCGACGATATGTTCAGGTGTTGTGATCTTTCCGCAATCATGCAGCCACGCAGCAATTCTAAACTCACGACGTTCATCGTCATTTTCAAATTTAAAGTCTTTGAAGTAGTCTGATTGAGACTTTTCAGCCGCTTCTGCCAACATCAAACCGAGCTCTGGCACACGGTTACAATGCCCTGCAGTGTAAGCAGACTTGTCATCGATGGCTTGCGCGATAAGTTTAATAAAGGATTCGACGAAGGCTTCCTGCGTTTGTTCGTGCTGCTTTATTTCCGCAGCCATGTCTTTAACCGCGACAGATAGCTCCCATACTTCTTTTATGCGGGTATCAAGCACCCTCACGCTATCATAATCGCGCTGTTTCACTTTGTTGGTTTCAGCTTCAAGCTGGCGTATCGGCCGAACAATCGGCGCACCAAAGATCCACGCAACAGGCAAGGTAAGGCTCATTAACAGAACTGTCACACCGATCGAAGTCGCAACTCTCTTATTAACTGCGCTGTATATCTCAGCCTCGGGGATGGCTACCGCAAAGTATTCTGAGTAATGCTCACCCGTATCGATCTTCTTCAAATATAGATGTTTAA
This sequence comes from Vibrio chagasii, assembly GCA_041879415.1. Lineage (NCBI taxonomy): Bacteria > Pseudomonadati > Pseudomonadota > Gammaproteobacteria > Vibrionales > Vibrionaceae > Vibrio > Vibrio chagasii. Next base: position 1,115,572 of record CP090851.1, on the reverse strand, counting down.
GTTCACCATTGAGATTTAGCTCAACCATCTCACCTTCAACAGTCGCTGTTGCCGTTTTTTCATAGAGCTCCGTGTAAGGAATCGTCGTACCAGCATTCAAAGCATGATGATCAAACCACTTTTGAGCTAACGCTATTTTCTGTTCATCAGTAAGCGACTGGATGGCTTGGTTGATGATAGGTAACAGCTGTTGGTGTTTATTCTGCAAAACGATATGGAATTGATTAGGATAGTCTGTTTTTAGGTCAAGCAGCGCTTCACTTACTTTCAAGTTCTGATGGAAGAACTTATCCAATGAAAATGACAGTACAGGCTTAACATCAATTACCGCAAAAACCTCTTCGTTGTCGACAGCGTCTAGCGCTGCCTCAATATCCGTAAACTCCAAAAGCCTAATATTTGGGAAGTCTGACCTTAATTTCGGTGTAATTGACCATCCAGATAAAATGGCGACGCTCTTACCATCAAGCTCTTGGTAGTTGATTACGGCTGGAGCATCACGCTTCGTGACTACAGCAAACGGTAGTTCATAAATCGGGTCAGTGTATAAACCGATAATGCCATTACTTTCGTAATTTTGAACCGAGTGTAAGCCATCAATACTGCCCTCTTGGAATTTGCCAGTTAACTCCGCCCACGAGAAGCCATTTACAAATTCGAACTGAACTCCACTCATCTCACTGATCATTTTCAATAGATCAATCGCATAGCCGTGTGGTTTTCCTGATACCGAAAAATCCATCGGCCCCCAGTCACTTTGATTTGAAAACAATAGAGGCGATGTATTGTCTATTATGGTTTGTTGCTGTGCAGACCAGTTAATTTGGCTAGCTTGAGGGAGTATGTTACTCGACTGATAATTGCGATTAGACGCGATGATGTTGCCTGACCTTGAATAAAGGAAAGACTCAACTTTACTGTCTTCATCCAAATCCAACGCACTCGCAGAAAGCTTACTCGCTAACGAAGACAAAACAATATCAATCCCTATCACATGTTGAGTGTCGCTCACTGCTTTGGATTCAAACGCTAATGAATATGTTTGGCCTGTGATTTGAAGGTGTTGAAATAAATAAGGCTGGGTTTTCTCGACAGTCTCGGTATTGGCAGAGACATACCAAGGTCTTGTGGTTGGAAAGTAGTTGCTTGGCTCTGTCTTAGAATCTCTAAGATTAAAATCCAAGTCATAGTATTTAGTGGTACGAATCCTACCTTGATCTTGGTTACGGATTTCAATGACTACCCAACGGTCGCTATTCTGTGCACCTATCTTATCTCTAACATGAGGTGATGATTCCAAGTTAATAATTTGGAAAAAGTTGTCGTTAGATGAACCGATATAAATGCTGTAGAAGAGAGGATTATCTTTTATCGCCTCAGACAGAATCCCACGCGATTCTTCTCTGGATATTTGATGGCTGATAGATCGATGCACAGCAGAGAGCAAGCGTGCTGTATTAATCGCGTCTGAGTCGACGTTACCTATATAGTCACTTAAGTCTTGAGACACCATCGTCAGTTTTGACAAGGTATGCTCAGTCGCCATCTTTTTACTGAAGTAATATTGAAGTGATACAGCAACAATTGCCGTAAGTACCGTTGCAAGTAAAAACATCCCGCCAACGGTCACCCGTAATGAGATTTTTGTGTTTGTCATTATTCTATCCTTGAATAACCACTAGCTTAGAAATGTAACACGCTAGCAATATCTCTATTATTACTACGCGATTCCACCTCTATCAACACATTATTCTATATATTAATTAAGATATCCCTATATCCCTCTCTACGTCGCAATATTCTTGAATTTAAATGACAGTTAACAATATAAATCAACATGCAATTACCACAATTAAATTAATGGCATTTGTTTTCATAAAATAGAAAGACCTCACGCCTTTGTCATTACAGCTATTATATTATTTACTTTATGCTATAAATTTAGATATAAAACATTAACATTTAGTCAGTTCGTTAGTATTGACATGAACTTATGTCGAGACACCTTCGAGCATTATCAGGCGAGCCTATGACGGATAATTTCTCCCCTTCTGCCAGTACCATTGTGGCAAAAGATTCTAAAAGCAATGAGCATGCAGTCAGCGAGTTGACTATTTCTGAATATTTATCGAAGCCGTTTAAAATAGAATTAACGCTCATATCTAAAAGCTTTGTTATCGACGACCAGCTTGGTCAAAAGCTCGCGGTTACACGATTTGTCAATGATACCGATAACCTAACTGCTACCCGAGTGTTCAATGGTATTGTTACGCAAGTTCAGCTGTTGGGTATGGACAGCAACCTGCAATATTCGAGTTACCGCGTCACTCTTAGACCTTGGTTCTGGTTGCTAAAACACACCCACTCATTTCGTGTATATCAAAGCCAATCAACCAAAGACATCGTTTCAGACGTATTAACGCAAGCGGGCTTTAGCGGATCCTTCAAAACAGGAACCATGCCCTCTTCTAAACGAGAATATTGTGTCCAATACAATGAAAGTGACTTCGACTTTGTCAGTCGTTTATTAGCGGAAGAAGGCGTTCATTATTTTTTCCAACACAGCGATTCTGATCACTTGATGATGCTCCAAGACGCACAAAGTCCATTTCAAAAATCAGATGCCAGTAAAATGGATATGATTGAGACGCCTTCCGGCAGCAATCCTTTTATAGATAAATGGATGCCGCAAGGTCAGTTTCATGGTGCAAGTATCGAGCTCACTGCTTATGACTACTCACAAAGCAAACTGGTGAGCAGTAAAGAGAAGAAATCGAGTCACAAGATCGCGAACAACACCAAATTAACCAAACAATACTATCCAAGCCTTGGTATTACCGGTGGAATGGAAGACCTTGCCAGTAACCTAGTCAAACGACGTATTGAACAACTAGAGCAAAACTATCAAACCGTCCACGCAGAAGCACAGCATGATTCATTCGAACTAGGAACTTGGTTTTCATTGTCGTCACACCTAGATAAGTCTCAGCTTGGCGACTATCTCGTTACTGAGCTCCGTATTAGTTACAACAGTGACAACCATTGTGAAACAAACCTCTCACTGATCGACACTTCAATTCCAAATTACCCGACGCCGAGAGATAAATCCAAAATACACGGTTTACAAAGCGCTGTAGTTGCAGGAAGCACCGCTGGTGAAATTAACCAAGATGACCAAGGTCGAGTTCGAATCCAGTTTCATTGGGATACTGAAGCTTCAGGTGACAAAACCAGTTGCTATGTCCGTGTCGCTCAAATGATGGCAGGCAGCGGCTATGGTGCACAGTTTATTCCGCGAGTGGGACAAGAAGTCTTGGTGAGCTTTATCGATGGAGATCCAGACCAACCTATCATCACCGGCAGTGTCTACAACAGTAAAAATCCACCACCTTACAAAGAAGCAAACTCAACCAAAACAGGCATCACCACCAAGCTAAGTGGATTAGCCAATGAACTCTATTTTGATGATAAGAAAGACAATGAACTCATGTACATGCATGCCACCAAAGATTTCACCAAGGAAGTAGAAAACAACCTAACTGAAACCATCAAAGGTGAATTGCTTCAGAAGACGACCAAACAAGTCACAGTCTCTACAGAGGACAACTACACACTGACTTCAGACAAAGCGATCAGCGAAAAAGGTAAATCCATCTCGTTAGAAGCCGATGACAAAATTGAGCTAACCGTTGGATCAAGCAAAATTACTATGTCTTCCTCTTCGATTAGCATTGAAGCCAGCAACATTGACATCAAAGCTAGCAGCGCACTCAATCTTGAAGGGATGAACGTGACCAGCAAGGCAACATCGGCGAACAAAATATCTGGTGTAACCACAGCACTCGAAGCAACAAGCTCTAACAGTATCAAAGGCCTTAGCGTGGCGATTAAAGCAGATACTACCCTTTCCGCTGAGGGCTCACTGAGTGCCGAGTTTAAATCTGGCTTAAAAGGTACATTTGATGGTGGTGTTATGGGCGAGCTAAAAGGTGCGATTGTTAAGGTGAATTAGCAGATTCAAGCCGCTAATACTTAAACCGGACCGCAGCACAAATTTAGGTAGAACAAAAAAATGTATAAAAAGATTCCGTATCAAACAGGCCGGCAATTAATCGATCGGTTCTCTAGCTCAGACGAAGCTCAGGCACTGATCGATGAAGATCTCAGCATCAACGACTCCATTGAAGCTCTGTTAAAGAACGAACTTTACTTCGACTTGGTTCAACTTCTTGCTCACGGGCTTCCCGTTCGTGAAGCTATTTGGTGGGGAGCGCATACACTCGATGCAAGAAATGACGTGTGGTCTACCATGCAAAAGCAATGTATCTCTACAGCAAAAGCGTGGGTTAAATCGCCATCAGAAGAGCAAAGGCGCAAGAGTGAACTATTCTCAAACAAGCTCAATTTAAATTGTGGCCCATCCTGGTTGGCGCAAGCGGTATTTTGGAACGGAGCTGGCAGTATTGTGGCACCAGATTTGCCAACGGTTCTTCCAGATCCTTTTCTATACTCTAAGGCAGTAGCTGGCGCGATTAACCACTCGGCAGCGCTACCAAATTGGGACAAAACAGACGAGTACTACAAAAAATCCATCGGTATAGCACTTGAGCTTGCCAAGGGAAGCAAAGCATAGGAGTTACCGATGACATTAGCCGCACGACTCACCGACATGCATGTATGCCCAATGCAAACACCTGCTGTCCCCCCTATCCCGCATGTTGGCGGGCCAATCAGTGGGCCCGGTGTTCCGACTGTTCTGATTGGTAATATGCCCGCAGCAACACTCGGCGACATGTGTGTCTGTGTTGGTCCTCCTGATAGCATCATCAAAGGCAGCGCGACAGTTCTCATTATGAGCAAACCTGCCGCTCGTATGGGCGATACCACAAGCCACGGTGGCACTATTGTCTTGGGTATGCCAACAGTGATGATTGGAGGCTAAACACCTTACATTTCATAGGGTTTCACAAAACCGTGACATCGGTCCACTTTTTTAGATGAAGTTCAAAGTTTTAAGTAAATATCTATTTTACATGAGACTTTTCACAAAAAAGCTCTAGAATTAATAAATGTTAACAAGTGTTTACGAAACATAAGGAATATGTATCAAATGTGACACTTTGTGCGATCGGAATAACAAATAGATTTTTTACAGGATGTATATGACAGAAATCGCCGACCTACTTGTTCTAATCTCGGATGATGCGCCCTCTGGCTCTTATTTGAAATTAGATCGAAGTGCCTATCGCAGTTTAAGAAACGTTTACAATAGCGCTCAATCGTCGTTCAGACAGTTAGTTGAGACACCTGATGCATCCTCAGATCCAGCCTTGGTTGACGCCAACACAGATAACTGGGCTGAGCTACGAAAAGTCTCAGAAGAAACACTCATTTCTCAGTCGAAAGACTTAGAAATATTAGGTTGGTATATTACCAGTCAGCTTTTTACTGCTAGCCCATTCGAAAACCTTGCTAATACTCTCCCTGCTTTAAACCAATTTATCGACCAATTCTGGGATACGCTAAACCCGATGCCACCAGAAGCGAAGCTAAAAGCTTCAGATGAGGCTGGAAAAGCAAAAGAGATTGCAGAATTCAGAACCAAGCCCTTACTTCAACTCGTTGGTGAGTCCGTTGATACCAGCTCTGTTTATGTGCCTTTTCAAATGCTCGACTTCTGTGCTGGCGTTACCTATGGCGATTACTTGATTGCTGAGCGTAAAGGCAACATAAATGAACTAAAAGAATCCGCTTTAGGCGCATTTGACCAAAGCGTTTCTGAAACGCTTTTTCAACTGGCAAGTATCTACAACGAACTAGAACTGGTAGAGAAAAACTTGGCGGAAAAATGCCAAGCAGTAGGTGCAACCCTAATCAGTTTTAACTTCATCAAGACTAACGTCCGCGACCTCATCAAGGCGATACACTTCCTAGTGGGTGAAAAATTCGCACCTTGGCCTTTAGATGACGATTTCCATGTGCTCAAAGCCTCGTCAGAAGTCGCAGTAGAAAGCGATTCGATACCTGCGGCATTAGAGCAAAGTGATGTGGCCCCTATTGACGCTAATTCAGCGACAACAGTCAGCCAAGATTTCGGGCAAGCAGCCCAAACAAATCAAGCACAATCTCATGCGTCAAATGTTCAGTTAACTCAGAATCAAGTTCAAGCTGTCGTTCAGAACGTATCGAGCATCAACGGTATTGTGAATCGTGATCATGCCTTCCAAGAGATTAGAAAGATCGCCGAATACTTTAAAGAGACTGAACCTCATAGCCCTATCGCATTCTTACTCGAGCGCTCTATTCGTTGGGGATATATGAGCTTTCCTGAGTTGCTCCAAGAGATGATTGGCAATGAACAAAATGTGATTGCCCAAATCAATCAAATGACCGGAATGGACAACCTAGACAAGATGGATTTGTCAGGTAAATCGGTTCCTGTAATGACTTCTGCTCCGGAGGCAACTCCGCCAGCAAAACCGACTATTGAAGAGCCAGCGAATGTAACGTCAGTTCCCGATAGTTCAAATAGCACCACAGATACAAACCAAACATCTGAATCTACTTCCGACTCATCATCGAGCAGCCTGCAAGATTTTGAGTGGTAAAGCACATTAATGCGTCAGCAAGGAGAAAGTAATGGCTTCTATTTTTATGAGAATTGATGGTACGACACCAAAAGGTGCAGCAACCGTAGAAAAAATCGGCGGCAAAGATGGTTTCTTTGCTCTTGATAGTATTTCTTGGAGCGCTGTTCGTGGTGTTGGTATCGATGTAGGTAATGCGAACAATGCGGACCAAGGTATGGTTGCTCTTGGTGAAGTCAACATGACTCGTGGCTGTGATGGTGCAACACCACATCTAACCACATTCTTATACGCGCCAGGTCCAGAAGGTCGCACTGTTGAAATCGTGATGACAAAACCAAACCGTGAAGGTTCTGGTGCTGATCCATACCTAATTCTAACGCTAAAAATGGCTCGTATGTCTAGCTATAACATGTCAGGTACTGACGGTTCCCTTCCAAGCGAATCTTTCAGCTTAACCTACACTGAGATTTCTAAGGCTTACTACATTGAAGCAGACGGCGGTAAGATCGAGAAAGGCCCTGAGGTTGGCTTCGATGCTACTACAGCTAAAGTCACTTCGACTGCTAAGTAATTAAACAAGGAGAGTTACCGTGGCACTAAATTCCCAACATAAACGCGTAAGTAAGAACCGCGTAAGTATTACCTATGACGTTGAGACTAATGGCGCTGTAGAAACCAAAGAGCTCCCTTTTGTTGTTGGGGTTATTGGTGACTACTCAGGCCATAAACAAGACAAAGAAGAAGTGGAAGATCGTACCTTCTACAACGTTGATAAAGACAATTTCGACACAGTAATGAAGCGCGTTGGCCCTGAACTATCCCTAAAAGTAGATAACGTACTTGCTGGTGATGATAGCCAATTTGAAGCGAACCTTAAGTTCGATTCAATGAAAGACTTCGAACCTGAAGCGATCATCGAACAGGTTGAACCGCTTAAGAAACTTGTCGAAACCCGTAATCAACTGAAGGTACTTCTTTCGAAAGCCGATCGTTCTCGCGACCTAGAGAAACTGCTGAAAGAAGTTCTACAAAGTGCAGATACGATCAATGCTCTTTCTGATGAGCTTGGCATTAAAGAAGAAGGAGCTGAGTAATGAGTACTGAAACTGAAAATCAAGCGCAACCGGAAGCTGCTGAAGGCTCACTGAGCTTTCTAGACCGTGCGATTGAAGCTACCACTCAAACTCCCGCAGACACCACCAAAGAGCTGTTTTCTGTTCTAACAGAGCAGGCGCTTTCAGGCACAGTGACGTGGGATAAAAACGTTACAAAAACCATCGAAAACGCGATTTCAGAGATCGATAAAAAGCTATCCAAGCAACTGTCTGAAGTGATGCAGCAAAAGGATCTGCAAAAACTAGAAGGCTCTTGGCGTGGTCTACAAAAACTGGTTAAAGAAAGCGAACTTGGCCGTGATCTGAAAATCAAAATGGTCGATTTCACCCAAGAAGAGCTGCTTGACCAATTTGAAGATGCACCTGCAATCGACCGTAGCCCACTATTCAATGCCGTTTACCAAGGTGAATTTGGTACAGCCGGCGGTGAACCTTATGGAACCTTCATTGGTGACTACGAGTTCAGCGCAAAAGATGAAGATGTTGCACTACTTCGTTACATGGGCGAAGTTGCTGCTGCCTGTCACGCTCCATTCGTTGCTGCTGCAAATGCAGAAATGTTCGAGTTTAATGATTTCCAAACCTTCTCTGAAGGTAAACCTGTTGCAGCGGGCTTCGACTCCCCAGCTTACGCAGCATGGAACTCATTCCGTGAGAGCGATGATGCGCGTTACGTAACACTCACACTTCCACGAACTCTTGCTCGTCTACCTTATGGTGGAAAAGGCTTGAGTACCGATGTGTTTGCTTACGAAGAGCTCGATACAGATATGGATGGCAACCCTAAACCTAAGAGCAATGATCAGCTAGTTTGGTCAAATGCAGCATATGATCTTGGTCTTAAAATGACTCAAGCTTACACAGCTTCTGGTTGGTGTACTTCGATTCGTGGTCTTGATAACGGTGGTAAGGTAGAAAACCTACCAAACCTAACGTACAAGTCTGAAGCTGGTGACCTACTGCAACAGTGTCCAACTGAAGTAAACCTAACGGATGAGCGTGAAAAAGAGCTGTCTGATCTTGGTTTCCTACCTTTAGTTCACTATAAGAGTTCAAACTACGCCGTGTTCATTGGCGGTCAAACTACACAGAAGCCTAAAACCTTCACTGACCCAGACGCAACAGCAAACGCTGCGATCTCTGCTCGCCTACCTTATATCATGGCAAGTAGCCGTATCGCGCACTATCTGAAAGTAATGGGCCGAGACAAGCTAGGTTCGAACCTTGAAGCTCCAGACATTAAGCGCGAGCTGCAACTATGGATCGACCAGTACACCAATGCTGGTGCAATTGGTAACGAGCAACGTGCAAAAACCCCTCTTTGTGAATCTCGCATCGAAGTGGTTGAGCAACCTGGTAAGCCAGGTGCCTACTCTGCAGTCGCTCACCTAAGACCTTGGCTACAACTTGAAGAACTGACCACCTCAGTTCGAATGGTTGCTAAGATTCCTGGCTAATAGGGATTTGGCCGGAGCAATCCGGCCAAAATTTTGTATGAAGTTAAATACAGAATGGCAAAACAAATTCAACCAATTAGATGACACAGATAATTCCTTTTTAAAAGAGGCTTTATCTCTGCTATCTGAGCTAGACCAACACTGCTTGCGCTCTAAATCCTCACTAATCTCATTGATATCAACACTGATATCGAAAATCGATAGCACACTCAGTTTACAACTCGATGAAGTTATCCATGATTCGGAGTTTCAAAAGCTAGAACGTAATTGGCTTAGCCTGCAACAACTCGCCTCCCTACCCGTTAGCTATCAAAGAGCACATGTAAAGCTTCTTGATATGAACTGGGAAGAGATATCCAGCGACGTTAACCAAGCATACTCAACTAAATCCAGTGACCTGTACAACAAGATAGGCAACAACGAGCTGAATACTTTAGGGGGACATCCGTTTGGTTGTATAGCTTTTAGCCACCCTATTTCTATGGATATCGATTTTGATGCTGAATACGACGACTTGTTTACCTTGGAGCTACTTGGAAAATTAGGGGAAGCGACACTCTGTCCAATGCTGTTTTCTCCAGTGCCTACTTTTTTTGGTGAGAGCGGCGCGGACTGGCTTTCAGATATCGAACGTATCAATAAGATTCTTTCAGGCCCCGATTACACCGCATGGCAAGAACTCCGTGCTAAACCGAGTTCTCGCTTCATTGGTATGGCGCTACCTCAAGTTAGAATCAGAGAAGCCTATAAAAATCGAAGAGCCGGGTTTATTTATAACGAACAAGGCAAAGGTGCGTGGGGGTTAGCCAACATGGTGCTCGCTACCACTGTTATGCGAGAGTTCCACCGCGTGAATTGGTTCGGTTTTTTAAAATCTCGCTGGAACGATAAGCTTCAAGGCGCGGTTATCAATCTGCCTGCGAACCACTATTTCGAGAGTTACCTACAAAAGCCAGTCACCGACATTAGTTTATTCGGGCAACTATCTAACTTCTATGCGCAAAGTGGCTTCATTCCACTTGCTAAAAGCCCATTAACTGACAAATTCTACTTCAACGGTAACAATTCGATTTGGCAATGTGGGCAAAGTGACAACGACAAAGTCCTTACTCAGATCCAAACCACACTGATGTCCTGCCGAATCGCGCATTACTTAAAAGTTCAAGTAAGAGAGATGATCGGCAGCTTCAATAACGCGACGGAGTGTGAACTGTTCTTAACGCACTGGATAGAAAAATTCTCAAGCAACGTGTCGTTTGCTAACGAAGAAACTCTGTCGAAATACCCATTGAGCTTTGCCAAAGTGAGTGTCACAGAGTCGAGCTCTCAATCTGGCAGCTTCGCTTGTACTTTGCGCATTGTGCCTCAATACCAGTTTGACTATTTCAGTGGTGAAGTGGTGCTAACTACCGACCTAAATGAGGTGGCGTAATGAGTTTCTGGACCACCTTTGTTAGCGATTCCAAACCGTACCAAGATGCTGAGATAGAGGACATCAAATTCCATCTCACCAAACTGTTAGAGGCAGAGGCTTCGCTAACTGACATTGACAACCGATTAGTTGAAGTAAACCGTTCGAATTTGAAGTTTGGTATCGAAGATATTCAGTTACTCAGTGCAACACTAGAAAAAACACAACTCACGCTAAGAATCGAAAATTGGATTAAAAGCTTTGAGCCACGCTTACACAACATTTCTGTCGAGCTTGGCGAGCGAAAAGAAGGCGATAACTCATTGTCGTTCAACATCATCGCCAAAGTAAAAACCAGCCATGGTGAACAAGACCTTATCTTTGATTCAAAAATCGCATTAAGCGACTTAACGACCTCTCTGGAAGAAGATAACTATGACTGAACCTATTATGCGGTACTTTGAGCAAGAGCTGGCGTTTGTTCGCCGTTCATTGGGACAGTTTGGTCAGGAATATCCTACACACGCTGAAAAGCTCAATATTCATCAGGGTAAAATCGAAGACCCAAGCATGGCTCGTCTACTTGACGGTGTTGCCCTTTTGAATGCAAAAGTCGAAAAGAAACTCTCGGAGCAGTTACCAGAAGTCATCGAAGGGATTCTCGGTGTTTTGTACCCTTCGTACATTCAAACCGTACCGAGCGTTGCGTACCTTGAGCTGCTAGCCGAAGATGGTCCCATTGAATCCAGTACTTTGCCAAAAGGTTCACTGTTTTCGAGCACCAACACCAAAAACGAGTGCCTATTCAGGACCGTTGATGAATTGAAAATCTCGCCGTTTAGCCTAAGTAACATTAAAGCTTTAAGCGCCCCATTTAGTTTCAACAGGCCCAAAACAGCCAGTCAAAGTAACGCTGTTGTCCAAATATCACTCAGCACTGGTGATCCAGAAACTCACTTCAGTCACTTGGAACTCAATGACCTAGACTTCTTCGTCAAAGGCTTTGAGAACAACGCAGACTCTCTCGTTGAATTGCTACTCAACAACACCTTGTCGATTTCGATCTCTGATAGTGAATGCGCTCAACACGTCACCCTTGATAGCCACCAGCTAAAGAATCGAATCAGCGACCTAGAATTTAAGTTTCTACCCGAGCACGGCAATCAGTTCACTGGCTACCAACTGATCAACGAATTCTTCTTTTTCAAGGAGAAGCGTCAGTTCTTTAGGCTCAAGAACTTCGCGAAATACGCGAGCCAGTTTGATGAATCGGAAATCGTGATCAACTTATTTATGTCTTCACTGCCGTCCGAATTCATCCGCTTGTTCAATAAAGATGTTATCAAGCTAAATGTTATGCCTGCGGTTAATCTGTTTGAGCAAACCGGTGAGCCTATTTCTTACGACCATCGAACTCTTTCAGTTCCCGTCAATGCCGATGCTCATAGCGACAACAATATCGAAATCATTGAGATTCAAGATGTTTACGAAATCACACCTAATGGAGAAATCCCATTAGTCCCTCTCTTTAAAGAGAAATATGCTCATAATCAGCGATACGATTATTGGCAAAGTAAACACAATCACTTTGGTGAAATGAGCATTGCGATATCACTTTCAGATACGCCAACGGCTGAATTCAGCAAGCTACTTGGTACGCGCTTACTGTGTACAAATGGTAAGCAAGCCTGCGGTGTGAGTGGCACTTTAGAATGCCTAGAGAGCATTGATTTACCTGGTGATTTTTCCCCTATTTATCCACCTTCAGCACCAATCACTAAGGAAGTTGATCAGAATGTTCACTGGGAATTTATCAGCTTATTGAACACCAACTTTTCGTCTTTAGTGCAGTCAAGCAACCCTGTAGCCGACCTTAAACACATGCTGAGCTTATGCAGCCGAGAGCAAGTATCAAGTGCTGAAATTCAGATGATTCACTCAATTACGTTTAATTCGCAAGTTTCTGCGATTCGTGTGCTGGGTAAAAACGTCTTCTCACCCGGTACCGAAATTGAATTAACTTTGGATGCAACAGGTCCCTACTTGGCATTTGCTGATGTACTAAACCGTTTCTTCCAACAATTTTGTAGTTTTGACCGATACATTCAACTCAAGATCCGCATCTATGGCCGAGATGGTATCGTCAAAAAGTACCCTAAAATCCATGGTAGCCAATTGTGTTTGTAACAGTGCAAACGTCCGCTAATGTCCAAACCGGACATAGCCAAAGTGCTTGTCATAAGGAGGCGCGATGAAGCCTTTCGTTCAAGATCTTGCTAATCAGCCTGAAAAGTATGACTTCACTCAGGCAATGAGACGATTGGAACAGTTACAAGCACAAAGCACCACACCGTTTCAGATTCAATTAAAGTCTGAAGCGATGCCAACTGGTAATCCCCAAGAGATTCAGTACTTCTCATTAAAAGGGAACAAGGCAAAGCTCAGATTGGCGAAACAAGCGCTTTCAGGCGTCAAAGGTGTCATACCCAATTATATTTACGAAGAGTTATTAGCGGCGATACACAATGAAGATCATTCGTTACAGGACTTTTTGGATGTGTTCAATCAGCGACACTATGAGATTACCTATCGAACCAATGCTCGACGTTGGTTATTAGTAGAAAGTGAGCAAAACCCAAAAAAGACAGCCTTGTTAAACCACTTTGCAGCGCTTGGGAAAGAGCACAAAGAGTACCTGCAATACTCGCTTCTTTTGAGCCAGCAGAGCCGCAGTTTGACTACGTTGAAGAAGATCCTGAATGACTATTTCCCCTATGCCATTGAAGTGGAGTGCAAAGCGTTTGAAAGACGTTTATTGCCAGCAGACTCGCTAACTCGGATTGGTACAGATCGTGATTTTAATAGTCGCTTAGGCCAAGGCTTTTTAGTCGGGAGAACCTGTCTCGCTCACTTCAATAATCTGAGTATTTTTGTGACCCCGAAAAACCGTAACGAGTTTCTCGAGATCCAACAAGATGACCAATTTGCTAAAGCCGTATTGTCTTTAACGCAGCATTACTTAAAAGACAGCACACCAGTTGCCATTTATTTGAACGTTAAACGTTCGTACTTAACCAGACCGCGTTTATCAAGCAAGGTTTCTATAGCCGCTCGATTAGGTGAAATCGACTACCTTGCACCTGAACGTAGCCCTAATGAGACCGTAAAGATTTTGCTTTTGTAGTTCATAAATACGGAATATGTAGATTATAGAGATACAAGGAATTGACTATGACACAAGTAACTCTCACTAACTTAGTAGGAAAACTTTCTCCCGAACTCAAGCAAGCGCTAGAAGCGTCTGCGGGTGCGGCAATGAATCAAGGTGTTGGCGCGATAGAGACTGAACACTGGATTCTTCAGCTTATTTCGCAAAAAGATCCCAAGCTGATGGCTCTGTGTGAATCGCAAAAGCTTTCGTTAGACGCCTTGGTTAATGAACTGACGAAGAAAGTTTCCATATTGGCGAAAGGGAATGAAGGTCAGCCTACATTGAGTCATGGTCTCACGGAGTTAATCAAAGATGCTTGGATGATTGCATCGGTTAACTACGGTCACGGAGAGATCGTCAGCTTGCATCTAATCCAAGCACTCATGCAGCAAAATGTTTTAGGGGTAAGTACCCTACAACTCGAAACACTAAGCAACGTGTCACTCGAGTCTCTGCAAGGCTTGATCAAGAAAACTCCGATTGCACGCAACACAGCCTCTCCTTCAGCTAGCGGCTCTGTTGATACTACTCCAGCGGGTAACGATGCATTAAGCAAATACACCGTTAACCTGACGCAACAAGCACTCGACGGAAACATCGACCCTATTTCAGGCCGTAATGCTGAAGTAAGAAAAGCGATTGATATCTTATGTCGTAAGCGTCAGAACAACCCAATTATGGTCGGTGAACCCGGCGTAGGTAAGACGGCCGTTGTCGAAGGTCTAGCTTTAAGAATCGCGGCAGATGAAGTACCAAGCGCATTGCAAGGGGTACAAATCCACTCACTTGACCTTGGGTTACTTCAAGCGGGAGCTAGCGTTAAGGGTGAGTTTGAGAACCGTCTAAAAGATGTCATCAACGAAGTAAAAAGCTCTGAAGTGCCAATCATTGTGTTCATTGATGAAGCACACACGCTTATTGGTGCTGGCGGCGCAGCAGGACAAAACGATGCTGCTAACCTTCTCAAACCAGCACTAGCTCGTGGTGAATTCAAAACCATTGCCGCGACAACCTGGGCCGAGTACAAGAAGTACTTTGAAAAAGATCCAGCACTAACACGTCGATTCCAAGTCGTCACCATTGAAGAACCCAACGCAGAAGATGCAATGCAGATGCTTCGCGGCGTAGCGGCTTCACTGCAAGCTCACCACGGCGCATTTATCGCAGAATCGGCAATCGAAGCTGCTGTTAACTTATCGATTCGTTACCTTCCAAGCCGTCAGTTACCCGACAAAGCGATCAGCCTTCTTGATACCGCCAGCGCCCGAATTGCCTTAACACAAGGGGCTAAGCCAGAAGTGCTGGAAACACTTGAACAGACCATTCGTTATCAAGAAAACGAGAAGGCAGCACTAGAGAAAGAAGATGCCCTATTCTCAAACAGCGCTGAAGTAATCGAAGAGCTGACACAATCAATCGAAGAGAACCAACAGGCACTTGCCGCGTATTACACGCGCTGGGAGAAAGAGATTGAATTAGTTGATCAAATCAAGACTGTTCAACAAGAGATAACCGAAGAACAGGAGCAAGATGCCGTCGATGCCACTAAACAGAAACAACTTGATACTCTGAGAACCGAATTAGCAGACCTACAAGGTGAAGAGCCTTTGGTTTATGCGATGGTTGACGACAACACCATCGCTCAAGTGATTGCCAATTGGACAGGTATCCCGGTTGGCAACATGATGAGTGATGAAATCGCTAAGCTGCTTACCCTTGAAGACGAGCTTAATACCCGAGTTATTGGTCAAGATGTTGCTAAGAATGAGCTTGCTAAAGCGATTCGTATATCCCGCGCGGGTTTAACCGATAACCGTAAACCTATCGGTGTGTTCTTAATGTGTGGCCCAAGTGGTGTGGGTAAAACCGAAACCGCCATGGCACTCGCGGAGCAACTGTACGGAGGTAGCAACGACCTTACTGTAATCAACATGACTGAGTTTAAAGAAGAGCATAAGATCTCTATGTTGCTTGGCTCACCAGCGGGTTACGTCGGCTTTGGTGAAGGTGGTGTGTTAACAGAAGCGATTCGACGCAATCCTTACTCAGTACTGCTGTTAGATGAAATGGAAAAAGCGCACCCTGGCGTACATGACCTGTTTTACCAAATCTTCGATAAAGGCCATATCAAAGACAGCGAAGGCCGAACGGTTGATTTCAAAAACACCATTATCATCATGACCTCTAATGCCGCTGATCAAGCTATCTGTGATGTCTGTGCTAAGACTACAGACCGCATAGACAACGACGAGCTACTGGAAGCGATTCGTCCCGACTTGCAACAGTACTTCAAGCCCGCTTTCTTAGGCCGAGCTACCATTGTCCCGTACTACCCGCTTAATGATGAAGAACTAGCGAAGATCACCGAGATATCGCTTAATCGCATCAAGAAGAAGCTGGCAGAACAATATCAAGCGTCGTTCACATGGGATGCTGACTTCATTCAGTTTGTCGTGGATCGTAATACAGACCCAACAACGGGTGGCCGTGCTGTCGAGCAAATCATTAACCGCTCTCTGATGCCTAGGTTGGCTGAAGAGTGTATCGGGCGTTTAAGCCGCAGCGAACCGATTACTCATGTATCGGTCAGCGCGACAAACAACAGCGCCGATTTCGATTTAACGATTAAATAGGCCTTAGCTAATGAGCAGTAAGACTAGCCAAACCTTGACCAAAGCATCGTTACTTAACCTGTCGCTGCGGGTTAAGTTGATGTTTGCCATCATGGCGGTCTTGCTGTTTTCCATTGCATTAAACGCTACACTGAACTATTTCAATTTTGAAAAAAGACTGACTGAAACGTCTGATTCTATCTATGAGATAGTCTTAGAGGAGACTCATAACGATATTAACCAAGCGATCAGCTTAGGCTTACCTCTATCTGCCATCTCCAATATTCAGAATATGCTGGATCGCCGCCTCCAAATTGTTGATGGTATTAACGCTTTGGTGGTTGTCTCTACCTCTGGAGAACAACTGTTTGGTACCGGAGAAGGAACTGAGCAAAGTGATCGTCAGCTATCACTTGATATCACCAACTCTTTTGGCTTAGTCGAGGGGCAAGTAAAACTCTACTACTCCACCACCCTATTAGAACAGCAAAAGACCTTCTTACTTAAACTTCAGTTTCTCTATTCTGCAATTTGGATTCTGCTTTCATGTTTGGTTGCCTTTGTCGCGTTGAAATACTTATTGGAAGGTATTGTTAGTAGAGTAAAAAGTGCAACCGCCATCTTTGAGTCTGAGCCCGGTTCAGATAAGTTGCTGCCAACGATCACACAAGCTCACAAAGCGCTTCAATCTCCGAACTCGTTATCCAAGTTTGAGAAGTTTAAAAACAAACACTTTCCCGTGTTTATTATCTCCCTCGCAATCTTACTTACTATCATCGCCAACTTAGGGGTTTCATACCAATCTCTCGATAAGTTTTCTCAAATATACGAAATCAAGCTTGAACAGAAATCGAACCTAATTGGTGATTCACTAAATCAAATGATAAAGGGACTACTTGATAAGGGAGTACCTGACGACAGGCTATTTGGTTTAGAAGAAGAATTTGCGTTCTTCGTCGATCACCACAGCGAAATTCTATCGATTAACTTTCAAGGGCAACCTGGAACAACGTATCGCTATCCTGAGGTTTATGTAGAGCACCCTTCTATTCGCGAGTCTACGTTCACGCTCAATAACAGCCATACGATTCAGTTGAATGTTACGACTGACAACAATTTGATCATCAACCTGCTCAAAGAGAGCGTCATGGATATGATCACCGTGTTGGTTGCCTCTTGCCTTGTGGTGGCCGAAATCATTCTGTTCATGTGTAACTTCATGATCATCTCACCTTGGAATCAGGTAAAGCGTGTCTTTATGCTGGTCAACAGAGACATTGTGAATCACCTTGCTAAGATCTCGACTCGAGATGAGATTGGTAAACTACTCAATCTCACCAATAAAGCGATCACCAAACTGAATCCCAACCAACCATCTCAAGATATTGATAAACAAGATTTTCGATTCATTCGCTTGCCGCTATTTTTATTAGTGTTCTCTGAAGCCTCTTCGCTGGCATTTTTTCCAACGTTTGTCTCTTCATTAGAAAATACCACAGGCTGGATACCTGAAAACCTTGTGACCAGTTTACCTATTTCTCTATTCATGCTGTGCTGGGCAATCTCACTGCCATTCGCAGGCTATTGGTCAGACAAAGTAGGTAGAAGGCATTCGTTAATCACGGGTGGACTCATTACGTGTATCGGCTTAGTGGCTACCGCTTTCATTCAATCACTTGAATTGTTGTTGATCGCTCGTGCCTTTACCGCGGTTGGTTACGGCATCGTGTTTATTTCAGCTCAGGGTTATGTCTCTGATACCACCAATGACTCGAACCGGACAAAAGGCATGGCGACCTTCCTGTCGTCGTTCTTCTCCGGATCCCTATGCGGCGCTGCGATTGGTGGCATCCTTGCGGAAAAACTCGGCTATTCAGAAACCTTTATGCTGGCTGGATTGTTAGCCACGCTCAGCGTGCTGTTGGTCTATGTATTCTTTGAAAAGTCCAATAGCAGCAATTCAAGTAAACCCGTCAAGTTGCAAGACTTCAAACTGCTGTTGAGTAACAAGTACTTCGCGTTAATTACTGTCTTCAGTGCTATCCCCGCAAAGATAGTCCTTACAGGCTTCCTTTATTACATCTGTCCTGTCTACCTGCAGTTTCTTGGGGAAAGTAGCTCTGTATCCGGTCGCGTAATAATGGCTTATGGCCTCGCGATCATTCTAATCTCACCGTTGAGTGCTATTTTGGTCGACAAGCTCAAAAACAAAATGGCGTTTATCTTCATTGGTGGGCTACTGTCTGCGCTCGCCCTACTCAACTTCTATTTCTTCCAAGGTACACTGGGGCTACTTCTGATCGTTATTATCATTGGTATTGCACACGGCATCTGTGTTTCTCCTCAAATACCTTTAGTCATCGACCTACTTTCTGGACAAGGCATCGAGAAAGGTAAAATCATCGGTATCTTTAGGCTTACAGAGCGTATCGGTAATATCGCAGGGCCAATGTTAGCCGGCGTAAGCTTAAGTATTTTCGGTTACGACCAAACCATTATTATATTTGGTGCTTCCCTACTCGTAAGCTCATTAAGCTTGATTCTGTTCTTCTCAATCTTTCTTAAAGCTGACAAACATAAGCTAGGAGTTCAATCATGAAAATGATCGTGTTCATTCTAAGCTTTATTTTGATGACTCCTGCAGCGTTTGCTAATAGCGCTGAAAAACACGTCATTCTTTTGTTATGGCGGGGAGTAACTGATGCTGAGCAAGGCTTCATGGACTATTTATCTCAGCATGTGGATGTGCGATTCACGATATTAGATGCCAACCGAGATAAGGCAGCACTCAAGCAACACATCAAAGATTTAGAATATAAAAACGCAGATCTTATCTATTCATTTGGTACCACTATCACACTGAATTTATTAGGTACTTACTCCAAACCTAGTGATTTTAGAACAAACAATACGACACCAGTCGTGTTTAGTATTGTTACCGACCCCGTCGGTTCTAATTTAATTTCTGATTTATCTTCGAAAGATAGAAATTTTACGGGTGTCTCACATATTGTCCCTCATGAAATACAGTTCAAAGCCATTGATAAACTAAATAACATTTCTAGCCTTGGGGTTATCTATAACGCTGATGAAAATAATTCGGTTATCACCGCAAATAAAATGATGGAGTTATCGGAAATTTATAATAAGCGTGTTATGTTGTACCCATTAAGCATTGATAAAAGTAAGTCAAACAGCGACTTAATTAACCTCACGATAAATAATATGAAACGTGATGGTGTCGATATGGCTTACTTACCACCTGATTCATACATCATCACCCAAGGAGGGGAAGTCGTATCAGGGTTACATTCGAAGGGTATCCCAACATTCTCGGCCACTGAAAGTCCGATAAGAAAGCACCAAGCCTTGTTTGGTATCGTAAGTCGTTACTACAACGTTGGTCAGTTTGCGGGATACAAAGCGAAGAACATTTTGAAAGGAACTCAAAAAGCTTCAGACATACCAATAGAGTCACTCAGCCAATATTCTTATATTGTGAATATCGAAGCCGCACAGAAGCTCGACTATTACCCGCCAGTGTCTATATTGAAAATCTCTGAAGTGATAGGAAACTCTAATGATGTTAACTAGAGCCTCTACCATCAGATTATCGTTAGCCACTCTTATCCTCTCGGCATCTTGGTCGATGAGCGGTTTCGCTCAACTTAAAATTGGGCCATCAAGGCTTTTACTAACCACTCAAGATTGGCCGCCCTACCAAAGTTATGAAAACGCTACGATGCAAGGCATTGCTTTAGACAAAGTGAAGTGTGCCTTGGGCAAGATGGGACAACCCTACCAGCTAACAATGACTACTTGGTCTGATGCACAACTGCGTGTTCATAGTGGCAGCCAGCATGGATTTTTCGTTGCGACACAAACATCAGAACGTGATGAGTATGCGACGCTTTCCGCTCCAATCGCTAAACAGACTTTGAATTGGTATTTTGGTCCGGGAGTGGAACCGAAGGTTGATGAATTGTCAAAGTTAAACCTCAACTTTTCTGCCAAATTTGGCTCAAACAAATGGTTTTGGCTAAAACGTAACGGATTTAACGTCGTTAAGCAGCCACGAGATGCTAAAGTATTACTAAGACTTTTAAAACAAAGGGAAATTGATGTTGTTTTAGAAGATGAGTTGGTATTCAAACGGGAGCTAGAACATGCCTCATTACCACTCGATTACTTCAATTCGACGAACTTAGATACCAAGGATATGGGGGTCTACTTTTCGAATCGATTTCTTAAAACCTACTCAGGTTTCCTAGGCAGTTTTAACACAGCCATATCCAAGTGCAAGGAGTAGCCATTGTCCATCAGTGTCCACATGATTTCTGTACCTGCTGAAGAGGTTGTTTCCTCTAGAGTGTCGTATCTGCCAGAAAGTGGCGGAAGCTTAGGTCGTTCTCCGTCATGTGATATTGCGCTTCCAGACCAAACAAAATGGATTTCTCGTACTCACTGTCAGCTGTACCCAACGGATCGCGGTTACGTGATTAAGGACATCAGTAACAACGGCGTTTCGTTAAACGACAAATCACTGGCAAAAGAGAAAGAGTACGTTATTACTGATGGCGACATCATCAAACTAGGTGGTTACACACTGCTGGTTAGCCTATTAAGTACCCCCAAGGTTGAGTCAGCGAACAGCAAACAGGATGACACTTTCATAGAACCTTTCAATTTAAAACTGGATGACAGCGACACTGACTTTCTCGATGAGGCACCAGAAGTTACATCCACAAAAAAAACATCAAACTTCTCTTCAAAAAATGTGTTGAGTGATGACCCGTTCTCTTCTGACCCATTTGAGGATCTGGACGATGAAAAAGTTGTTCCCAACATTGAAGTGGACGAAATCGCTCATGGTGACACCAGCACCCTATCCTCTGCAGAGTTAGAGTATTTGCCAGTCAATATCGAGAACAACACTCGAATTGAAGAATCAATCGACAAGCTCATTACCCTAACCGAGAAAAATCAGCAGTATTTACAAAATCCACAACTGCAGCAAAAAGCCTTATTTGATGCGTTAGAGCAAACGGTTGATCAGTTCTTAAACGAATTTGCACCAACGCAGCTTGAGAGCCAATTTAGCGAATACGTAAGTAGCGGCATTTTTAGCAATAAAGATAAAAAGTATTGGAAGATCTATCGTAAACACTTCCAACACCGCCAAGACAACGGAGATTTCAGACGTCAGTTCAAAGCACTGTTTATGGAGAACATGCAAAAGCAAAGTGAGGAGAGAGAATGAAAAGGCTCATACTCTTATCCCTTTGTTTACTCGTCGCAGCATGCTCGTCATCGGACCCTGCTCCGGTCGTGACTCAATACTCGCTTACGGTAAAAGCAGACGCGACAATCAATCAGTACAACGACGATCAAGCCAACCCAGTTGTGGTTAGGCTTTACCAACTAACGGATCAACAGCTGTTCAAGCAACTGCCATTTATTGATTTATACAATAATGACTTGCAGTTGCTCGCGGCAAACTTGGTTTCAAAACAGGTGTTACCGATCGTCTTGCCAAACTCTGAACAAACGGTGACGTTAGATATCAATAAGAACACGCAATACATTGCAGCACTGGTTGAATTTGCAGATTACCAAGATGGC
The DNA here is from genome assembly GCA_041879415.1 of Vibrio chagasii. Lineage (NCBI taxonomy): Bacteria > Pseudomonadati > Pseudomonadota > Gammaproteobacteria > Vibrionales > Vibrionaceae > Vibrio > Vibrio chagasii. The sequence goes on along the minus strand of CP090851.1, from coordinate 1,093,554 downwards.
ACGACCAAAGCCGTCCTCATGATGCCCACCGATCCAGAGCAAACTTTAGAGTTAACGATTACAGGGAAGAAAGCAGAGCTAGCCGTGATACAGCCAGACTCTAGCTGGTGGCAAATCTTTTAGTAAAACAGCCAACCAATAAAAATTATAGAAAAGGATTTTACGTGGACGCTTTCAAAAAAGTAGTGTGGCAAGAAGGGATGTTTATTGCACCTCAGCACTTTCAACAGCAAGACCGCTATGTGCAAAACTACATTCGTCAGAATATTGAAACACTGGCTGGGTTTGCCCCTTTCTTTGGCATCACCGAGTTAGTACTTAACCATGATCTATTAAAGATCGGTAAACTCTCAATCCCGAGTTGTTCCGGCGTGTTCCCTGATGGAACTCAGTTTAACCTCAAGCAAGAAATCGTTGTCGATATTCCACAAGGCACTATTGAAACCGTGGTCTATCTTGCACTGCCAATCTCTTTGCAAGGTAACAATGATTACAGCGAAGATGGTCAAGAGCAAAGCCGTTACATCACTCGTTCAATTAATGTTTTCGATACCTCAACCTCAGAAAACGCCAGCGTCGAAGTTGATGTCGCACAACTCAACATCGGCCTCAAGTTTGCAGGAGAAGACACCTCTGGTTTTACCCTAATTCCGGTCGCTAAGATTCTAGAAATCAGCGATTCCGACGAAGTGATGTTGGATCGTGCCTTTATTCCAGCTTGTTTGCACTATGGCGCGTCGACGCTGCTTAGCGAACGAGTCAAAGAGATTCATGCACTGGTAAGTAACCGTGCTCAAAACCTTTTGAAACGCATCGAAGCTGGCCAAGGGCAGAAAAGCCCGCAGTCTATGATGCAAGACTTCCTTTGGCTGCAAACGCTCAACACGTGGTTACCGTGGTTCGAATTAACCATTAGCAACACCAAGTACCCGACTCACGAGCTGTATTCAAAGCTAAAGCAGTTTGAAGCTCAAGTGATGGCACTAACACCAGCGATCCCCGGTCAATGTCAGCCCCTAAAATACGATAAGCTTTACGACAACTTTAACCCACTGTTTTCAAGCTTAAGAAACCTGCTGACTCTCGTTCAACAAGATTCTGTCATCGAGTTCAAATGGGACATATCTCTGTTTGAAAAACGCCGCTTACTTCGCACCCTTATCAAAGATCCAAGCAGCGTATACAACCGTCGCTTCGTTCTGAGTGTGAAGTCCGATATCAGCAGTACAGAGTTAAATGAACTGTTCCCTATTTCAGCTAAACTGAGCAGCAACAACAAGATTGTAGAGCTGGTTCGAAGCTCCCTGTCTGGCATCTCATTAACCCCACTGCCTATTGCGCCAAGTGAGCTCAAGCCGATGCAAGGCGTCGCTTATTTTGAAGTCGATACCAAAGACAGAAACTGGCTCGATATGCTCGACACTCGCGATGCCATTGCGCTGCATGTTGATGCTCGGATACCAACTCTCGAAGTTGTTCTTTACGCGTTGAGATAATAGCTATGGATTATTTAGACGAAGAAACACTGGTCATCGATAAAGCGTCAAAAGGCTCTGCTAATACAGGGGCTGACCAGGCTTTCTCTAAATTAGTCGCGGTGCACTCCAGCAGCGCCCAAGAAGAGTTTCTGCGTCACTTTGATAAAGCAGAGAATCAACTGATCAATATCAGCAGTGATTTACTAACCAAGACACTCAAGATCTCAACCTTATCTGAACCAGATGACTTAACCGTTTTCCGTGAGCAACTTATTCAGGGCATTAACGACATCAAAGCTCAAGCGACCGAGTTAACCTACCCTGTTGCAGTTATCGATAAGCTCTGTTTTTTGTATGCCGTGGTGATTGATGAGTTCATCATTTATACCGAGTGGGGAGAGAAACGAGGCTGGGAAAATAAAACCCTACTGAGTGAACTGTTTGGTATGCGTAACGGTGGTGAGCTGTTCTTCTCTGTTGCCGAAAAAGCCGCGAGACAGCCTCACAAATTAATTGATCTTCTTGAGATCGTTTATCTCTTTATCAATATCGGGTTCAAAGGACAATATCGGGAAGGTGGTGCTGAGCAACTAAAGGCATTTGTCCATCAATTAGAACAGACCATTAGCCAGTATCGCACTGTTAGCGGTGTTCACTGCCGCACTAAAGTTAAGCTCCCAGAAGTAAGAAAGCCGACTCGACGTAAGCGATACTTCATTACCAGTTTGTTTTTCTTTTGTCTGATAGCAACCAGTATTGGGCTCACTGAGTTTTGGTACACCAAGACTCATACCCAGCGAGCTCGCGATTTCACCTTTTTACCTAACTTTAGTGAGCGCTACGTCTTATCTGGTGAAGTTAAAGACATCGTATTTATTAGCCAAGACAACGATCTTGAATCACCACCTCGTCATGCAAGTAAAGCTCAAGCGGTTGAGACATCACAGGTTACCAGCTTAGCGCCAAGCACGGCGAATTGGTTGGTTCAATTAGCGACGTTCTCTAGTAAGAAAAATGCCCAAGCTTTTATCAACAATCTGTCGCCATCAGCTTATGAACCAATCATCTCGCCGTACAAGAAATACTACCGAGTGATATTGAGAGCGAGCACCTCAGAAGAAGCGAGAAAAACCAAAGCATGGTATGTCGAAAACGACCAAATAAATGCCATTATCGTTCGCACTTCTGCGCATGACTTAAACAAGGAAGAGTCTAACTGATTATGCCGGATGCAAAACCAAACAAGTCAGGTAACGTAAAGAAAACGGTAGGTATCTCTGCTCTAGCCTCTGTCGCGTTTTTTACTGTCGCTTCTAGCGTCATTCTTTTAACACCCCTCAATGCTTATCTGGTTTGGGCCCTTGCCACGGCTGCCATTTTATCAACCTTGGTTGGTGTCATTTGCTACTGGGTAGTGATCAAGCGCAGCGCAAAATCACAAGAAGAGTCACTCGACAAAGAGCTGATTCAGAAACGACAAAAGCAGCTGGCTAACCATTTCAACCGTATGATCAGCGGACAAAAACGCAAGACACGTTTAACCAGCCGATATGACCAGCCTATCTATTTGCTGTTAAGCCAAAATCCGAACAAAGACAAAAGCATCATCACGCAAATGGGTTATGAGGCGTATAAGCTTGACGACTTTGGCAATGACATCGAATTCCCTATCCTATTTTGGGTTAGCGAGCATTCGATTTTAGTCTCTATCAGTATGGGTGAAGACCAACACCCTGAATATTTGAAAACTCTGTGCCAATCTCTCACCGCGTGGCGACCAAGACAAGCGGCTAACGGCTTGCTGCTCACGACTGACGTGTCATCGCTATTAGAGAACAACGAGCAAATTACCCAACAGGCTGATGAACTCAAGTCGACCATTAAGACATTTAACCAAGCGTTTGGTGTTAGCCTACCGATTTATAACGTTATCTCAAACATGGGAAGTATCAGTGATTTCTGTCAGTTCTTCTCGGCTTTTGATGAGTCAAAGAGAGACGAAGTGTTTGGCGCGACAGCCCCGTATTCCAAACACGGCGGTATCGATGCCGATTGGTTTAATGATGAATATGACCACTTAATCAGTGAACTGATTGCCAATATGAGCAATGCACTTGCTGGGCAGTTGAATCAAGATTATCGAAACTCCATCGCGAGCGCCCCATTCCAGTTTGGTTTATTGAAACAAAACCTGTGGTTGTTTTTAAATCGCCTATACCGCGGAGAACAACTCAGCGATGCACTTCAGTTTAGAGGGTTTTACTTCACTCATGATGGTCAAAGCTCCGCACAATCAGACTTACTGGCAAGCACTGTCTCCTATTCTGTCGGTCACGAGCACTATCAACAGAACGAGCAAGTCCCGGTAAACCAAACCTTGTTTGCCCAATACTTGATGACGCATGTGATCTTGGCAGAACACGAACTGGTCGGTGTGAACAAACGAAAAGAGAATACCCTGCTTGTTAACCAAGTGCTGTTTACACTCTCTTGGATAGGTTTGCTCGCCGCTGTGTTATTGGTGATTAAGTTTGATTTTGATTTCCAGAACCAACGTGAGACCAGAGCCGATGTGATGCTTGAGCGTTACAAAGAAGCAATATCTGCATCGCCGTACGACATTGAGAACATGGCCGATAACATCCCGAACCTGTTCTCACTACAAAGAATCTACAACCTCTACAATCAACCAGAACCTTGGTACACCTTACCGTTTATGCCTAACCCAAGTATTAAGGCAGAGGTCGAAGAGGCGTATTTCGCCGAGTTACAGCAAGTTCTAATCCCTTCAATGGAAAACACGCTGGAGAAAGATCTCTTCGTCTATGTGAACTTAGAAGATCAGTCACAAACCCTCTCTTTGCTGAATAACTATCGCTTACTCTTCAGCAAAGACAGAACCAACGTACAAGAGCTTAAAAATTACTACGTTCGTACGCTGCAAGATCAAGGTGAAGCCGACAGCGTCAACATTGCTCAACTCGAAGTGCTGTTGGATGACATCTTTGCCCGTAATCTGACTCCAGTTAAATCAAACCATGATTTAGAAAGTTTAGCTAAGAAGGTCATCACTCAAACCGGTATTGAGACGCTGCTGTACGAACACATTCAGAGCTCACCAGATTACTCAAAACGTGTCGATATTCGTGGTGAACTGGGTGATAACTTCAATTCGGTATTCAAATTCTCACCAAGTTTTGCTGGTTACCTAGTTCCATATATCTACACACCGACGGGCTTTAATGAACTCGACTTATCGGTGAACTCCCCGACTTTAATGTCTGCATTACAATCTTATGAAGGTGTGGCGGGCGCGTACCCGAGTGCATTGGAGCTTCACCGTATTAGCCGAGAACTCAAGCAGACTTACCAAAACGATTACATTAACTATTGGCGTGACCTAATTCGTAATGTTGAAGTCAAAGAAGTTGCCGACCCGACACAGTTAAAAAATGCATTAACTAGCCTATCTGAAGCAAGCAATAACCCAATCGTTAGCTTGTATTCAACGATTGCTAAATACACCTATGTGGAGCTTGAAATCCCCGCTCAGGATGACAAAAAACAAGACCCTGCAAGCATGCCGATTCAAGATCCTGATAAAAAGGAATCCGCTCGTCAAATATCACTCAGTTTCCAAGCCTACAAAAAGCAAGTTACCGCTAGTGACCAAGGTAAAAAGCCAATAGACAACCTACTTACAGCGTTTATCAACGCGAATAAGTGGGGATATAAGTTTTACGAGGCCAAAGAGCCGCAGAAGGTCGCCTTTGATACGCTATCTGCGACTCTACAGGCTGGTAATCCTATTGCTTCACTTGCGAGCTTATCCAGCAATCACTTAGAAGTCGCTGAAGAGCTGGTGAACAAAGTGGTTCATCAAAGCAATGAAACCGTGATGTCACTGGCTCATGACTATCTGAATACTGCTTGGTCGAACGAGATCTATCAGCCTTATCAACAACGTTTGGCTTCGTTTTATCCGTTCAATCGAAAATCAAAATCTGACGTGAGTGTTGCCGACGTTAAAGCCTTCTTCGTGACCAATGGGATTGTCGATAAGTTCCACCAGACGCGCCTCAATGGCTTTATCAAGAACAGTGATGAAGCGCCCTATTTGCCGGGTTTACTACCGGGGACTGGGTTGTCAATTACACCTGACGTTTGGACAATGATGGATAAAGCAGCCGATATCAAAAGTGCGCTGTTCTTGGCCGATCCGTCCAATGTGTTGATCAATTTCCAATTGAAAGCCGTCGATATGACACCGAACATCACCGAGTTTTCCATCATCTCAGATAAACCTATCTTTACTTACCGACATGGCCCAACGCTGTGGAGCCAACAATCATGGCAAGGTGATGCGAAGTTCATCGAAAAACTCGGTGTTCAACTCAATGCTCAAGACTCAACCATAGGCCAAGATACTGTGAAAGGTACATGGAGCTGGTTCCGCTTATTTGAGCCAAACGTGAACTTTACGTCTGCTCAAAACACCCAAGTTGAATTCGTCTATGGAGACAGTAAAGTGAAGCTCACCATCAAAACCCAAGGGCAATCAAACCCATTTGTCCCAGGGTTCTTCTCAGGGTTTTCTCTGCCAAGTGGAATTTAATAGCGCTCCGTCTAATAGCTCGCCCTCCCCATCAAGGCGAGCTGCACCCATCGAAGATGATGCCTCTTCTAACCAGACGAGTTCAACTGATGAACAGCTCAGACGTGCGATCCAAAAACATGGTTATACCGACCTTGCTCGCTTAAGCTCGCGAGTATTTATAGCTCAGCATCGTAGCTGGGGATTGGTCACTATCAAATATGCTCATGAACTAAAACACCGCCACTATCTAAAACAAGAGGCAGAGTTTCTCTATTCCAACACAGATTTGGATACACAAGGCACTTACCCAAAATATCTCGACTACTTCTCTAACTACCAACAAGACTTTCTAGTACTTTCCTACATTAGTGGTCAAACACTGCGGGAGATACTAAACGACTCAAACCTACCTGAGTGTTCGTCTTTTCAATTTATTAGCTCACTAGAAACCGCTATAAACCAAATCCATAGACTTGGATTCGTTCATGGTGATCTTAAGCCATCCAATATAATCATGAGTGAACAAGGACGGGCGCATCTTATCGACTTTGGGTCTGTCACCCAAATGGGAACGGATAGAGAAAAGCTTCGCTTTAACAGCTACACCCCTCGATATTCTAGAGAGCACACTATCACGAGCAAATTGGACGATTGGTTCGCACTCGCGGTGATATTGGAAGAACTTTCGAATATAGGAAGCTTACCGAGTCGTTATCAGGTCCTTCTCAAACAACACCGCTAACCCAACGGTATCAGCAGACACAAAAAAGCGGATGACCAATCATCCGCATTTATTCTATTTCAGGAAAACTGATTTTCGTTATAGTTATTCAGGAACCAACAGAGATTCCAAACCACCAGCAACCGTCGCTGCGAGTGCTTTAGGCGCTAGGCTCTCTTTTACACTCTCTTTGATCGTCGTGCCATTGAAGAAGTTTTTAACCTGCTGTTTTCTTACTGCTTTAGTAAATGCTTTTTCATCTGTTCCCGGTATAAAGTTAGGCTCACCGCGTGCAGCATTGAGCACCTGTTTCACTCCTGGCTTATTACTCTCTAACGCGATTTCACTATTGGCGATAAACGCCTTCGCCTCTTCTTGCAGAGTAGCGTAAGCACTCAGGGTCGACTTCTGGAAAGACAACTTTATAACAGAAGGATCCGTGTTCACTTTAAAACCAAACTTTCGCTTAATTCTACGCGTTAAACGAGTCTTCATGTTTGGTGGTGGTGGCGTAATGTCGGTTATTGATAAGAAGTTATATGGAGAGCTATAACACGGCATGCACACCATGTATGACGCAATCACGGGGATCTCTTCCATTTTCATCTTGAACCAATCACGGAAGAAATTAGCGCCGATCACGTCTCTCTTTTGATTAAGCATCAGACACTCTTGCTTAAACTTACGAAACTTTCTTTCCATTACCCATTTGTCGTATAAGCCGCGGAAAAAATTAAAAATAGACAGAACCGCTTTAACAATACTGGTGACAGTCGCACCGATACCAGAACTCGCTAGGTTAATTGCAATCACACCACCATGCGCCAATGCGATCATTGAATCTTGAACAGCAACAGCACGGATCTCACCACGAATTTTATCTATTACATCGGCGCCCACGCGAGTGGTTGTCATCGAACTCAAATGGCGAGTCTTATGATTGTTTACCGCTTTACCTAAAGCGGAGTAAATTCGACTGGCTGCCTCTTTGATATCATCAATAGCAGGTGCTAAATCTGCGAAGATCTTCTTAACCAAGCTAGGGATCATACTTAGTATTTGGGCTTTGATATCATCCATCGCAATGCTGGTGATGCTCTTCGCATAATCTAGGAACTTCTCTTTGATTTGCTCGGTAATATTTTCAATCATCCCTGCGAGGCTTGTTCCACTCCCTGTCACAGCCTCTGTTATTGTACCGGTTAAACTATCTACTTCTGTTGCCGCAGCCACGGCAATTTTAACTTTGTCGATTTTGGTTACACCCACCAAATCTGCGTTCGCGAATAGCGATAGCATATCTTTCTGAATGAGAGTCAGCCCACTATTTGGCATCACACGTTCTCCCTGTAACAAGTCCACGGTAAATTCGAAAAGTTACTTGAACGACTAAGTACCTCTGAAAAGCTCGAAGTTCGTAAACTTCAACTCGAACAATTCAACCCTGATCGCACTACGACACAATCCATGCAGTTATTCTTTGTTAAATAAAGGTTAACATATAAAATATCTATTCATATTAAGGAAGTCTATTTTTTACTCTCAGATTCCAAAAACCACAATTAACCCTCCGGAAATCATGCATTTCCACCAAATTCCACTACGCTTTATTAGCATGGAATACAGCAATCTGATTAAATTTTTTAGGGACGAAAAATGAATCAAATTACGACAGACAAGCCTATTGTTCTGGTAGTCGACGATATCCCAGATAATATCCATACCCTCTCAGGGATCCTAAACGACGAATTTAAAATCAAAGCTGCTACGTCCGGTGCAAAAGCTTTAAAAATCGCCTCTTCTTCACCGAAACCACACCTTATTCTTCTTGATATTATGATGCCGGAAATGGATGGCTATGAGGTATGCCGCCGACTTAAAAGTGACCCGGTCACTGCGGATATCCCCGTGATCTTTGTTACTGCGAAAACCGATGTCGTCGATGAACAAAAAGGGTTTGAACTTGGCGCCGTTGATTACATCACTAAGCCAGTCAGTCCACCTATTGTGAAAGCTCGTGTGGTGACTCATATTTCTCTCTATGACCAAAACTTAGCGCTTTCTCAAAAAGTGAGGCAGAGAACAGAAGCGTTAGCCATGAGTAGGCTCGAGATTATTCGAAAACTGGGGCGCGCCGCGGAATACAAAGATAATGAAACTGGTATGCACGTTGTACGAATGAGCTACTACTCCAAAATTCTTGCTCAGCAGCTCGATGTTAGTGATGAGTGGGTCGAACTTCTGTTCCAAGCTGCACCAATGCATGACATAGGTAAAATTGGTATCCCCGACTCTATTCTTGGGAAACCCGGAAAGCTCGATGCGGACGAATGGGCAATCATGCAAACCCATGTCACCATTGGCGGCGATATCATTGGAGACAACGACTCTAAGCTACTGATACTCGCTCAAGAAATTGCTCTGTACCACCATGAAAAATGGGATGGCAGTGGCTACCCTCACAAACTTTCAGGCGAAGATATCCCACTAAGCGCACGTATTGTCGCTATTGCCGACGTATTTGATGCGCTCACCAGCGAACGACCATACAAGCAAGCTTGGCCAATCGAAAAAGCGATAGGCCTGATACAAGAAGAAGCTGGCCAGCACTTTGACCCTAACTTGGTGCCGATCTTCATTAGTAAGCTCGACGAGATGCTCACCATCAAAGACTCTTTTACTGATGAACTAGAACACTAAGTACGCTGGTACTTTATGAACACAGGTACTTTATGAATACTGTTTCTAAATTTGCTACTGACTCAAAAATAATCTTAGTCTCCTTTCTGGTTGCTGCCATCGTTGTGTTTTCCGTTGCTGTTGGCGCCTGGATCAACCTCAATAATCGATTAATTGGCGTTGAAGAGTACGCCTCTAGCACCAGATTATTGACTTCCCTTGATAAGCTGCGTGTTTACGAGCTCTCCTTCAGCAACGATTACAACGAACAAGTCATTGAAGAGTTTAATCAAGAAGCAGAACACACCATCCAACTCGCTAACGAATACGAAAGCGAATATGCTGCATCGCTACCTGTTGATTTGCTCACTAAGTACCTGATGCAATTCAAAGAGTATGTCGACATCATCAAGATGAGCCAATCGACTAGAACACTCATGGATGAGCGTTCAAACGCCGCAACAGAGCTGCTACGGGATATGAGGGATCTACATAATCAAGCCATTAATCAAAACAGTCAGAATATAAGGGCACTAAGATTAACCAGCGAAGACCTAACCAACGTCGCCCTAAAAACCAGTCAACTAACCACTCTTGCGGTCAACATACAAAACCTTGAGAAAGAGTACCTGCTCAACGGAAACCTAAAGACCTATTCCTTGGTCAAATTTGAGATGCAAAAAGCTTCACAGTTAGTTTTGGAGCTGCAAGAACAGATCTTAGATGACAAAGGGCAGCAACTTTTAGACATCATTGATAAAGCAAAAAATCGCTACTACACAAACTTAGTCCAGCTCCAAGGCGTACCAGCCTCCTCAACTAAGCTAAGAGCGTCACTCATCAATCAAGTCACACTCAGTGGTTCTGAATTTTCGCGCTCGGTTGGATTACTCTATCAAGCCAAGCAGAGCCAAGTGGCTGAGCTAAATCACCTCGTTTCCCAATCCCAAGCAGAGCTCTCATCTCAATTACTCATAGGGCAAGATCTGCTGGCTATTCGCACACTATTAAGTCGTTCGAATCGATTCAACCGAGACTTTCTGCTTGCCAACTCTAAGGAGCAAAAGCTAATCGCTGAAAAGGTTTCAAACGTTATCAACCAGTTGCAAGCTAAGTCGACTAACGCCCAGCAGCTTCTCGCTCTATACGCACCTAACATAAAAGTGACGGCGTTTGATGAACGCATCAGTGTTTATGAGTCTCAATTTATGGGCTTAGTTAACTCGCAAATACGAGGTCATCAATTACTGGATAGTATGGATAGCAGCTTCGTTGAACTGCGCGACTTTGTATCACAGCGCCACTTAGCAGAGAGTGTCAATGTTAAAGATTCCTCTAGTGTTACCTTCCATCTAGCAGTCGGAGGCGTCATTTTCTTCGCCATTATCTTGCTAATGGGGTTACTCGCCAACAAAGCACATTCGGCTTTAGAAGCCTTCGCACACAGCCTAGCCGAAGCAAGAGATGAGGCCGATGCCGCAAACCAAGCAAAATCCGACTTCCTCGCTAATATGAGTCACGAAATTCGCACACCAATGAACGCCATCATTGGCATGAGTTATCTCGCATTAAAGACTGATTTAACCAAGGCGCAGCGTAACTATATTCACAAAGTGAAGCTCTCGTCCGATACCCTACTCGGTCTAATCAATGACATTCTCGACTTCTCGAAAATCGAAGCCGGTAAGTTAGATATAGAAAACGTCGATTTTCATCTCGAGAATGTACTCGATAACATCACCAATCTAGTCGGCCTACGAGCATCTGAACGAGGGCTCGAACTACTCATCCAAGTTGATAGAGACGTACCAACCAACCTTATCGGTGACCCACTCAGATTAGGACAGATACTGATCAACCTCAGCAATAATGCCGTCAAGTTTACAGAGAAAGGCGAAGTGAAAATCTCCATCTCAGTTGCTGAAAGACAAGGGGATAATATCAAGCTGAAGTTTGCCGTTTCAGATAGTGGTATTGGTATGACGCAGGAACAAGCAGACAAGCTGTTCAACAAGTTCACTCAAGCCGATAGCTCTACAACACGAAAATACGGAGGTACAGGCTTAGGCTTAGCGATCAGTAAGGAGCTTAGCCAGCTTATGGGTGGGGACATTCAAGTCTCGACTGAGCTTGGCAAAGGTTCAACCTTTTCCTTCACCATCTCAACACGCGTGAGCCATTCAATTACACAAAACCGCATTGTAGTACCAGCCTCGATTAATCACTTAAGAGTGCTTGTGGTTGATGATAACGCGAGTGCTCGTTTAATCGTCGGCGATATCTTAGAGTCCCTAAAATTAACGCCAACACTATGCGCTTCTGTCGATGAGGCCATTGTAGAGCTACATTCAGCTGACGATAAAAGTGAGCCGTTTGATTTGATTATCTCAGACTGGAAAATGCCTAAGCGTGACGGGGTTGATCTACTTGCAGAACTGAACAAAGGCTTGCCCCTATCGAAAGCACCTAACATCATGATGCTTACCGCTTATGGCCGCGAAGAATTAACCGAAGCCATCACAGAACGAGGGTTCAGCATACCTAGTATATTGGATAAACCCATCACCTCATCGCACCTTTACGACTCCATCGTCTCGCTTTATGGACTAGATTCAGACCGAGTATCACGTAGTGAATTGGAGCAACAAAATCAACTTGCGAATGTTCAGCAACTCGCAGGCGCGAATATCTTGTTAGTTGAAGATAATGAAATTAACCAAGAGCTGGCAACCGAGCTTTTAGAAGGGCAACAGATCCAAGTGACGGTCGCAGAGAATGGTCAGCAAGCCATAGACCTTTACCACAAAGCAATTGCTGATGGCGCCCCTTTCGATGGCATTTTAATGGACTGCCAAATGCCAGTTATGGATGGTTATGAAGCAACGCAGTACATTCGTAACGAGATAAAAGACGTTAAAACGCCTATTATCGCCATGACCGCAAACGTAATGGAACGAGACAAAGACAAAGCGCTTAATAGTGGTATGAGTGACATCATTGCCAAACCGATCGATGTCGGATCAATGTTCGCCACATTAGCGAACTGGATTTCGCCGGCTAATCCTGTGCAGTTCACAACACCCACTCTACCATCCGAGACTAAATCACAAGATGCAGTTGTAACGCTGCCTATCATAGATGGTTTAGACACTGACATGGGATTACTACGAGCCAGCAATAACCACCAACTGTATTGGAAATTATTGCATCGCTTTGTTGAAGCCTATTCGGACCAACAAGCTTTAAACACTGAACTCACGAGCAGTGCCCAAGCTCGCTATTTACACACTCTAAAAGGCGTTGCAGGTAACCTAGGCGCGACTGAGTTGCACGCGCTATGTGAGAAGCTTGAGTCGAAACCTGCAGACTCGGAACTCATGGAACAAGTGATCACAACGACTGTCGAGTTAAGCCAAGCGCTGGCACAGTCATTCGATAAGTCAAACCCACCTGCTGATGAAAATACTGAGCAATCACAGAATATTGATTCAGTATCTGTGTCGACAAACATCGCGCTGTATAAAGCACTACTCGAAGCCGTCGCCAATGACGACACTGAAGCACTGACCATCGTTCTAAACATTGAGAGTAGCGCTGAGATTGGATTATCAGCCTCAGAGTTCAAGAAACTAGAAAACTCGTTAGAGGAATTTGATTTTGATACAGCTTCTGAAGTGCTAAGAGGCTCCTCCTTAGCCACTGAAACTTAAAGATATTAATCAACGATGAATCAATAGGTAAAGAGAGCTCAGTTAGCTCTCTTTTTTTATTCCTAGATTACCGATATCGCGACATCTCAAAGCTTTCACCCTCCGTGAACTTTATGAACTTTATTCACCCAATGTTCTTTATCCTCAATATCGCCGCATTGAAGACATTTTGTTAACACGCCGTTAACTTTAACTTCATCTGCTTAGCAACACCTAAGAGTGATGTTTAGCAGCTAGATATAAAACATAAGTTTCTCTCCATTGAAGAGATCCCCTACATAAGGAACGTGAACCATGTTCAAGGCACTGAAACCTACTCTTGCGGCTTCTATTATCGCAGCAACCTTTTCTTTCAACACTTTTGCTGCAGACGTAGAAAAAATCCACTTCCTAATCCCTGGCGGCGCTGGTGGCGGTTGGGATATGACAGCACGTGGTACTGGTGATGTACTGGTGAAATCAGACATCGTAGAAAATGTCTCTTTCCAAAACCTATCTGGTGGCGGCGGCGGTAAAGCTATTGCTCACCTAATTGAAACGGCACAACGTCAAGAAGACACATTGATGGTGAATTCTACCCCTATCGTTGTTCGCTCGCTAACGGGTATCTTCCCTCAATCTTTCCGAGACCTAACACCGGTTGCTGCAACGATTGCTGACTATGGTGCGATCGTTGCGTCTGCGGATTCTAAATACAACACTTGGGAAGACGTAGTAAAAGAGTTCGAAAGTAACCCTCGTAAGGTAAAAATCGCTGGTGGCTCTGCACGAGGCAGCATGGATCACCTAGTGGTTGCAGCGGCATTTAAAGGTGAAGGCTTTGATGCTAAGAAAGTTCGTTACATCGCCTACGATGCTGGTGGTAAGGCGATGGCAGCACTGCTTTCTGGTGAGACACAACTGCTATCAACCGGTCTTGGTGAAGTACTAGAGATGTCTAAATCTGGACAAGTAAAAGTACTGGCAGTAACGGCACCAAAACGTCTTGAAGCGGCACCAGATATCCCAACACTAACTGAGTACGGCAATGAAACTGTATTTGCGAACTGGCGTGGCTTCTTCGCGGCTCCAAACACTAGCCAAGCGAAAATCGATGAGTGGAACGAAGCGTTAGGCAAAATGTACAAAACCGATGAGTGGCAAGTGGTTCGTGACCGTAATGGCTGGATCGATAACTACAAAGCTGACAAAGACTTCTACGCCTTCTTAGAAGATCAAGAAAAACAGATGGGCGACCTAATGCGTGAGCTAGGGTTCTTGAAGTAACCAATAACGATAGAGGGTCATAGTGCCCTCTTACTCTTTCCTTGTTTCGCCGTACATGAGTTTACTAAAACTCCTTTGTTTATTCGTAACGTATTACCAAAGCTTGCCGATTCGTTGTACACGCAAGTGGCTAAAGCAGCACTGTAATTCGCTTACCTTCGGTTAGTGATCCCAGACATTACTCATTAACTCGCTCATATACGGCTTTTTTACTTTCTACACACCCCAAATGGAGTTGGATATGTCGGACTTACCAACCAAATTTTTTAGCAAAGAGTCTCTGCTTTCGAGTGATCGTCTCGGCGCAATGATCTTCCTGCTAGCGTGCTTGTGCTACGGCTACCAAACTACCCTAATTCCGCTATTTCCCGGTGATGAGTACGAACCCTTTACCGCGAGAACATTGCCTACCCTGCTGACTTTCATTGGTATCGGCCTTTCACTGATTTTGCTTGTTACTGGCCAACCAGACAAAAAGCTTAAGTGTGAAACCGCGCCTTTGAACTGGAAACTACTGATTGGTTTCTTAGTGCTAATGGCGTTTTACGGCGTTGGACTGACATACCTAGGCTTCGTTTTAGCAACAAGTTTCTTCTTGCTTGCTGGCTTTTACCTACTGGGAGAGCGCCGCAAGTCAATCTTGTTTGGCGCATCGTTTCCTTTCGTTATCGCGTTCTTTCTTCTTTTAACTCAAGGCTTAGATATCTACCTAGAGCCTGGTTTAATCTTCACTCTTTGGTAGGGACAACATTATGTTAGACGGAATTTTACAAGGACTTTCGACCGCCGTGATGCCAATGAACATCATGATGGTTATCGTGGGCTGTTTCGTTGGTACCTTCATCGGTATGCTTCCAGGATTAGGTCCAATCTCAGCGATTGCTTTGATGATCCCTATCACCTATGGTCTAGACCCTTCTTCTGGCCTTATCTTGATGGCAGGTGTTTACTATGGCGCGGTATTTGGCGGCTCGACGTCATCAATCCTAATCAACGCTCCAGGTTGTTCTTCAACAGTTGTAACCGCTTTCGACGGCTACCCAATGGCGCAAAAAGGCCAAGCAGGTAAAGCTCTGGCACTTGCGGCCTACTCCTCTTTCACAGGTGGTACGCTTTCAGCGATAATGCTTTTGATTGCAGCTCCGGCTTTAGCAAGCGTATCACTGAGCTTCCAGTCTTCTGACTACTTTGCACTGATGCTATTAGGTCTATCTGCTGTAGCAGCATTTGCTGGCCCGGGTCAGGTTATCAAAGCGTGGATGATGACTATCTTAGGCTTAATGCTATCAACCGTAGGTATCGACAAAGGTGTTGGGGTCGAGCGTTTCACATTCGGCCTAACCGACTTAATGGACGGTTTTAGCTTCCTACTACTGGCGATGGCAACCTTTGCTCTGGGCGAAACCTTAATGGGCATTCTTAAACCAGAAAAAGACACCAGTGCTGAAGAAAGCCAAAAGATGTCTGATATCGGCAGCATGAAAGTGACCAAAGAAGAGATCAAAGAGGTCGCGCCGGTTTCAATTCGCTCTTCAATCCTTGGCTTCTTTACAGGTGTATTACCGGGCGCAGGTGCCACTATTGCTGCATTCCTAAGTTACGGCATGGAGCGTAGCCTTGCACCAAAAGACAAACAGAAAGAATTCGGTCAAGGAAGCATTCGCGGTCTTGTTGCTCCAGAATCAGCAAACAACGCGGCTTCAAGCGGCTCGTTCGTACCACTGCTAACGCTTGGTATTCCTGGCTCTGGTACAACAGCTATCATGCTTGGCGCGTTAATCGCTTACGGTATTCAGCCTGGTCCTCGTCTGTTTGTTGAGCATCCAGATGTATTCTGGTCGGTAATCATCTCTATGTACTTTGGTAACATCGTACTGGTTATCTTGAACCTACCGCTTATCCCGTACATTTCTAAACTGTTGGCTGTACCGAGAACCGTATTGCTACCAATGATTTTGTTCTTCTCAATCACAGGTGTTTACTTGGTCTCTTTCAACACCATGGATGTATTTGTGATGCTGATTATTGCGATGGCAGCCATTGCATTGAGGCTGGCTAACTTCCCTCTCGCACCGCTACTGCTTGGCTTTATCTTAGGTGGTTTGATGGAAGAGAACTTAAGACGAGCACTGATGATCAGTGATGGTGAACTGAGCTTCCTTTGGGAAAGACCAATTACAATGACATTTACGATCCTAGCCGTGTTGGTTCTTGCAAGCCCAATTCTAGTTAAACTCTTCAAGAGCTTTAGAGCAAAACCTGTCGAGGCGTAACCAACATTCACACATAGTGCAAAATACGAAACCCAAAAGGAGCCTCTGGCTCCTTTTCTCTTACCCACCGCAGAGAATAAACACAACTCCAAGATGGTAGCAAACTCACAAACTCACGCTTTTAAAGCGCTCAGCTCTGATATTCTTAACAAAATAAAGTAAGGTAACCAGTCATTTAACGCGTTGGATTCAAAACTATGGATTGGTTGATTCTATTTTTATCAGGAGTAATCGGTGGTGTGCTTAACTCTATTGCTGGAGGAGGCAGCTTCATAACCTTCCCTGCTCTATTGTTTGCTGGCGTCCCTCCGATTGCGGCCAACGCCACGAATACTTTCGCCTCTTGTGCCGGCTACATCAGTGGCGCATACGCTTTACGTCATGAGATTCAGTCCGGTACCAAGCAACTCAAACTCGTTATCGCTTTATGCGTGCTAGGTGGCGGTATTGGTGCTTTCTTGTTGTTGCACACGCCAGAAGCTCTATTTACCCAGTCTGTGCCTTGGTTACTGCTTTTTGCCGCACTACTGTTTACCTTTGGTGGGACACTAAACAAATGGCTTAAGCAAGCAACCGCGAAACACAAACACGCCACCAGCGCTGGGGCATTTTTTTCAGCACTATTACTACTGATTGTTTGTATCTACGGAGGCTATTTCAATGCGGGTTTAGGCATAGTGACATTGAGCTACTTGGCTCTGGCTGGCTACACCAATATTAATGTTATGAATGGCATCAAGTTACTGGTTTCGGCTTGTGCTTCCCTCGCTGCGATAGTCTTTTTTATCGTCAAAGGTTCGATTGACTGGCCATCGGGTATAGCAGTTTTAATGGGAACCTTGGTTGGTGGTTATTACTCAGCCAAAGTCTCTCGTCGTATTCCACAACAATACGTTCGAAATACAGTGATCATTGCTAGTTTCTTAATCACGGCCTACTTTTTTTACGCCAGTTAAACGAAGAATTTTTGTTACTCATGTAAGAGTGACTATCTACACAACGTTACTCTCGAACTAGCCAGACTGCTATTCTATTGCTTATATAATAGCCACCTTGGAATGTGTGAATACCGTCATCGAATTAGTAAATTTGATATTAATTTAGGCTATTTTTTAGCCTTTACTATGAACAAAGTGGGATAATTCTCCTGTCGAAAATGAGACTTCATTAGGAGGCGTTATGAACATTAAACTCGGTCATGTCATGTCATCAAGTCGACTCATTTGCTTTGTCGCTTTTCTTGCCGCAACGTTCGCGTGGATCTTAAAAATGCCTGCTCTGTTTTCTGTATCTGCGCTTTTCTTACTGGTCAGCGCCATCGTTTATGTCGTCGATATCTGGAAGAACCAAAAGAGAAATCGCGAAGCTTAAGACTTAACAGCACTAAGCTGAATACACGAAAAAAGGAGCGCTTAGGCTCCTTTTGTATTTTGTGTTCATCGCTTTTTAGGCGTAGCGCTCGTCTCTAGAGGCGCCCCATTTATCGACGCCTTCTTATTAACGACGCTTTCTTATTATCGACGCTTTCTTGTTAACGACGAAAATTACGACCGTTGCCGCCGCGACGAGCTTTAAATGCAGAAGCCGCTTTCGCTTGAGAAGCTTGAATCGACTCGACTGTTAGCTCCATAGGCTCACGAGGTTCTAGCCCGTGGCGGAATGTACGTGAACGCGGAGGCATTTGGTATTCAATGTCTGACGCTTTAGGCATACGCTTGAAACGGTAAAGGTAGAAGTTTTCAACCTTTTCACGAGCCCACTCTGTCTTCTTAAGGTATTTAACAGCACTTGCGATAGTTGGCTTAGTGTTAAAGCAGTTCATACGCATTGCCGCATCTAAAATCTCCCAACCATAATGATCCACTAATTCAGTGATCATGGTTTCAAGCTTTAAGCCATGCAGTGGGTTATTTCGTTGCAGTTCGATTCTTTCTTCTTCAGTCATAACATTACCTTTTTCAAGGCAGATCAACGCCTTGAATATACGCGAGAACACCGTCATCACTGACCGCTTCTTGCTCAATCACTTAGGCATTATGTCCATTGCCCTTATTTATGTCGTTATGATGGCATAAAGCGCGTCGGTTATCCTATTTATCTTTTCATTTAATTTTAAAACGTTCATTAAATGCTCTGACACTCAACATTTGTGCTAGCTGTTGTTTGGACCTACACAAACAAAAGTGCGAGTTAACAAAAATGATGAGAACAAACTGAAATAGCCTTTATTTTTTTATTGTTATTATCTTTTATCCGCACGCAGTGCTATGGTTTGAGTAACGTCGAAAAATAAAAATACCCCTACTAAACAATGATATAACTATAAATAAAGGTTGGCTTGCAACATGTTTGACTACTCCCAGATCAATAGAGTAGCCGCACAGGATAAGGACATTATCGCCATCGTAGATGACCTTTTCCGGCTAGCTCGTGAACATTACCCCTCATTATCACGGCTCTCGGTCATATTATGCAGTGACAATCGAGCATCGAACTATTTTGTGTCAGATGCCCTGAGTAAAGAAGCTGAACATCGTTATATTGATCTAGAAATAAAACCAGAATCAGCGTTGTCCCGATTAGCAGAATCTCTCGATACTCGCATCATTCACGATCTCAGTTCGACTCCACTAACAGAGCAAACTTGCCATTTATTAAAGCTCGGCCATCAGAGCAGTTACACAACCCCTATTCACTATCAAGAACATAATCTTGGGTTTGTATTCGTGAATGCCTCATCGATTGGGTTCTTTTCTAAATCATCAATACAATGCGATATGGCTTATCTCACTCAAGTCATCTCAAGCTTGTTCATTCAACTGTTCGAGCGGCAACGTCACTTCCAATCTTCCTTAGCCATTGCACTGAATATGGGACACGCTCGCGATCCGGAAACCAAAGAGCATCTGATTAGAATGGGCAAATACAGTGAACAATTGGCTCGGACCCTGTCAAATACAAACACAGAAATTACCCACCAGTTCATCCATCGTATTCGCTTATATGCGCCCTTTCACGATATCGGGAAATACCGAATTCCAGATAATGTATTGTTCAGTACCGAGCGTTTCTCCGATGAGGAAAAAGCAATAATGAACAACCATACGTTATATGGGGAAGACATGATTAACGATGTGGTGTCGCTATCTCACCACAGTTCAATGTGTTTAAAAGAAATTCGGTTCATCAAGAATATCGTTCGTCATCACCACGAAAGGTTTGACGGTTCAGGACTACCCGACGCCTTAAAAGGCCAAGCCATACCGTTGGAAGCCAGAATAGTGACCTTAGCGGATGTGTTTGATGCGCTGATGAGTAAAAGAGCCTATAAGCGAGCATGGACATTAAGTGAAGTGATGGAATACATAGAGGTACACAACGGTTCGATGTTTGACCCACAGTGTGTCAAAGCGCTGAAACAGAACCTCGACTACTTCCTGTCAATTAGAAAGCAATATAACGACGATATTCAACCCCAAGCCATGACAGCTTAGTTAGGGCGTGTTGTTCTTTCGAGCTGGTTTTTGCAGCGAGTTGCTGGGTATTTGTACAAGGCTGAGGCTTTGACGTGTAGCTAGCCTACATGAGAAGCCGATAACGCAGTAGAAATGACCAGCAAACGCTGCCCGAAGGGTTCGAGCTGGGCGCCCCCGCAAAAAGCGTTTTACTCTTTGTTGAGGGAGATTTGCTTAGAATGACTAGGCTACTTCCCCCTCGCCGCGATTAAAACGCTTTTGACTAGGCGTCCCCATCCGAACAAAATTTAACCACGAAAGATCAACACGGCCTAGTACTTAACCTGCAAGATCTCAATTTAATATCAAGCGTTAACTAAACCACACACAACAAAAAAGGATGCCAATTGGCATCCTTTTGATTTCTAGCTTTCACATTTAAAAGCATCTGAGCTCTTAACAGCTTCTCACTACGATTATACGTCGTAAGTTGTAGAAGCAGTGTCGCCGCCTGTACCAGTCCAGTTTGTGTGGAAGAACTCACCACGTGGACGGTCAGTACGCTCGTAAGTGTGAGCACCGAAGTAGTCACGTTGAGCTTGAAGCAGGTTAGCTGGTAGACGTGCAGTTGTGTAACCGTCTAGGAAAGATAGCGCAGAAATCGTACATGGCATTGGGATACCAGACTCTAGAGATTTCGCTGCTACTTTACGCCATGCCGCTAGGCTGCTTTGTAGGATGTTTTTGAAGTACTCGTCAGAACCTAGGAACGCGATGTCTGGGTTTGCTTCGTACGCATCACGGATGTTGCCTAGGAATGCAGAACGGATGATACAACCACCACGCCACATTAGTGCTACGTTACCGTAGTTTAGATCCCAGCCGTTCTCGTTAGATGCTTCGCGCATTAGCATGAAACCTTGAGCGTAAGAGATGATCTTAGAAGCTAGTAGAGCTTGACGTAGTGCATCAACCCACTCTTGCTTGTCACCTTCAACTGGAGTAATTGTCTTGCCGAATAGAGTTTCAGCTTCAACACGTTGATCTTTCAATGCAGATAGGCAACGAGAGAATACAGACTCAGAGATAAGCGTTAGAGGAATACCAAGGTCTAATGCGTTGATACCTGTCCACTTACCAGTACCCTTTTGGCCTGCAGTGTCTAGGATTTTCTCAACTAGCGCTTCACCGTCTTCATCTTTGTAGCCAAGGATGTCAGCAGTGATTTCAACTAGGTAGCTGTCTAGCTCAGTCTTGTTCCAATCAGCAAACACAGCTTGCATCTCGTCAGCAGACATACCTAGGCCATCTTTCATGAACTGGTAAGCTTCA
The DNA here is from genome assembly GCA_041879415.1 of Vibrio chagasii. Classification (NCBI taxonomy): domain Bacteria; kingdom Pseudomonadati; phylum Pseudomonadota; class Gammaproteobacteria; order Vibrionales; family Vibrionaceae; genus Vibrio; species Vibrio chagasii. Next base: position 1,072,043 of record CP090851.1, on the reverse strand, counting down.
GTGATAAGCTGCATGTCACCGTATTCGATGCCGTTGTGTACCATCTTAACGAAGTGACCAGCACCGTCGTTACCAACCCAGTCACAACAAGGCTCGCCAGCGTCAGTTTTTGCAGAGATACCTTGGAAGATTGGCTTAACCGCTTCCCAAGCTTCAGCTGCGCCGCCTGGCATGATTGAAGGACCGAAACGAGCGCCTTCTTCACCACCAGATACACCAGTACCGATGAAGTGGATGCCTTTTTCACGACAGTGCGCTACGCGACGGTTAGTGTCTGGGTAGTTAGTGTTACCACCATCAATGATGATGTCGCCTTCGTCTAGAAGTGGGATTAGGTTGTCGATGAACGTGTCTACAACGTCACCAGCACGAACCATAAGCATCACTTTACGTGGCGTTTCTAGTTTCTCTACTAGCTCTTCTAGAGAGTAAGCACCAACAATGTTAGTACCTTTAGCTGGGCCTTCTAGAAACTCGTCTACTTTCGCAGCAGTACGGTTGTGAGCCACAACTTTGAAGCCGTGGTCGTTCATGTTTAGGATAAGGTTCTGACCCATTACTGCTAGGCCAATTACACCGATATCACCTTTCATTATTTATATCTCCTTGCGGCTAGTCGCAATTATGCGATAGCACTTGCTGCATTTGAATCTAGGAACCACTCTGTTTCACCAGTTTTAGACTGGATTTTCGCTGCCGGGTAAGGCAACTCTGAAGCAGGAGTAGTATGAATTTCTTTAACGATCTCAACTTTACCTGCACCCAGTACTAGGTAGCTGATTCGTTTTGCTGCTTCTAAAACTTTCGCAGTTTTAGAAACACGGATTTGACCAGACTCAGGGTGAGAAGCCAGTACAGACAGGTTCTCATCTTGGTAGTTTGTTGCACCGGGGAATAGTGAAGCAGTGTGGCCATCTGCGCCAACACCTAGCAGAATCCAATCGAAAACAGGTGTGCCGTTTTCACAAGGAATCACATCAGCCATCTCTTTAGCAAATCGCTCAGCTTCAGCTTTTGGCTCATCTTCACCACGAATACGGTGAATGTTCTCTGCTAGAAGGTTCACGTTTGAGAAAAGTAGTGCATTTGCTTCGCCGAAGTTGCTTTCTGCATCATCCGGTGCAACACAACGCTCATCACCCCACCAGAAGTGAAGGTTGTTCCATTGAATGCCTTCTGCGTATGGCGCTTGAGCCAATAGTTTGAAAAGCATTTTAGGTGTACTACCACCAGACAGTGAAATGTGAACAGGCTTTCCCTGCTCGCTGTACGCTTTCATTTCGTTTGCTAGGTTTTCAACAACTAGCTCTGGCGTTTCAAAGATCTTGTGGTTGATCATAGTTCGCAGTAATCCGTGTCTGTTAAGTTTTTGCATGGGAAACGCCATGCGCGGCCATCACGTTGCAGAAGTTCATCCGCTTCCTGTGGGCCCCAAGTACCACAAGCATAGCCAAACAGTGCTTGAGGATCTTGTTTGAAGTCTAAGATTGGTTGAACGTACTTCCAACATGCTTCTACCGCATCGGTACGTGCAAATAAAGTTGCGTCACCGTTTAGCGCATCAAGAAGCAGACGTTCGTAAGCTGTTAGCATTTGAGTTTCTGGCAAGTCAGAGTAAGAGAAGTTCATTTTCACTTCTTTTGCTTTGAAGCCTGCGCCTGGCTCTTTCAAACCAAAGCTCATCTGAATACCTTCGTCCGGTTGGATACGGATAATCAGTTTGTTCTCTGGTGCATCTTGACCAAATACTGGATGCGGCGTGTTCTTAAAGTGAATCACGATTTCCGTCACGCGTGTTGGTAAGCGTTTACCGGTACGCACGTAGAATGGCACCCCGTTCCAACGCCAGTTATTGATGTGCGCTTTCAGACCAATGTAAGTTTCAGTACGAGAGTCATCTGCAACACCGTGCTCTTCACGGTAACCCAACAAGTGCTGGCCGCGAACATCAGAAGCAGTGTACTGACCTAGCACGAGATCTTTACGTAGGTCTTCTTCTTCAAGAGGCTTCAGACACTGAAGTACTTTAACCACTTCATCACGAATAGAGTCAGCGTTAATTTGAGCTGGTGGTTCCATACCAACCATTGCTAGTACTTGTAGCAAGTGGTTTTGGAACATATCACGAACAGCGCCAGAACCATCGTAGTAGCCGCCACGTTCTTCAACGCCAAGGAACTCTGCACCTGTGATTTCAACGTAATCAATAAAGTTACGGTTCCACAGTGGTTCAAACATCGCGTTTGAGAAACGAAGCACTAGAAGGTTTTGTACCGTCTCTTTACCTAAGTAGTGGTCGATACGGTAGATCTGGTGTTCTTGGAAGTGATGATGGATCTCTTCATCTAACGCTTGAGCAGAAGCTAAATCGTAACCAAATGGCTTCTCGATGATCAGACGGCGCCAGCCATTCGTTTCATCGTTTAGGCCATGCGCAGCAAGGTTTGCTGGGATAACACCGTACAGGCTTGGCGGCGTTGCCAAGTAGAATAAAGTGTTGTGGTTTTCGAATTGGTAGTCTTGCTCAAGTTTGTCTAGACGTTGTGCTAAACGAGCGTAATCGTCTACATCTGAAGTGTTGATCGCTTGGTAATGCAAATGTTCAATAAATGCATTCAGCGTCTCTGGTTCAGTTTGCTCCATTTCCTGAAGAGACTTCTTCAGCTTCTCACGGTAAGACTCATCGCTGTACTCAGTACGGCTCACTCCAAGAATCGCAAAGGATTCTGGTAGTTGATTGCTAGCATACAGGTGGTACAAAGCAGGAATTAACTTACGGTAAGTTAGATCTCCCGACGCACCAAAAATAACGATGCTGCTGTTTTCAGGTATTACCATCATCTTTCCTATAAAAACAAGGTTTTTAGTATTCGCTAAAGGTATCAGCGACATACGAAAATAGATAATAGGTCTTGGCTATTACATCAATAGCAAGTGCCTATTACACTTGAGAATGCGTTTGGTAAACGAGGGTGAATGCTATCACCACTATTCGGGACAGTATTGTCTATGAGTATTTGATTTACATCAACCACTGTGAAGGCAATCGATTAAATATTGACTCTTTTCGAACAAAATATAATCGACCATAGATTTTTCAAGGGTTGAAACAGAAGCAAATCGGCATTCTCGAACATTGTAATCGAGAAAGAATGGCATCTGGTCTGTGGAGTGAGTAGAGAGAGGTGAAAAAGAAAGTAAAACCAGCTTATTCAACTTGGTTTTACACATAATGAGGAATAAAGGTTATCTCTTAAAAAGAAGGATAGATACGCTACCTTGTGGCTTTGTTATAGCAGCGTTCAGGTCGTCCCACTGTACCGTAATTCAAATCAGCGGCTAACTCTCCGGTGGTAATCAAGAACTCAAGATAACGTCGTGCTGTAGTTCGGCTTGCACCAATGCGTTCACCTGCCTCATCAGCCGTGATGTTCGCAGAATCTGCCTGTTGAAAAATCGCGCGAATCTTATCGAGCGTTACGCCATCGATCCCTTTAGGCAACGTCGATACTTTTCCAGAGTCGGCTTTAGCATTGGCTTGCAACATCTTATCGACCAAACCTTGGTTAAGATCTGACACACTCTCGAACTCTTGTTGCTGTGACTGATACTTCTTCAGCGCAGCTTCCAAGCGAGGAAACATGACTGGTTTCAATAGGTAATCCACCACACCACCACGCATCGCTGTCTGTAAGGTATCCACATCTCGGGCTGCAGTGATTAAAATTACATCACACCCTTGGTTGTTACCTCTAACATGATTAAGAATATCGAGCCCACTGCCGTCTGGCAGATAAACATCTAAAAGCACTAAATCTGGCTTTAAGATATCTAGCTGCATTAATGCTTCTGAATGGGTGGTCGCTATTCCGACAACATCAAAACCTCCCATCTGCTCTAGATAGCGATGGTGAAGTTCTGCAATCGCAATATCATCTTCAATGACCATGACTCTCGTGATTGCGTTCATTTAAGTTCTTCCTTTAACCATTATTTTTCCGTCACGGTGATCTTCATAGATTCACTCGTGCTCTATTGTTCTTCTTTCGGCAAATACACTGTCATGCGCGAGCCAAAGTCGTTGTTGTCGACCATTTCTAACTGCCCTTGATAGCGGTCAGTGAGCTGCTTAACCAAATACAAGCCAACACCGCGGTTTTGTTTGGCTTTACTCGACACCCCTTTTTCAGTCAGCGCATCGGTTGCCAAGTGCTTGGGTAATCCACATCCTTTATCTTCCACTTCCACGATGATCTCGTTACCAAAATCACTGATAGATACTTCAATCACTCGACGTGAAGGGACAATCTGCCCCTCTTGTTTTATCGCTGACATCGTCGCATCAAAAGCATTGTCAATCAGGTTACCAAGAATAGTGACAACGTCATCAGCGTTCAGCCAATTTGGTAATGCCTCTAGCCTAGACCCCTCTTCAACTTTGAGTTCTAAGCCTATCTCTCGTGCGCGCTCGGTTTTGCCTAGCAACATGCCCGCAATCAGTGGATCTTTTACCGTTTCTCTCAAGAACTCGATAAGGCTTTGATAGTGCGCTGTTTCTTGCCCAATCAATTGCTGAACAGATTCCAACTCACCCATCTGGATCAAGCCACTGATCGTGTTTAGCTTGTTCTTATGCTCGTGAGTTTGTGAGCGTAATAAATCGGCATATTCTTTGGTTTGCGAAAGCTGATCCGTTAAGTCACTAATCTCATCGCGCAATCGGAAACTGGATACCGCCCCTACCACTTCACCCGCTACAATGATGGGGCTTCGGTTGGCGATGATTCGTTTGTTATTGAGATACAGCTCGACGTCATGATCAGTATCACCTGTCGATAACAGCTGCTCCAAGTCACTGCCAGCCAATACATCGGAAAGGCGCTGTTGATTAAGGGCGGATTCTCTGTCGATAGATAAAATATCGCAGGCGCTCTTGTTTATTGAGCGCAAAATTCCATTCTTATCGATACTCAAGATGCCCTCTTTAACCGTACTCATAGTCACATCAAGTTCGACATATAGGCGGCCGATCTCTTCGGGTTCAAACCCCAAGATAGCGCGTTGGAAACGACGAGAAACGTAGCTTGAAATAAGAGCGTTAACCGCGACAACCAGCAATGCCATCACAATCAAAAAAGCCAAATAAGGTTCTATTCTGTCTTGGAGGGAATCTAAAAGATAACCGACCGAGACAACACCAATTATCGTGCCATCAGCATCTTTTACCGCTGATTTACCACGTACTGAAAAACCCAGAGAGCCTTTCGCGGTCGACACATAGGACTCTCCATGCACCAAGGCCTTTTGGTTATCGCCGCCTCGCATTGGTTTGCCAAGCCTATCGTCATAGGGGTGAATCAAACGAACGCCCTTCTCGTCACCGACAACGATAAATGCAGCACCAATCAGCTGAGTAAGGTTTCTGAATTTGGCTTGAGTTTCTTGTGAAAGAATATGAGGGGCACCGTGAGAATTTAAGGTTCCATTTTCTTGAATAATACGTGTCACAAGCGGTGACTCAGCAAGAAAATCAGCAACACCGAGCGCTTTCAGGCCCATCTCTTGCTCTTGAGATTGTTTTATATAAGCGAAGCCTGCCGCTGAAAGTATCAACAGTTCAACAAGGCCAGTGACCGTCATGATAATCAGCAACCTTTTTCTGAAGCTGATACTACTCCATTTCATATAAATCCGTCCCTAGTACTTAGCTGGCAATGTTAACACTAAGTTAATCACAGCACCTTTACGCCAATCCGAATTTGTGACTATTGCTCAACTAAATAATTAACCAAATTGTTAATTGATATTCCTTTATGTCCGACATTCGCGCCAATCGTTCACATTTAGAACGGATTAGCTAAAAAAACCAAATATTCGAACAAATATTGAGCTAGATCACTAAGGTTTTAGGTGTTTTTTAGGTTGTTTAAAATAAATACAATTATAATGGTTGCATATGAAGGAGTTTATTGTTGCCAAGCTATACGTTGCAACTTTAAGACAGCGTTTTAAACAAGACTGTCAGTTAACAGAAAGGTAACAACTCTTCACTCACTGGACGTATCGATAAGTAAAAGTTGCGCGCTCGCCGTTACGAATGATGAACAAACGGATCAAGTATTCTCCCCTATTCATCCATCGCTATTTCACAACCGGCTAGTTTGGCAACGAAGAGGTGACTGATAAAAAGCAGCCCCCAACAATAAAGCATTGATGAGCAGGAAGTATCGATCAGTGGCAACGTCCAATAGAAACAGGATAAAAAACATAACGTATAAACATTGTTGAAAAGGAAACCAGGCAATGAAACGCGATACTTTTGGAATCTGCCTTACAAAGGCTATGCTGTTCAAAAACTTACAATCTACTTTTACTCATGTCAGAGCATATGAGAAGAACGAGACTTCCCCTCTCGATCTAAAAGTGTTGTTAGCTTTCCCGCAAATGTCAGGTAGAGATTTATTACAAACGATGCAAGGTTCACGACAATTGGTGTGGCGTGCCGATCACCATTGCCCAAGCTTTAAATAGCACCCTCCCTTTGTAGTAATTTCTTCTATACTGAACTTAAAGAGCACGATTCGTCGTGCTTTTTTTGTTTCTTTGTCTTAAGCCGCTAAATCCTTAATAGCATTCACATTATGTTAACGATTGATTAGGTTATTTGCCTACATGAGGTAATCTGTTCAAGACAAATGATGATCCCCCTGTTAACATTAGAGTTAATACTCTAATTTGGTAATTAATGCAGATGACCAAACCGACATTCCGATGCCTTGCGATTGCCAGTATCCTTTTCGGTACTATCAGTACGCCAAGCTATGCTGCCCCGCTCACTTTTTCTGAGGCGTGGCAAATTCTCCAAGAGAACAACAATTCTCTTGCAGCTCAACAAGCTAATGTTGAGCGTTATAATCATCTCCAAAATGCAACTGGAAGCCTCAACCTGCCTTCAGTAACGCTAGGTGCTAACTACACTCACCTTGACAGTGATGTGACCATCAATGGTGAACAGTTCGCTGATAGCCTGAGTGGTGTACCAAATTTGGGAGCTATCGGAAGTATTCTGCAGCCTATATTAGGTGGCGTTACCTCAACGATTACCGAGCAAGATATCTTCAGCTCTTCTATTCGTGCAGTATGGCCTATTTTTACAGGTGGTCGAATTACCGCAGCACAAACGGCTGCTGAAGGTAAAAGCGAAGAAGCGCAAAGCCAACTCTTGATGGAAAAGCAGGCTCGCTACGAAGACTTAAGCAAATACTACTTCTCAGTGATCTTAGCTGAAGATGTCGTAGAAACGCGTCGAGCAGTCGAAGCTGGCTTAACTCAGCACCGAGATTTCGCTATCAAGATGGAACAGCAAGGGCAAATTGCACGAGTAGAACGCCTTCAAGCAGACGCTTCTTTAGATAAAGCGGTAGTGGAACGCACCAAGGCTGAAAATGATCTTAAGATTGCTCAATTAGCCCTTACCCAAATTCTTGGTCAAAGCCAAAGCGTTGAACCTTCAGAGCAACTGTTTATCAACAAAAACCTACCTCATATGGATGTGTTTATTGATCAAACATTGATGACTTATCCGGGCCTAAAAATTCTCGATGCGAAAGAGAAGCAAGCAAGTAGCTTAATCAAAGCAGAAAAAGGCAAGTACTACCCAGAGGTTTACCTATACGGAGATTACAACCTCTATGAAGACGATTCACTCGCCAGTGAAATGAAACCCGATTGGTTAGTCGGAATCGGTGTGAACGTGCCATTACTCGACACTTCAGGTCGTTCAGACAAAGTGGCGGCTGCGCACAGTGCAGTATCGCAAGTTAAATTCCTTAAGTCGCAAGCGAAGCAAGACTTAACCGTGTTGGTGCAAAAGACCTATCTCGAAGCAAACCAAGCTATTGAAGAAGTCCAAGGGCTAAACTCTAGCTTATCGCTAGCTCAAGAAAATCTGCTACTTCGCAAAAAGGCCTTCACTCAAGGGCTCTCTAACTCGTTAGAAGTGGTTGATGCTGAGCTATACCTTGCGAGCATCAAAACACAGCAATCCGCAGCACGATTTAAATACCTAATCTCTCTCAACAAGCTTTTAGCGCTCAGCAGCGAGATGAATGCTTACTCGAGTTACTTAACTTCTTCTGTTACGTCTGATTTCGACTCAAAAACAGACACCGTTAGCCAGTCAAAAGGATAATTCATGAAACCTATTAAGCCTCTTCTTCTATCTATAGTTGGTATCGGCATTGTTGGCTGGGTCGGATACAGTTTTTACCAAGCGTACCAACCTCAGCCCGTTAAGCTTCAAGGCCAAATCGATGCTCAGCAGTACAGCATCTCTTCGAAAGTACCAGGACGAATTGACGAAGTATTTGTGCGTAAAGGCGACTCTGTTGAGAAAGGTGAGTTGATCTTTTCTCTTCTGAGCCCGGAAATTGACGCTAAGTTAGAACAAGCTAAAGCTGGTGAAAAAGCGGCGGGTGCTCTGGCTCAAGAAGCAGAAAATGGTGCACGTACTCAGCAAATCCAAGCGGCCAAAGACCAATGGCTGAAAGCCAAAGCAGCCGCTGATTTAATGGAAAAAACCTACCAGCGAGTAAACAACCTTTACAATGATGGCGTAGTCGCCGAGCAAAAGCGTGATGAAGCCAAGACACAGTGGCAAGCAGCAAAATACACAGAAAGCGCAGCTTTCCAGATGTATCAGCTAGCACAAGAAGGTGCTCGTGATGAGACCAAAGTGGCTGCCGCTCAAAAAGCATTGATGGCCGCTGGTGCAGTCGCTGAAGTCGAAGCTTATGCAAAAGACACACAGATCCACAGCTGGTTCAGTGGTGAGGTATCTCAAGTGCTACTGAGTAGCGGAGAGTTAGCGCCACAAGGGTTTCCAGTTGTCACTGTGATCGATACTAAAGACGCATGGGCGGTACTTAACGTTCGTGAAGATATGCTCAAGCACTTTGAGAAAGGCGCACAATTTGAAGCTTACCTACCCGCTTTAGATAAGTCGCTGACTTTCCAAGTGACGCATATTGCTGTTATGGGTGATTTTGCAACTTGGCGCTCAACCGATGCTGCGCAAGGCTTTGACTTACGTACATTTGAAGTAGAAGCACGCCCTGTAGATACAAGCGAAACACTGCGTATGGGTATGAGCCTCGTGGTTGAGCTTTAGGTGACGTATGTCTGCTAATTCTCACTTCCCAGAACATCACAAAGCGAAAAGCAATTTGCTTAGACAGTGGGCTATTGTACGTAAAGACAAGTGGCTGCTGTCGTGCTTAACTTGGATACCCTTGCTGCTTACTGCAAGTATCTGGCTGATCTTCTCACAAGGCATCGCCCGTGACTTACCTGTTGCTGTGGTTGACCTAGAACACAGCCAAATTTCACAGCAGTTTACTCGCTTAGTCGATGCCTCACCTACCCTGCAGGTCACTCAGAAATACAGCTCCGCAAGTGAAGCAGCTAAAGCCATGATTGAACGTGATATCTACGGCTATGTTGTTATACCTAGACACTTTGACCGAGATCTTTACCTTGGGCTAAACCCGCAGGTATCCGTGTTCTACAACAGCCAGTTTATATTGATTGGTAAACTAGTGAACTCGGCTCTACTGCAAGCTCAGGGCACGTTCAACGCTCAACTCGAAGTGATTAGACAGCTTTCACATGGTGACACCACGGTACAATCTGCATTGGGGCAAGCTGTCACCGTACAAAGCCAAATCACGCCATTGTTTAACAAGAACACCAGTTACGCTCAGTTCTTGGTATCTGCCGTAATTCCTGCTTTATGGCAAATCATGATTGTAGTGGGAACAATTTTGATACTGACTGCAAATGTACGCGCGCGTGGGCTTCAAGCATGGCTATCTCACTCTTCTGTTAAAGCACTCGCATCGACACTAACCCCTTACGTTGTGCTGTTTTTGGGGTTCGGTATTGCCTTTAGTTTTTGGTTTTATCGCCTTTTAGAGTGGCCATTTAACGGCAGCTTTATGGCATTAACCATCGCACAGTTACTGACGGTTATTAGTTGTATCATTATGGGTTGCTTGTTCTTCTTCTTGACGCTTGATCCAGCAAGAGCAATGAGTTTTGCTGGCGCATTTACGGCACCAAGTTTTGCCTTTATGGGAATCACCTTCCCTGTCACAGACATGAATACGGCTGCCCAAGGTTGGAGAAGCCTACTGCCTGTTAGCCATTACATTGAAGTACAAACGGCTCAGTCTAGTTACGGTGTGAGCGCTGCGCAATCGCTGATGAACCTCACTTCAATGTTTTGGTATGTTATTCCTGCTTTTATAGTGATCTTGTTGATTAAAAAGCACTTAGCGCAAGCAGCACAGTCGACACAAGTAGAACATCAAGGAGTAAATCAATGAGCTTTACTCAATTGCTGAAACAAGAATTACTGGCGGTTCTTCGCAACCCTGTTGTATTACTGACGGTATTTGGTGGCGTGGTCTTTTACTCATTCTTGTACCCGCTACCCTACGCCAATCAAGTACCTCAACAATTGAAGGCATCAGTCGTGAACCTAGACAAGAGCCAAAGTAGCTACCACTTGGAGCGAATGGTCGATGCGACCTCTCAAATTGATTTGGTTCGCCGTGATTCCACTATCGCTGACGCGAAACAGGCTGTGCTTAACCAAGAAATTGGTGGGTTCATCGTCATTCCTGAAGACTTCTACAAAGACCTACTTTTAGGAAAAAGTCCAACGCTCTCTTATGCAGGCGATGCATCTTACTTCTTGGTTTACGGCACTATAGTTGAAGGGCTTGCGAAGGCAGGCGGCACGTTAGCAGCACAAGTCAAGGTCAGCCACCTCTTAATTGAAGGCGTGCCTTTAGAATCCGCAGCCAAGGGTTATAGTGCATTTAGCTTGAATCTAAAACCTACTTTCAATAGTCGTATGGGATATATCGATTACGTGGTTCCGGCTGTCTTTGTGTTGATCCTTCAGCAAACTCTAGCCATGGCATCCGGGTTGATTGGTGCGACACAAAACGCCCAGTCTACATTCGGTTACTGGAGTAAAATCTCCCCAGCAAAACTTATCCTTGCTCGATGCTGTACCTTAGTGGGCATCTACTATTTGTTATCGATGTACTACTTCGGCGCCAGCTTTTCGATGTACGGCATAAACCAGCTAGCCGCTATCTCACAGATTTTAACCTTGTTACTGCCCTTCTTGTTGACTAGCTGTTTAATCGGGATTTTTATCGGAGAGTTAGTACCAAGAAGAGAACTCGTAACCGTGGTTGTACTGATCAGTTCAATGCCGCTCATTTTCTCCTCTGGTTTCATTTGGCCGATTGAGATGATGCCAGAATGGCTCGTGCTGTTATCACAACTGTTCCCAAGTACACCAGCGATTCAAGGGTTCTTAGCTTTAAACCAAATGGGCGCCTCGTGGCAAGAAGTGGCACCTCAATGGACGCTGTTATGGGGGCAAGTCGCTCTATGGGGATCGTTATTGGCACTCAAGCTCTACCACAAGTCGAGCAAAAGCGTCGTTAACCATGCTACCGACCATAGCCGTTGAACCGATTAACTCATCAAAAACCAAAAGCCCTAATATAGGGCTTTTTTATTACCCTCAAAACTGAAAATGGCCCTAAGTTCTTACGACCAATCACCTCCAACCCACCTTTCCTGATTTAGCCTACTGAGATAACAACATTACAACTCAGGTTTATCAAAAGCCGTTTCAAACATAGTTACAGAGCCAAGATGAGACCATTCATGCTATGAGTCTTGCTATTTTATATGCTTTTTCCAACTCAAAAATCATCGACTTATTCCTAAAAGACGACAAAACACGAATAATTGTAAATTTATTGTAAAAATTTCTTTGACGCCATTCGTTTTATGTATAGGGTTATCAATAAGACGTGGTAAGCCGAATATCATAGTCTTAATGGTGCACGTGCCGAAAGGATATCCATATAAAACGTGATTAATAGTTATATTTATTTCGCATTTCGACTTGGCTCCAGAGCATTTTGTCGCTACCGAAGAGATAACTAAGCTATTGAAATATAAAACAAACACAACAGAAACAAACATAATTTAATAAAAAGACAGGGAAAACCATGAAAAACATAAGAGAATTATTTTTTGGGTTTATATTATTGTTTAGTTCCAGTGCATTTGCAGAAGAAGGATCATTTAATCAAGCTATTAGCAATTTAAGTCAAAGTGTTGATGGATTTTTCAACGAATACACAGGATGGTTCGTTGGATTAATATTTAAAAGTGTACCGGTAGGTGAAGCTAATTTCCCTATCATTGTAGGCTGGCTATTACTCGCAGCTATGGTCTTCACAGTTTATTTTGGTTTCGTTCAATTTAAACGTGTCGGTATGGCTATCGATATCATTAAAGGTAAATACACCGACCCTAAATCGAAAGAAGATGGTGAGGTTTCTCACTTTCAAGCACTCACCACTGCTCTGTCAGGAACCGTGGGCCTAGGTAATATTGCCGGTGTTGGTGCAGCCCTTGCGATCGGTGGTCCTGGTGCAACATTCTGGATGATTTTGTGTGGCCTTCTAGGGATGGCTTCTAAATTCTGTGAGTGTACTTTAGGTGTTAAATACCGAACTATCTTGCCGTCAGGTGTTGTTTCGGGTGGTCCTATGTACTACCTCAGCCAGGGCCTTAGTGAAAGAGGTTTAGGCGGACTGGGTAAAGTACTGGCTATCGGTTTCGCACTCATGTGTATCTTAGGTTCACTGGGTGGCGGTAACATGTTCCAAGCTAACCAAGCTCATGCAATGCTAACGTATGCGTTTGATATCCCAAGTGAGTACGGTGTTATCACTGGTCTTGTACTAGCAGCTCTTGTTTTCTCTGTAATTGTTGGTGGTATGCCTTCTATTGCATCGGTAACGGAAAAAGTAGTTCCTTGGATGGCTGCACTATATATCGGTATGGCTGTGGTTGTTATCGGTTCTAACCTAGATCAAGTTGGTCCTGCATTCAGCGCAATCTTTACAGGTGCATTTACTGGTGAAGGCGTCGTTGGTGGCTTCATTGGTGCGTTAATTCAAGGTTTGAAACGTGCTACCTTCTCGAACGAAGCGGGTGTTGGTTCTGCGGCTATTGCTCACTCAGCAGTTAAAACAAAAGAGCCAATCACTGAAGGCCTAGTGTCACTGCTAGAACCGTTCGTTGATACAGTAATCATTTGTACTATGACTGCATTGGTTATCACTATCGCGGGCTTGAACACAGGTCCATTCGATGGTTCAGGTTTAACAGGTGTAACTCTAACTGCGGCATCGTTCACTGAAACTGCAGGTTTCTTCAAATACACATTAGCACTAGCCGTTATCATGTTTGCATTTTCTACTATGATTTCTTGGTCGTACTACGGTCTTAAAGCATGGACTTACCTATTCGGTGAAGGAAAGGCTACGGAACTGGTTTTCAAAGTGATGTTCTGTGTGTTCGTTGTAATTGGCGCAACAATCCAATTTGGTGCGGTAATCGACTTCTCTGATGCAGCTATCTTTGCAATGTCTATCTTTAACATCCTAGGTCTTTACTTCTTGATGCCTGTTGTTAAGAAAGAACTGCAATCATTCGTTGCTCGTGTGAAATCAGGTGAAATCAAAACCTACGAAAAGTAATCACTCGCTAATTAACACTGTTCTAAAAACTTTGGTAATACCCTTTGCTTGAGAAAGCGAGAACAGGACATTAGCTTAATGAAAATCCCTACCAGCTTTGCTTGTAGGGATTTTTTGTACCTAAATTTTCCTGTTCACGCTGCTCAGAATCTTGGCATACTTGTATACGCTCAACCACCTCTTCTACCTCAATCATTTCACGTTGTGCTAATGGCGAATTACAATCATCGAAGCAATAAGCTACGGTGCAGTTCTCACACTGATATTCATTCATGGTCTATCCCTCCCCATCGTAATGACATGACCAAAGAACAACAGGCCGTGTGTTCATCCTAGAACAGAACCACTATGAGGCTGACAACGTCTATAAATATGCGCGCAAAGTCACCAAATACCCAACTAGTCACATAAAGCTGTTAACTATGAAGCACCAATCACAAATGGCGGAGAGGTAGATGCAAGTATTCTTAGTAGAGAGACACATTCTTCTCACCACCTAGCAACAACAAAAAACACCCACACCATTTGCATGATGTGGGTGTTTAAAATTTAAGAGTATGACTTAGCGTTTAACCTACAAACCCATCTCTTCAGTTAGGGCTTTGATTTGCTCAAGATCCATGGTGTGAACCTCAATCATTTGTCTAATGTCGCTGAGACGTGAGTTCGCGTTATCTTGCTTCTCACAAGCGTCAGACTTCGCATCCCAAGACGTACCATCTAAGAAAACATCACACGCCTTCTTCAATGATCCTAGGTTCTGCTCAATGGTATCTCTTTCTTTCTCAAGCTTTTCTAGCTCTTGAGAAATCTGTAGTTCTTTGCGGAAAAGCTCGCGAGAACGCTCAAACAAAGTCGACTGCATATCTGCCTGACGGTTTAGCTTCTGGTTATCTTGCTCTGTTTTATCTAATGTCTGTTTCTGCTCGTTTAACTGCTGCTCTAGTGAGTAATTTGCTTTCTCTAACACGGCAGATTGCTTGGCAAGATCTTGAAGTTCTTTTTGATGCGCTTCTGCTTGCTCAGCCAAAGCCGCTTCAACCTTAGCATCAATTTCAGTATCAACTTCCGCCACTTTCGCTTCAACAGAAGACACCAACTGTGTTTTGCTTTCACTCAATTCTTGATAACGAGCTTCGAGTACCTGATAAGTGGATTCCCACTTGGAAGCTGTCACTGTAGAACCAATCAAGCCACCAAGAGCCAAACCAATAACGGCAGCGATACCGATATAGAGCTGACTGCGCTTATCGCGTTCTTCAATAACAACCACTTCATCTTGTTCGCTTTGTCCAGGTTGCTGGTTCACTAGCGGGTACTCCCAAAAATATGTTAAACGTTACGCGGTCACTGGATGGTTAAGTTATATCAAACAGTGCTAACGAGTTAATTCCGAAATCATTAGGCTGGCAGTATACAAAAGGAAGCTACTAACGATAACTATCACCACCCATTTTTGTACTTTTTCGTTTGTCCTATAACGAAACAGTACAAATGCCAACGCCAATAAAAAAACAATCGCTATTAGTCGAGTCATAACTCCTCCTTGTTTCTCTATTTTATACCATTTAAATAAGCAAGTTACGTCAGAGTCGCGTTGTTTAATCATTTAGTTGAACAACATTTGTTCAAACAGATATTTTGTAGCTGACATCACAATTTATATGATCTAGGATACGCCTACAGATTATCTGATCAGTCAGGTAATTGTTCCAATGAAGACTGCAGGAGAGTGGTTTTTAACTAAATATTAACATTTAGTTAGATTGACCCGCCGAAGAAGTAAATCTTTCAGGTGCTTTATGCTGGAGAAATCCGGAAAAGTGAGGACTGTCGTTGGAGGAACCTCTGGAGAGAACCGTTCAATCGGTCGCCGAAGGAGCAAGCTTAGTGCCCATCACTTATCTAACAGTGATTCGCTAAGTGAAACTCTCAGGCAAAAGGACAGAGGAGTGGAAAGCAACAAGCCTTAATTAACAAAAGAATTCTATCTAGAAATCCGTATGTATTAAGTGGTGCTACCGATCCCTGCGATCTGCACTGCCTTCCCTCTTCTCCTTAAATTTTTAATTTATTAAGGGGAATCTATGAACCACCTACAAGCTACACTACAAACCATCAACCAATTCGTTTGGGGACCACCACTGCTTATTCTGCTAGTGGGTACAGGTATCTACTTTACTTTTCGCTTAGGCTTACTCCAGTTTAGACACCTCCCAACCGCGCTAAAAATGGTGTTCATCAAAGACAAATCTGGTACGGGTGACGTATCAAGTTTTGCCGCTTTGTGTACCGCGCTTTCAGCAACTATTGGTACAGGTAACATTGTTGGGGTAGCGACCGCAATCAAGATTGGGGGCCCTGGTGCCCTCTTCTGGATGTGGCTTGCCGCGTTATTTGGTATGGCGACTAAATACGCTGAGTGCCTTCTTGCCGTGAAATACCGCAGAACCGATAGCAATGGTGAAATGGTTGGCGGCCCAATGTACTACCTGCAATACGGAGTGGGCTCAAAAATCTTGGCGGTAATGTTCGCTGTATTCGCTTTAGGCGTAGCCTGCTTTGGTATTGGTACCTTTCCACAAGTAAACGCAATATTAGACGCTACAGAAATCTCATTTGGTGCTTCACGCGAGATGTCAGCGGTCGTACTAACAGTGTTAGTAGCAGTTGTTACATTAGGTGGTATTCAATCTATCGCTAAAGTGGCTGGAAAAGTCGTTCCAACTATGGCGGTTATGTACATCGTCGCATGTTTAAGCGTTCTGGTTTCCAATGCAGATCAACTGCTGAATGCCGTTACTCTTGTTGTTACCTCTGCGTTTACTAATACAGCAGCAACAGGCGGTTTCTTTGGTGCGAGTATCATGCTGGCAATCCAATCTGGTATTGCTCGCGGTGTGTTCTCTAACGAGTCTGGTTTAGGTAGCGCACCAATGGCTGCGGCGGCGGCAAAAACAGATTCATGCGTAAAACAAGGCCTTGTCTCTATGACAGGTACTTTCTTCGATACCATCATCATTTGTACGATGACAGGTTTGGCGCTCATCTTAACGGGAGCTTGGCAGACTGACTTGTCTGGCGCTGCAATGACCACTCATGCATTTGCTGTTGGTCTGAATGCAGACACATTAGGCCCTATGCTAGTGTCTGTTGGTTTAATCTTCTTTGCATTTACCACGATCCTTGGCTGGAACTACTACGGCGAGCGCTGCGTTGTGTTCTTGCTAGGTACCAAAGCAGTTTTACCTTACAAGGTCATCTTTATTGCGCTAGTCGCGTCTGGTGCATTCTTGAAGCTTGATATGATCTGGATAATGGCAGATATCGTGAACGGCCTAATGGCTATTCCGAACCTAATTGGCCTTATCATGTTACGTCATGTGGTTATCGAAGAAACTAAACTATTTTTCAAACCACTGAACACTTCAAGCGACTATAACGCAGTAAAAGCTTAAGTGAGATAATTGTTTGAATAAAAAGCCCGCACTTAATGCGGGCTTTTTATTTATTAAGTTAATCAGGCAAGTAAATTAACTAAAACATTACTTAAATAATTACCCCAAATATTATAAGACCTTTCAAGACATCTTATCGCTATTAAAATGAAAGCTTAATTAGGCATTACTTATATTTAATGATTATTAAATATTGTGTATTTTGGACAAACCAAAAAAAGATCAGAAAAAGTAACATGTGACTTTAATTCATATATAAGTCAGTTTATAGTCGCAAACATTGTTGAGATAATTATAATAAAAATAAAACGTTGGCTATATGATCAAATTTGACCCTATAACAAATCGTATTTATAACGACGATCGTTCTATTAAGATTGGATACAGAGAGAGCCGTGTTTTAGAACTACTACTTAAACACGCACCCGATATTGTGAGTAAGGTGGACATTATTAACTACGCTTGGGGTAGCGAGTTCATAGGAGACACCTCTCTTGCGAAAAGTATTAGTTTATTACGCCAGAGATTCGTTAAGCTCGGAGTAAAAGACTCACCAATAGTAACAGTACCTAAGGTTGGCTATCGCCTCATTGAGCATTGTGTTTATATCGATTCTGCAGATGATGATCCAATCATGACAGCGCCAGAGGAAGTAGCGCCAGTAGTTCAGCCTAGCAACGAAACCGCTCCCTCCTTAATAGAGGAAGACAGTGGACATCAAACACTATCGGTATATCGTAAACTCGCCTTTTCTAGGAACCTAGCCTGTTATGTAACTGCGGGCGTACTCGTGGCGATATCTATCGTGTTAGCACTCAGTAAGTTTCACGAAAAGAGCCTTCATGAGGTTAAACCATCAGACAGATTAACCGAGTATTGGATAGGTCAACTCCAGATATTTCAAGACCCTCAGATGACGTTAACACCTGAGTTGAAAAGACTGCTTACCAAGTATCAGTGTGACTGCATTGCGTATATTAGCGAAGAGCCAGGTTATTCTGAGCTTGCGATACTCGATAAGGTGACTCGTAAATCAGTAAACATTTTTTACGAACCATCACAGCTAGACAAAGCCAGTAAAGAGATTGAACTGTTCCTAGAAAGGGGGTCGTTATGATGCCGTTTATTGCTGTTTTCTCCGCATTAATCTTATTGGCTGGTGTGTGGAGTATTCCTGACTCGCATACACTTGAAGATCACAACTACCAACACAGTATGATCGACCTACTAGCCGAAGATAACGTATTACGCAGTGATGCGTTCACCAAAATTAAGGACAACAAAGTACTTCATATCGTCTCCATTCAAGACGATAAGATACCAAACCCTATCGTGCTTCGCTTCCAAGGAAGTGCGGGATACTCGAAGTCGTTTAGTTTCGCGATAGCAGGCACTATAGACTTACTGTCTGTGCAAAAAATCAATGAGGCCATGAATGACAATCTATTATCGCCTTACCTTTTGCTTAACAATGATCCACTAACGTTGAATATTGATATTTTGAGCTCCAATGAAGCATTTGCCATTATTCGAAGTTGTAATAGCGGTCGTACTCAACTTTTAGCCAAGCGTTGATTCAACTCTCTAGGTTAATCTAAGTAATCTTCTGATATATTGTTTTCAAATGGATTTCGGCTCCGTCCGAAATCCAAACTTTTCTCACTCCCCGGCTTACCCTACTTTACTTTCTTAATTCTGACATGTCTCATAATTGAAACTATTCACATAGCAATGAGTTTCAATTACGAATTGACTCCTTACGATAAAAATAATTATACAAACAATATTTGAAGCAAGATCTCATTATTACCCTTATATTGATAATTAAGATTAGACGATATTAACTAAGCTACACCTCATACCAAACCTCATACCAAAAAGTATTGATTAAAGAATAATTCCCACTATCCATAACCTTTTAGATCTATATATATTCTTCGAAGACTGTTATTTACTGACAACTCATAGCAAAACTAACGGTGTATTTTCAACGTCAAAATCATATTGACGTAAAATACAATCCATCACGTGGCAATTTCCTAAATTCGCTTTGATGTCAGCCGAATAACCTTTAAGCCTGTTACATTCGTTTTCATCAAAAAACAAAAAAATCAAAATAACCCACTGAATTTATTGGTTAATTTAATTCAATCATTTTCAGTATCGTTACTTTTGTCAGTATGGAAAAGTGAAATGGTCCTGTTAAAGCACGACACCAATCGCATTACCAATATAAAAATGACAAATGAGGGGATTGTTAATGATCAGTAGAAAAAAAAGCATCTTAGCTGCAGCAGTATTGTCGGTACTATCGACCGGAGTAAACGCAAAGATATACCCAGACCAAATCGTACGTGACCAACTTGGCGAAGATGTATGTCGCTCTGGTTATCGTCCGTTAGACCGCTATGAAGCTGAAGAACATAAAAGCTCACTGCAAGCACGTATGGGGACTTGGGACATTGTTGGTCTATTGGGTAACTGGGTAATTATGGGACCGGGCTATCACGGTTTGATCAAGCAGGATGTTCCGAACGGTAAGACCTTTTGCTACCCAAACAATGACCAATCAGAAATCCCAAACTACCCTGCTAAGTCAATCGCTGAAGGCAGTGAAATTGATGTTGAGTACGGCCTAGTCACTGATCGCAAGGACTTCGTTCGCCCGCTAAGTTACTTAGCTCACCATCTAGGTTACGCCTGGGTTGGTGGCAATAATAGCCCTTATGTTGGCGAAGATATGACGATTAACCGTTCTGGCGATCGCTGGGTTATTCAAGGAAACAACAACGGTTCTTGTAGTGGTTACCGCTGTGGCGAAAAAACAAAAATCATCGTAGATAACTTTACCTACACCGTTAACGACGATAATTTCTGGCATGGTGATGTAACAGAGTCAGACCGCGAACTAGTAAAAACTGTATACGCAACGGCAAAGAACTACAGCAATGTTCCTCAGCAAGTGGTTGTTGATTTAAAAGTCGACGAATCAACAAACTGGTCAAAGACAAACAGCTATGGTTTTTCAGAAAGCGTTCAAACAGAGAATACGTTTAAGTGGCCTTTAGTTGGCGATACCAAGCTCACTATTAAGTTTGAAGCGAACCAAAGCTTCTCAAACTCTAACGGTGGCTCGACTAGCGAACAAGTGACGCTTCAAGCTCGCCCTATGGTTCCAGCGAATTCAGAATTGCCGATTCGTGTAGAACTTTACCGTTCAAGCATCGCTTACCCATACCGATTCAACGCTGACATTAGTTACGATGTTGAATTCAACGGATTCCTTCGCTGGAGTGGTAATGCATGGCACACGCACCCAGATAACCGCCCTACTAAGCCACACACCTTTACTATGGGTCGTGCTAGCGATAAATCCGCTGATATCCGCTATCAATGGGACCACCGCTACATTCCTGGCGAATCAAAATGGTGGGACTGGGGCTGGGCTATTAAAGAAGCCGGTCTGTCAAACATGCAGTACGCAACAGGCGGAAGCTTACGTCCTTTCCACTCTTTCGTCTCTGGTGATTTTTACGCAGAATCACAATACGCAGGTACGATCGAAATTGGTCAAGCTAAACCATTAAATTCAGGTGGCCTACGTTCTCGTAGCGCTATTGAAGGCGAGAACCAAACCACAGAACAGATTGGTGATATTGATGTGACCACGAACTTTGATGCTCAAGAACTGAGTGACTTGGGCTTTGAAGGCGCAGAGTTCAATGTTCGTCTAGCTGACTAATATAGCCATCTAAATACACAGTAATAGAACACCTGCTGTGTAATACGATAAAGCCCACGCTAATTTGGTAACAAGAACCTCGCGTGGGCTTTCTTTTATTCATAAGAGATCAGAAACTAAGCTGGCTTTTCCATCAGAAGTTTAACGCCTAACCCCACCAATACCATACCGGTTACGCCTTCCATCCACTTCATGAAGCTTGCGTTCTTTAGTAGATTTTTAGCTGAATTTAACGCGCCAGCCAAACCGCACTGCCAAAGCATAGCGATGATAAAATGAACCGAAGCCATTAACATAGACTGCAGCAACGGCGAGCCTTCAGGATTAACAAATTGAGGTAAAAACGCCAAATAGAAGACAGCGGTCTTTGGATTCAAAACGTTAGACAAAAAGCCTTCTCGTAGCGATCGTTTGGCACTGTAGGCTTGTTGAGTTTGCTCGCCTACTTTCAACCCACCACCGTTTTTCATCAATGCACGTAAGCTACTTAAACCAAGCCAGATTAAGTAAACGGCACCCACCATTTTCAAGGCTTGAAATAGCTCTGCCGATTGAGCAAGAATCGCAGAAATACCGACGGCAGAGAAAAAGGCGTGTACATATAGCCCAGCACAGATACCAAAGCTCGTCATGCATCCGTCAGCGAGGCCTGCGCGGCTGGTATTGCGAATCACCAATGCTGTATCCAAGCCAGGCGTTAACGTTAAAATAGTGATGGCAATCAGAAATGCCTCAAAGTTCAAAATATCCATATCATTATCATCTTTGTTCAGCGATCTATCATCAATACCGTTTATCTGCGCAATTCGCAAGCAACAATTGCCACCAGCTATACAAGTCACTGATTTTGTGCACAATGGTACAGTTTAATTTGTTAAGAAATAGTAAATTCGAGCCATCGTATCGCTTGATACTATTATTGCTATATCTTCGGCTGAGAAGTACAGCATTAGTCAAAGCGAAGCCGTAATAAAGTACATGAGAAATGAACCTTATCGATCTTCGGTGCTAAGGGGCATTCAACGAAACCAAATTAAGAGTAGTCAAATGAGCGCATTCAAAAAACTAGTCGAACACTCTCAAAAATGTTCACGTTTTCAACATCTAGCTTCAATTTGTGGTTGGGACCAAGCGTCAATGATGCCAGCAGGTGGTAACCAAGCGCGTAGCGAAGCGATGGCAGAACTTTCAGTTCATATTCATGGGTTAATGACTCAGCCACAGCTGGCCGATTGGATCTCTGACGCTGAAAACGAAGACCTGAATAATGAACAACAATCATCGCTTCGTGAAATCAAACGTCAATGGCAGCAAGCGAACCTACTTCCTGAGAAACTGGTTGAAGCTAAGTCACTAGCCGGTTCAAAATGTGAACATGCATGGCGTAGTCAACGTGGAAACAACGACTGGGTTGGCTTCGAAAAAAACTGGCGTGAAGTGGTCGAACTATCTCGAGAAGAGGCTCAAATTCGTGCCGATGCAGCTAACCTAACGCCTTACGATGCAATGCTAGATATCTACGAACCAGGTACTAGCTCAGCATCATTAGACATCTTGTTTGCGGATGTGAAAACTTGGCTCCCAGGTCTCATTGATGATGTCATTGAAAAGCAATCGAGCGAGCAATTTAATGCTCCTAATGGCTTTTACGCCGCTGAAAAACAAAAAGCACTAGGCTTAGAAGTCATGAAGTTACTTCAATTTGACTTCAATCACGGCCGATTAGATGAAAGTGTTCACCCATTCTGTGGTGGTGTGCCTTCAGATGTCCGTATCACAACTCGCTACGATGAAGCCGAATTCGTACAGAGCTTAATGGGCATCGTACACGAAACAGGACACGCGCGTTATGAACAAGGCTTGCCAAAGCACCTAGCAGGCCAACCTGCTGGTCAAGCGCGCTCTATGGGTATCCATGAATCTCAGTCTCTGTTCTTCGAGATGCAAGTTGGCCGCAGCGACCCATTCATCGGGCACTTAGCTAACCTAGCAGGACAACAGTTCTCTGGTTCTGAATTTGAGAAAGATAACTTCCAGAAGATCTACACTCGCGTTAAGAAAGACTTCATCCGTGTCGATGCTGATGAGCTAACCTACCCTGCACACGTTATCTTACGCTATGAAATTGAACGTGACCTGATCAACGGCAAAATCAAGCACACTGATGTGCCGGAGCTATGGAACAGCAAGATGCAGTCTTACCTAGGTTTGAGTACGGAAGGCAACTTCACCAACGGCTGTATGCAAGATATCCACTGGACAGATGGCGCATTCGGCTACTTCCCATCTTACACACTAGGTGCAATGTACGCGGCTCAGTTCATGGCTTCAATGAAGAAAACCATCGATGTGAACTCAGTAATTGAAAGCGGCGACCTATCCCCTATCTTCACTTGGTTGGAGTCAAATATTTGGAGCAAAGGCAGCCTACTCACCACCGATGATTTGGTAAAAGGTGCAACAGGTGAAACCTTGAATGCGCAATACTTCAAAGATCATTTGAGAAGTCGTTACCTTTAATTAACGCATCAACACAGACTGTATAAAACAATAAATGAAAAGGCTGAGCAGATTACTGACTCAGCCTTTTTCATAGTAAAGTGGATCTATAATATCCTATAGATTCAGAGCTTTACCTACATTACTTACCTTTCAACATATCGAAAAAGATCTCTCTCGACACAGGTGTATTATCTCTGTGCGTCTCATACAAAACGTGTTCTTCAGCGTCTGCAGACTTCGATAATTTAATGCTCCACAATGCTTTTAGTTGGTTAGGTACGATCGAGTAACGAACATCAATAACCCGAAGCGCATCATTTGGATCTTTTGAGATAAAACCATTCGAAAACCAGCGGAAACGCTCAATATCTTTTGCTTGCTGTGAATTAGGGTCGAGCCATGGGAAATCCCTATTAACATTGAGTTTCGCAATAGACTCTCCGGGATATGTCTTGACGGATGTCCCTACTCGCACCGCATCCACGTAATAATGGCTTTCTGTTTCATACACGACTTTCCAAACCAAAGTATTCGCAAAGCTTGGCTTAGCATCAAGCCGAATAGGGACATGCTGCCTTTCTTGCGCTAGCTGCCACCCAATGGCTTCTGCTCTATCACGTTGTATCATCCCCAACGTTGGATAAATTAGTGCCCAAGCAAACGCAGCGCGGGCTAGCCATGGAGTTCGTTTCCATGTCGCCAACACCAACAATATTAAGATAGGAATAGTGTAGACAGGGTCGATAATCGAAATAGTATTCCAAGCAAACCGCTCATTAGTCAGCGGCCAAAGCAGTTGAGTTCCGTAAGTTGTGCAGGAATCTAACAATGCATGTGTGCCATAGCCCAATGCACAGTATAACCAGCCTTGTTTAAAAGAGAGCCCGTACCTTTTTGCGAATAGAGGATACAAAACCAGAGCGCAAATCAAACTGCCAAAGGGGATAAACAGGAGCGAATGGGTAAACTGTCGATGAAACTCCAAGGCTAACAATGGATCACTATCAGAGCGAATAAGCGCATCCAAATCTGGCGCCATTCCAGAGAGCAAACCTAAAGCCCCTGCGACCACCAAGTGTTGCTTTTTACTCGCCGATTGTGACAAAGAAGCGCCTAGCACGCCCTGCGTTAACGGATCCATAAATCACTCACTTTTAGCAGTCCCTTAATCTGAATACGTACATTTAGCTATAGCAACGAATCAGGTTAAACAACAAGATTTTATCAACATACTCATAGACATAATTGTATAAATGTAGACTGGCAAACAAAAAGAGCAGCCTGATGGCTGCTCCTATTAAATTTTCACGACTGGTTTCTAATCAAAGTAATTGTGTCGCCTTACTCAACAATAACTCCCAATCAGATGACTCAACCTGCCCTTTTCGAATATTCACCTTGTGGTAGCCTTTTTTGGTTAAGGATTTCACTTCAATAATAGAACGACCAAACACAGACTTTCTAACCACTAGGTTCGCTTTAATACCATGCAAATATACGATTCCATCATCTAAAGACAAGTGGCTTCTCCTGAGCCTAGAGGCAATCGCATAAAACGCAACCATTATGATGATTGAGGTAATGAGAGGAAAAAACTGCAATTCAGTTTGATAAAAGTAGCGGATCATCAAAGATACGATCGTATAGGTTACAGTCATTGATAAAACAACACTCCATCGTGGCCCATTACTTTTAAATGAGATTTCCCGTGCCATTATAAATTCCTTTGGGTCAGTGTTTGAGCACATTTGAGATATTTATAAAACAGGATGATTTTATTATGAGTAATGATGCATTAAAAGGAGGAGAGCATGTTATTGGAGGACTCGGTCGCAATTAGACATTTACATGGTATTTCACACCTAAATGTCTAATCAAGTCATCAACCGGATAAGCACGAACTGTCTGACACTAACGAGCCACCATGCTAACCGCAATAATCACCAACAATACAGAGAAGATCTTCTTAATCGTTGGAACGGGTAAATGGTTTGTCGCCTTTGCCCCCAAAGGAGCGGTGAACCAAGACGTACACACGATACCCAATAACGCTGGTAAATAAACAAAACCTGCAAATCCATCAGTTAAAGCAAAGTGGCTGCTGCCCGAGGTAATGTAACCGATAGAGCCGAATAGCGCGATGACAATACCACATGCAGACGCACAGCCGATCGCCTTTTTCATATCAACTGAAAAGAACGTGAGCAAAGGAACGAGTAACGCACCGCCACCAATCCCTATCATTGCAGACAAGCCGCCAGTAATGGTTGTCAGAACCGTTAATACACCTTTATTCGGCAGCTTTCGTTCTTTTGGCGCATCGCTTTTACTGCTTAAGAACATCTTAACTGCGATAAGCACCACACTGACCGCAAACACAATACGAACGACCTTTTCCGGCAACAAAGCCGCCATAAAACCACTAACCAAGGCACCAAGTGCTACGCCGAGCATAATCCAAGGCGCAATGTTCCAGGGCACATTTCCATTCTTGTGGTGAGCAAGTGCAGAAGAGGTTGAAGTAAATAGAATCGAGGCCAATGAAGTCGCAATTGCAGCAACAACCACTTGTTCAGACGGTAAAACATCTAGATACAGTAAAATGCTGCTTAGCACAGGCACAATGATCAGCCCCCCACCAATACCTAACAACCCGGCAAGAAAACCCACACCACTGCCTAATAACGCGCAGTAAAAAATCAACAACAGCAAATCACTCATTTCATCCCTCTTTTAATTGAATAAACCATCTTAAATAACCCAATATAATTGTGGTTATATTTCCATGAAGATAACTAATATAACTGACACCAGCTTTCATTTTCAAACAGATAGATCATGAATATTCCTCATGTTGATTGTGAAGTAATACCATTGTTAATCACAGCTCTGTCCAAGTATAAAAATACTAAGCGAATAACTTAATACAAATTCTTAAACGAAATAGCCAACACTCTTAATACGGTTACAAGCGAAAATAACGCAGTGATATAAAAGACCGAGAGTAAGTCAGACAACGAATTGGGAAGTCAGAACAGTATGAATAACGAATTTAATTTTACGATTAAGAGCATCAGCCTCGACGAAAACTACACACCCGCAGACAGTACACGTATCACAACGAACTTTGCTAACTTGGCTCGCGGTGAAAGCCGCCAAGCGAACTTGCGTAACGCATTACAGATGATTGATAATAGCTTCAATGCCTTAGCTCATTGGGATAACCCTAATGGTGACCGTTACTCTGTCGAACTAGAAATCATTTCAGTTGATATGGACATCGAAAGCAACGGAGAAGCATTCCCTTCTATTGAAGTGCTTAAAACCAACATCCTTGACAGCCAAACTAACGAGCGTATTGAAGGGATCATTGGTAATAACTTCTCTTCTTATGTCCGAGATTATGATTTCAGCGTTTTACTTTTGGATCATAATAAAGGCCAAGATAAATTCAGTATTCCAGCGGACTTTGGTGAATTACACGGCAAACTTTTTAAATATTTCGTCAACTCACAAGCTTATAAACAGAATTTCAAAAAACCACCTGTTATTTGTTTAAGCGTATCGGATAATAAGATCTATCATCGTACCGAAAATCAACACCCAGTATTGGGTTTTGAATATCAGCCGAATGAGTCTTCTTTAACGGAGCAATATTTCAAGAAGATGGGATTAGAAGTTCGCTATTTCATGCCACCAAATAGCGTAGCTCCGTTAGCATTCTATTTCTTTGGTGATTTACTCAATGATTACTCTAACTTGGAATTAATCAGTACCATAAGCACCATGGGAACTTTCCAAAAGATCTACCGACCTGAGATTTACAACGCAAACGCTGTTGCAGGAAAACGCTACCAACCTAACTTGAAAAACTCGGACCACTCACTGACTCAAATTGTGTATGACCGCGAAGAGCGCAGCAAGCTGGCTATCGAACAAGGTAAGTTCGCAGAAGAACATTTCATAAAGCCATACCAATCGGTTCTAGAGAACTGGTCCGCCAATTACGCGCTATAACGCGCTTTTGGGGAAATTAAAACCGATTTGGACAGCGATTAAACGCTTCTAGCAACCTACGGACAGGCAGAATTATTTATGAAAACACTATTACCGACTTCAACAGCAGGCAGCTTGCCTAAACCATCTTGGCTAGCACAACCTGAAACACTTTGGTCTCCTTGGAAACTGGAAGGCAACGAACTAGCGGATGGCAAACAGGATGCACTGCGTGTATCGCTTCACGAGCAACAACAAGCAGGCATTGATATTGTCAGCGACGGTGAGCAAACACGCCAACACTTTGTAACGACTTTCATTGAACACCTTAACGGTGTCGACTTCGAAAAACGTGAAACCGTGAAAATCCGCGATCGTTACGATGCCAGTGTCCCAACCGTCGTTGGCCCGGTTTCACGCCAGAAACCGGTATTTGTTGAAGATGCGAAGTTTCTGCGCCAGCAAACTGACCAACCTATCAAGTGGGCACTTCCGGGGCCAATGACCATGATAGATACACTTTACGACGCGCATTACCAAAGCCGTGAAAAGCTGGCGTGGGAATTTGCCAAAATCCTAAACGAAGAAGCAAAAGAACTAGAAGCTGCCGGTGTAGACATTATTCAGTTCGATGAGCCTGCCTTTAACGTGTTTTTCGATGAGGTGAATGATTGGGGTATCGCTTGTTTGGAAAGAGCCATTGAAGGGCTTAAATGTGAAACCGCAGTACACATTTGCTATGGGTACGGCATCAAAGCAAACACAGATTGGAAAAAGACATTAGGCACAGAGTGGCGCCAATATGAAGAAGTATTCCCTAAGCTACAGCAATCAAACATCGATATCATCTCGTTAGAGTGCCATAACTCTCATGTACCACTTGAACTGCTTGAGTTAGTTCGCGGTAAAAAAGTGATGGTTGGCGCAATTGATGTTGCCACGGATTCTATTGAAACACCGGAAGAAGTGGCTAGTACTCTAAGAGAAACACTTAAGTATGTTGATGCAGACAAGCTCTACCCTTGCACTAACTGCGGTATGGCTCCCCTACCTCGCGACATTGCCTCTGCTAAGCTGAATGCACTCAGCGCCGGTGCAGAGATAGTGCGTAAAGAGCTTTCCGTGTAACGCTGATCAAAACCTATAAAAGCGAATCCTTCAAGCTTAAGTGTCACTCGATATTTAGGCTTTTTCTTTGATTAGTAAGTTGCGGATTGAAAACTCAATTACCAAGTTTTATCCAAGTCTTTTGCGTACAAAGAGATAGCTCGTTGGTACTCTTTAATCGCCTCACTATTGGTTGTGGAAACCAATAACTCGAGTAACAGAGATGTCGCATCTTTATGACGACCTAAATTGTAGAGACACATCGCGTAAAACGGCTGAACTTCAAGGGATTGAGGGTACTCAGACATCGTCTGTTCGAAATAGCTTAAAGCCTCAGTATACTGACCTAGGCTTCGGTAAGTGCTTGCTAAGCCAAACAATGCGTCAAAGCGCTCTACCGAAGAAAGCTTCCCTTGCAGCGACAAAACATAATGCTCAATCGCCTGCTGTTCCTTGCCTTGATTATCGTATGACCAGGCTATCTGTAGGTGTGCTTTGGCTGCAAAATTTTCATCACTTAATAGTGTCGCCAACAAGTCTCGCGACTCTTGATATTTCTGTTCTTTTCGAAGCGCGATGGCTTGTGAGATAGTTGTTTCCATTCTTAATACCTGATAGCTCTGCGGTTGGGATACACGCGCTTCTAATTTAAGCCTAATGAGTTACCTAGGCAGCATAAGCAGATTAGTGCACTAAGTAAACGATGCTAGCACACAAGCAAAGTTTGAAATATTGGTTTACGTACAACCTAACCCAAAAAACAACACCAAGTTCGACACGCGAAAGTGATTCGACTCTTCTTAAGTTATGGACCCTCGTTTACATTTAAATAGCTATGACAGCGCCACAGTCGCCTCAATTTCAATTCTTAAATCAGAGTGAATCAATTTAGAGACCTCGACTAGAGAGCAAGCTGGAAGATACTCTCCATAAAAGTCGAACAATAATTCTCGAATACTGCCTAGTTCAGACATATCACAGATAAAGATCGTCAGCTTAATAAGATCACTGACTGCTCGCTGTTCATGCTCTAGTATTTGCTTGATCTGACTAAGTATCTCGTTCGTCTGCTCACCAATTCCTTGATCCTGTGTACTTGTCCCGTAAGCTGTCAAACCAGAGACATAGAGCGTATCGTTGTGCTTTGTCGCGTGAACATAAGGCCCAGCAATTGATGGTAAGCCTTGATAATTTATACGTTCAACCATGTCTTTTCCTTTATAGTTCAGCTAATTGCAGCTCCATTTCAACAAGCCCTTTCACTTCAGAAATTTTTGTAAAACCTTTTGATTGATAAAGCTTAATAGCGGGGTTCTCACTGAACACACGTAGCACTAACTGAGTCGATGCTTGATTGTTCGCATGCTTTATCACTAAATCTAAGCACCTAGAACCAAAGCCCCTGCCTTGGTATTCGGCTAATATCTGTAAATCTCGAAGGAACGTTGTCTCAATGGTATAGCTGAATCGAATAACTCCAATACGAATATCACCTACATAGACTTCATAGTTATCTAGCTCATCCCAACTGCGTAAAAACTGGTCATGACCCCAAACGATTCCACGCGTATCGTAGTAAGGCGCCATATTCGTTTTGGTTATCAGTTCTGCGAATTTTTGGTCAGACCCTTTGACCAACTTGACGTCCATATTGTGCCCTTTACTCTAGTTCATATGTAAATGCGACATTGATAAGTGCCATACATATCGATTCATTTTTAGGTGCATTTCGGCTTCATAGCCTCCCATTTGTCTTCTAACAAATTGGGCAGATTTTCACAGTTGTATAGATAGCTAAGACTGTCTTTACAATACGCAGTAAGCACTTCAGCTAACTGAGTTGATGCTTTCTCGTTGTCTTTGAGTTTTCCATACATCATTAAAGCCGTTTGGAAAGTGTCTTCGTCAAGCTCAGACGGTTGTTTCGATAACATGCCCAAGGAAACAGCATCAAGAGAGAGGGTCAATGCGATAGCGTCTCCTTCATCTCCCTCTAATTCACAAGCGCTGTAGCGCGCTAACCAGTTTGATGTTTTTATCAATGGAGCAAGATCATCTGTGTTCGCATATTTATAGGTTTCAAATCCTTGTTGTACGACAGCCTTGTGACTGTCTTGGATGCTCTCAACATAATCGGCCAGCACATGTAAACTCGCATATGCGCCTAATCCGAACGCCACAATAAACACAGCGATTAATCTGATCACTTATCTCTCCTCAAAGAACCTTATGTCGATTAGTTTTAAGCGACGTATTGCGCTCACAACCTTACTTGCCGTCGACCTTTTCTATAAACCAGCTCCCTTGGCACGGGCCATTGGTTAAATGCCAACGACCATCAAATCGCTTGCCGCTGCCAGTTGCTGAAAAGCGATAATCCCACTGGCGATGTTTGGCATATAACCGTAATGCACCGCTTTCAGAAACCCAACCCTCTAATGCTGTTCCGTTGTAGGTAAGCCTCAAAGTGGCTTTACCTTCACGAATGGTTCCGGTGATAGTTGTTCGCTCACACATATTATTGCCAGTGGTGTTAATTCGGCGACCTAGCCACTCACCATCAAAGTCAGTAGACGGCACAAAACTCGGATTATCAGGAAGTTTAGGAAAAGACTCGGAATTGCTGGACCCAAACCATTGGAGTTCGCGGCCAACGAGGAAGAAGACAACAAAGCCAATTGAGACAGCGATGACAAATCCCTTTTTCATAATCTAGTCGCCTTCTTATAAAAACTAGAAGAACCCTAACATAATGAAAATTAATGAGTTAGCCAAAATAATATCAACTTTGATGTATAACACAGATTGCAGTTTAATCTATGTTCAACCGGCTAACGGATTCTGCACCTTAGGTTGAGCGCCCTTCTGGAAAAACGCTTAACTCGGCCTGTAATTCACACCAGTTCGCTTTGTATTTTGTATAAATCTGAGCATCAATTGTGACAGGAATATCGACATCGAACGTTGATATCGCCAAGTCGATATTTTCAAGAGGTTCACCTTGCCCCCTGAAACCAAGGCTTGATCCACAGTTGGAGCAGAATGTTCGTGTTGTGCCGTTTGATGCGACAAACTCTTTCAGTCGATCTTTACCAGAAAGCCAGTTCAAGCCTTGTACACCAACTAACGTCCCGAAAGCGGCGCCATGAAATTTTCGGCACATTGAACAATGACAATTTGCTACTTTTTCGCTGAACCCTTCAACAGAAAAACGAACACTGCCACACAAACACGAACCTTTAAAAACTGCACTCATCCTGAGTCTCCTTCCCTTTCCTACAGTGTGTTAACCCACTGGCTATTGCGGGCTTCTAACCATTTAACGCATTACGCCAATATTGCACCGTTTTATCAGACACAGAACCAGTTTCATTCGCTGCTGCGATCAAGAAGTCACATAAGTTAGTCGCAATCTCTTCATTGCCTAATAAATATAAACTGCGAATAGCCCGTGTCAGTCGAAGTTGGTTGTGGTCGTGACTCTTCAACCATACATGGTTGGCTGGGCTAAGTGGCAACAATGACGATATCTCACTT
The DNA here is from genome assembly GCA_041879415.1 of Vibrio chagasii. Lineage (NCBI taxonomy): Bacteria > Pseudomonadati > Pseudomonadota > Gammaproteobacteria > Vibrionales > Vibrionaceae > Vibrio > Vibrio chagasii. The sequence goes on along the minus strand of CP090851.1, from coordinate 1,040,058 downwards.
TCGTCTCGCTGCATGCCCCAAAACTCAAGCATCAGATCAAGCACTTGTAGATGAGCTGTACGAAGTTCTTCTGAGTTCGCAAAAACTGCCCTATCTTCCTGAGTAACCAACGGTGCATGTTGATTAAATTTAGTCCCTTCATCGATAGGGAAAAATACTTGAATATACTTGTGATCGTGCTCCAACCAAAAGTGATTATAAGCTAACAACTGTTCAATATTACGACCAAATTTGTCTGGCACTTCACCAGAGATAAAGCGAGCAATCTCACTCATTTTAAAGTCCTACCGATTATATTTTGCATGCGGTTTTCCACTAAATGCGGGGGCGTTGGGGTCAAAATCTCAGAAGAGCCCACTGATGCTATTAGAGATTTATTCTGATTGATAACCAAACCGAGCCAAGTAATGCCAGACCTTCTTTACGTCTTGTTGGTCATAACCTAGCTCTGTCACGGCTAACCCCAGTATTTTCGCATTGATCTTGCCGTTTACCGCTAACTTTTTTGCGAGCTCTATAAACGACTGACCACGATAATCTGGGTAGCGGCTCATCTCTTCTATGCTTAACTCGTAGCCATTATGCCACTTTATCGGAACGCCCAATTTCACCGCACGTTCTTCAATAATCGACGAGCGGTAAATAGGGTCTAATACAAGGCATTCAATATCGTCTTTCAGAGAGATAACCCCATGAACATGTGCCTCAATATAATCATCAAGAAAATCGACATTCGATGACAATGCTTTATCAACTAATGCCTGCACACGGCTAGAAACGGCGAAGTCATCTGGCTCAAAGAAGCTGTCGGGATAGCAGAACGTGGTTCGTTCCAAGATCTCCGCTTTCATTTGGAAGTAGCAGGATCCAAAACGAGGTGACGCACCTGTTTCGTAATTTCGGTAGTTCAATGCACCATATTTCGGCCTAAGCGTATTCGGAGCATCATCATACGCACCGTCAAACACTCGCTTTTCCCATAACCAACGGTCACCACCTAGATAAGCCGTCATACCACCATTACTGGTACCTGTTTCAAATTGAGACTTCAAACAACCATCTTCAGCCATCGCTTCGAGCAAAGGTTTATTGTCAGACGTGTAACGATCGGGATGAAAGTTGATCGTCACCGCGCAACTCGTTAAACAATCCGTGCCTTGTGATTTCAATCGGATGTTTTTGATTGCTTGCTCTACTGCGTTGTCAGCCATGAAATCTCCTATGTTTGAGAAAGATTAGCGCGCCATTAGTCAAGAATGTGTGACGCTGACCATTAACTTAAATCATTAAATTACAAACACAAAGCTCTATCTGACTATGATAAACATGTATAGAGAAAGGACTTATCTTACCTAAGCTTGGTCGAGCTTTTCCCGCGCTAACGCTTCCTGCTGTTCAAGAAAGCGGAAAAAATTGCTCTCGCTAATAAACGGGTTATTCGAACCATCGACATTTCGTTTCTCACGATTAGCAAATAGATGATTCTTATGTGGATGATTAGACAGATTCACACTCACAACTGGCGGCTGCAAAGCAATCTCTCGGACTCTGTCCATACTCTCGAAAAACTGCTTCGCTAGCTTAGGATCTCGTGCGTTAATACTGTGTCCGCCAACTACAAATGCGCGATGTGATATACCCTTGTCCTTCACCATAAGATCTATTGAATAGTCCCCTTCCGTGTGGCCGGGTGTAAGGTAAAACTTAAACTCGGCTTCACCAACGCTAAGGCTGCTACTGTCTTGCACAAATAAGTCTACCTCGGGAGGCAAAAAGGTATTCTTACCGCTGCTTTTGTTGGCTTGAGCAATGGCTAATTCATAACCCTTCTGCGTCATCACAACTTTTGAGTCATATTCAGATTGAAGATATTGCGCTCCACCAGCATGATCAGAATGACCGTGAGTCACTAAAATGTGCGTGATGGCCTTATCTTGTAACCCAAGCTTTTCTAAATTGGTGGGGATCCACATCGAATAAGGGAAATCGAGTGTATCAATAAGAACTAATCCCTTTGTAGTCTCTACCGCATAAGACGAAACCCACCGGTCTCCAACGTAATATACGTTATCGAACATTTGGAAAGGCTCCACATAGCCGTTTTTAAGCGACATTTCCGGAACATTTTCAGACGCTATTACACTGGTCGAAACCAGTATAAATAAGCCAATAAGTAACTTTTTCATTTCCTTTCCTAGATTGCTGACATTGCATAATGTTAGCTGCAATATCCTAATTAAATTTACTGATCTAACAAACGACACTGATACTCTGCGACACATTTTAGCTCTGCTGTATGCTCAGGGAATCGTTCGTGAAGAAAACACAATGCATCCGCTAGGGTTATCTGGTGTAGATTCGACGTATACCCAAAAACCAATCGGTGTACGTTGCCATAGAGCTCATCTGAATTATCTGAGCTTTCACACTGCGCCCAGATAGCTTGATCAATTTCATCGTCTGGATCTTCCAATGGGCTATTGGCCTGTCGATAGAGATTAGAAAGTATCGAGTCATATTGCTCTTTCGACAGCTCTTCCTTGCAACGCAATATCCACGTAAGCGTAATGAGGTTGTGCCCAAAGAAACCAAACTGTTTGAAGCATGCTTGTAATACCTTATCGAGATCTACAACTTCACTTGTGTCAGTGCTTCGGTCGTCATCAGAACGGGTCGATGTGACAAATTCGGTAAAGCGGTTAAGGAATGCTGGAACTTGAGACGGCTCTAACTCACGGTAAACACGATTCAGCGCCAATAAGATAGTCACATTGTGGGAAAGGTATTCGCTGGTTTGAGAAGCCTGCGAAACGTAATAAGAGAAGATATCTTCAAAGCCCTTATTCTCATACCACTGCATTAGAGCGGCATACGCAGCTGGGTATACCCCGTTTTCCAATATCCTGTGAATACGAAAATCTGAGAACTTTGACGCCTGCACCGTTGCAGAGTACTCACCTAAAACTTCAATCTCAGTTTGGTTTATCAGCTCACTCGTTTTAAGCCAGACATTGTCTGATTTAGCGAAATAAGCATTCAGATAATTTGCCGCCAAATAAGCTTTTAAAGAATGAGGTTGATGGATACTGGCACTGCTATAAAGTGCCTTTTCCAATAGTTGGTCGCTTGTCATGTTTCCTCCGTGAAACCGAAGCTTAGAAATTAATAAATCATATTATACGGAGAGTACATTTGCCGTAATGCACAGTAGAGTGCCATGCATTACGATTCAACCAAAAGAGATTTATATCGGCGACTTAATTCGTCAGCTTACTCAAGAGCAATTTGGTTTTTACTTGATACGAGCAAATAGCCGATTAGAGGTCGTATTACGGGCTTCAGTTAACAGCTACTTCATACCGGGTCTAACTGCTTTCTAGAAATTAATCACTCGCTGCTGTGCTCCTCCATAAAAGGAGTCAGCTTTTCAATTAGCAAATGTTGCTTATTTTGAGCTTCTTCCATGCCAATTTGCGCTCCAAGCTTTGCAAGCTCAGGCGACTGTTGAATAAGTTTCTTTCCAACAGGTGTACCATAAAAGTCAATTATCTGTTTCATCTCTGACATCGTGAAATGATTTGAATACAGCTTTGCCATTTCAATGCGCATTTTTACTCTGTCCATATCATTCTCAAACCAATCTCTGTAAATCCCTTTAAGTTCTTCTGTCTCTTGAGCATTCAGCTTGAGTTTATTAGCTAACTGGTTAACGATTGGCAACATAGCCTCAAAGCCGCCTAACATTTGCTTATCCACTTCAATGACGGTCAACAGCTTTTGCGCGGTTTCAAATTCGACGGTTTCATTTGCTTGAGCAACTGAAAAAATGAAAATTGATAAAAATAGACTAAAGACCTTAAACATATGGTTCCCTTTAATTTTTAGAACTTAATTCTGTATATTTACTATTAGTTATTGGAGTAAATGAGACATTATCCATTATATCCGGCGAACAAATTACTTTAATTAACATTTATAACAAGGGGTTACGCAAAAATAGCTTAATTTTGCAATTCAAGTCATAGATTACCCTACCAACGCAAGGCTTAATTACAAATACGTCATTAAATTTTGCGATACATATTTTAATTACTATATCTACAATAGTTATAGCCACAGGCCTTGTTGTTAATATTGCAAATAAGAAAACCTGTTCAACAAGTTGAAAAACACTTTAGCATGATTGAAACAAGTCAAAATTTAATAACATCTTTCACTTCATATAATTACAACAATAATAGAAACACCCCCAATAAAAACAATTTGATCAATAAGAGTTTTTGTAAACTTTGAATTACATACACTAAAAATGAATCTCTCAAAAAAACTTGTCACAAGTCGATATGCTCTTCCAATCTTGATTCGCAACACATGGCATTTATGTGTTGCATATAGACTTCCTATTTAGCCGTTGGGAAGAAGGAGTTTATATAAAATCAGGAACAAGAAATGAACCAACAACATCAACTAAGCTGGAAAATAGCAGCCATTCTTGGTACGTCTTTCGGCTTTACTGCACACGCAGCAGAAATGGTCAGAATCGAAAATGATACATTGCTACAACAAAGCCTCGTCGCACAGTCGAAGAGTGTTGCCCCACTTGAATTAGGTTTTTCTGAAGTTAAACGGGTGGTATTGCCCAATGGGAAAACCAAAGTACGCTACCAACAAACCCACTTCGGTGTACCTGTCTTTAATACATCAGTTGTCGCCACCCTATCTAAAAATCAGCCTTTTCAAATATTTGGTTCGATGGCACAAGGGATCAGCGATGATCTCTCAAGCATCGCGCCTAAATTAAATAAAGAACAAGCCATCGAAGCCGCATTGTCCTCCCACCGTTCGTTTACCGTGGGCAAAAAGTCGATTGAAAACAAAAATGCTAAGTTGGTTGTGAGACTCGATGAGAATCAAACTGCTCAAATGGCGTATTTGGTCGACTTCTTTGTCGCTTCCAATTACCCAGAACGTCCTTTCTTCTTTATTGACGCCATGACGGGGGAAGTCCTTCAAAAATGGAACGGCTTAAATCACGCCAAAGCTGTGGGAACCGGACCTGGTGGTAACAGCAAAACCAATCGATATGAATATGGCACTGACTTTCCGGGGTTCTCGATTGATAAAACCGGAACCACATGTACGTTAGAAAACGACGCAGTGAAAACGGTCGACTTAAATAACAGAACGTCTGGTAGTTCAGCCTACAGTTACAACTGTAGCGACGACGCCAACTACACAGATCATAAATACGTGAATGGCGCCTACTCTCCCCTTAACGATGCGCATTATTTCGGAAACGTCGTCTTTGATATGTACAAAGAGTGGATGAACACATCACCTCTATCGTTCCAACTCACTATGCGTGTTCACTACAGTACCGACTATGAGAATGCCTTCTGGAATGGCTCATCCATGACTTTTGGTGACGGCAAAAATACCTTCTACCCATTAGTCGACATCAACGTCAGTGCGCATGAGGTAAGCCATGGTTTCACTGAACAAAACTCAGGTCTGGTCTACAGAAACATGTCAGGCGGTATGAACGAGGCCTTCTCCGATATCGCAGGCGAAGCGGCTGAATACTATCTGCGTGGAAATGTTGATTGGATTGTTGGTAGTGATATCTTCAAATCAGAAGGTGGATTGCGTTACTTTGATCAGCCTTCAAAAGATGGACGTTCAATCGATCACGCCTCTGATTACTACGATGGTTTAAACGTTCACTTGTCGAGCGGTGTTTATAACCGAGCATTTTACCTTTTAGCCAACAAATCAGGCTGGGATGTACGCAAAGGTTTCGAAATATTCACCGTCGCCAACCAACTGTATTGGACTGCAAACAGTACCTTTGATGCCGGCGCATGTGGCGTAGCTAAAGCAGCTGCAGATATGGGTTACACGGTTGCCGATGTGGAAGATGCGTTTAATAGTGTTGGCGTCAACGCAAGCTGCGGCCCTACCATTCCGGGTGACAATGTACTCACCAAAGGGACGCCTATCGCGAACCTAAGTGGCAACAAATATTCTGAAAGCTTCTACACATTCTCCGTAGATTCTGCATCAAGCGTAACGGTGGCAATATCTGGCGGAACTGGCGATGCAGATCTGTATGTAAAAGCAGGCAGTAAGCCAAGCACTTCAAGTTATGATTGCCGCCCTTATCGTACCGGTAATAACGAGCAATGCAGTGTTAACGCTCAGCCGGGCGTTACCTATCACGTGTTACTTCGCGGGTACACAAATTACTCTGGAGTGACTTTGCGCCTAGATTAAGCCTATGCACTTCGATTGCTGACACATAGTTAATTGCTTATAGGCGACTAATACAAAAAACCTCCGATTACGCTATACGTGAACGGAGGTTTTCATTGTTTAAGGGCTATGCAATAGTACTAGATAAGCGAGAAACACAATAAATCAGCTCCCTCGCTTAGAGCTTAACGAAAGCTTGGGATAATGGCCGGTATGCCAGGTAGAAGGCCAACCAACGCCATCACGCTTGTTAGTACAATGAACATAATGCCAGGCAACACCCAACGGCTCATTTTACTCAGCTCGCCACTACGCTCTTTACATCCAACTAAGCCTAAGTTGTCTAACAGCATGGTTAGAGACCAACCAAATGCTGGGTTAACAAGTGCTGAAGAAAATACAACGATCGCTGCCGACTGGGTGGTCTTCCCTTCACGTGTCATCTCCATTCCAGCTTCTAGCAATGGTACAAAGACCCCAACAATAAGTGCAACACAAAGCACTGGTTGCCAGATAGCTAAATCCATTGGATAGCCCCAAACAGCGGCTATGATACAGAACAGAGCCGTCAGCAGAGCACCAGCAGGAATCGGACGCTTAGCAATCGCAGCCGGTACGATGTAAGTACCCCATGAAGAAGTAAAGTTAGTACCACCGAGCAAAGAGCCGAACGTCTGACGAATTGAAGCTGTGGTCATGGTGTCATCAATATTCATATGTACTTTTTCGGTACGCTCTGGATAGCTGATTTTTTGGAATACTTGATGCCCTAGGAAATCTGGAGACCACATCGCTACCGCTAGAATCGCGAATGGCAGTACTACCATGAAGTGTTCGATCGACGGTAGGCCTAGCATCCAACCTGTATCTTCTCCCCACCAATACATAGGGTGCATGTTAGGTAAGCCTGGCTCAGTGTGGAAAGCAAATGGCGCACCCATAGCAAATGCAATCGTACCACCCAGTAAGCAGCTAAGAGGCACAGCTAACCAACGCTTACGGAAGTGCTCCAATAGTGCGTACAAGATAATGGTGCAGAAGATCACGACGAAAGCGATGTGGCTCATGCCGATTCCGTCCGCCCAAGCGAACAGCTTCTTCACTTGAGAAGCGGTTCCCACAAAACCAAGGTAAAGTAACAGTCCCCCACACACGCCTTTACTGGTGAGGTTAGCCAACATACTGCCGCCTTTACTGATGGCTAACAGCAAGCCAAACGCACCAATCAGCAAGCCAAAGGCCATTGGGTGGCCTCCAGCAGCAACCACAATAGGGATTAATGGAATAAGTGGGCCATGGGTACCTGCGAGGTTAGCTGTTGGCAGTAGAAAGCCAGAGAAAAGAATGATGAAAACAGAGGCGATGAGGAGCTCATAACGCACGTTTTCTAGAATGAAGTCTTCATTTAGCCCAAGAGCACCAGCGAAAGTTGCGGCAATAGCACCAACCATAACAACCTTACCAATGGTCGCAGCCATCGCTGGGATGGTGTCTTCTATCTCAAATCGATAATCTTTAAAGGGCAAATTCGGACGCCATCGCTTTGGCGACATAATTTGCAACTCGTGCTCTAAATACTGTTCACGTGAGTCAAACTCAGAGCTTGGTTTATGTTGTTGTTCGTAAGAGAGCTCATCCTCATTGGCTTGAGGTTTATCTGTTCTTATATGTACGGACTCTAAAGTACTGCTCATTTTGATTCCTTTCTTTCACACTCTAAGGTGCGTTGTTCCAACAAACGTTATTTAGTCACGGTACGATGTTTGATGCAGCGTCATTTATATATCCCCCATAACCAACTCGGCATATCCAAATTATTGACAGGTCAAAATCACTATTAAAACTGAAGACCGCCCGTTTCTAAGTGAACATCTAAAAGCCAAATGTAGGGGCATTTATTTATATAAAGGACTGTTCAATAAACATAAGATACCGTTACCTCACTAAAAAATAGTCTTTATAATTCAGTGATTAATACTCTATACCAAGCACATACGAACAAACAGACGTTGGTCGTTAGACATTAGTCGTAGCGTACGTAGACTCGCTGAACAGCTATAGGTAAGGAAGTTCGACCTATTTATAAACAAACTACGTCAATAAAGACTAAATAACGTTCAAAAATAGGCTGAGTGGTTATCTAAAGGGATGACAAGACAACTAGACTAATGGATAAGCTAATACACTAGGCTAGATAAACACGAAGGGAATTTATATTTTAGACAATGGCGTTTTAGCACCAAACACTAAAACGCACATTAGGATTGAATTATTTATTGAAGAAACCTGATAGCACATCCGCTGCTCGCGTTATTGCCTTTGGTTTGTAGTAAATATTGGCTGCCGTTTATGGCTTTGTGGTTAAACAGAGTACATCACTGTCGCTTCACCATCGACGGCGACTTCACCATTCGCGCTCAATACTTGAGTAGATATCACAGCGATAGGTTTGTCTTCACGCACGCTGATCACTTCCACCTTGGCTGTGACAGTTTCGCCAACAAAAATAGGACGAAGAAACTTCAAGGATTGCCCCAAGTAAATGCTGCCTGCGCCCGGCACTTTAGAAGCCAACAAGCCAGAGATAAGGCTCGATGCCAACATACCATGCACGATTGGACGCTCAAATTGCGTGGTTTTAGCGAAATCTTCATCTAAATGGATTGGGTTGTAGTCTTCCGAGACGCTGGCAAAGGCTACTACTGTTTGCTTATCTAACGTCTTTTCTATGGTGGCAGTCTGGCCGATTTCTGGCTTCATTATGCGGACTCCTTTTCCATTTCATTTTCTTGAGCGATGACATCTTGAATACGCTGCTTCACGTATTCACCTGGCGCATCCAGTTCCCCTTCTAGCTCACGAGCTTCAATCATTTCGGAGAAATTGCGCTCATCAACCCAGCTTTGCCAATGCGACCACCACGAGCCATGGTGCTTGTCGGCGCTGGCAAGCCACTGAGGTGGTGTTTGGTCGTTATCATCATTGGTCCAAAAACCATATTTATTGGAATCGGCATGGTTCATAGGCCCTGCAATATGGCCGCTCTCGGTAAGTACAAATTTATTGTCTCCACCTAGCAGTTTTGTGCCTTCAAAGTTGCCGTCCCATAGCGCGATATGATCATCAATAGCAGAGAGAAAGTAAGCCGGCGACTTTACTTTACCTAAATCAATCGCCACACCATCGATCACCAATTCACCTTTGGCTAGTCGATTCTCAAGATAGCACTGACGTAGCAGCTGGTTATGGGTCGCAGCAGTCACGTTGGTGTTGTCACAGTTCCAATAAAGGAGGTCGAATGCCATCGGGCTCTCCCCTTTCAGATAATTGGAAATGTAGTAATTCCAATACAGGCTGTTTTCACGAAGTAAGCTGAATGACACGGCCATTTGGCGGCCATCCATATAACCACGTTGGTTGTTTTGTGCTTCAATACTGCTAATGATCGGATCATTGATGAAGACCCCTAACTCACCTGGCTTTTGGAAGTCGAGGATTGTAGTCAGCAGAGTGACCGATTTAATTCTCTGTTTACGACGTTTGCCAGAAAGGTAAGCCATGGCTGCGACTAAAGTGGTGCCACCGATGCAGTAACCGATACCGTTAACTTCTCGCTCGCCTGTGACACTTTCAATGGCATCAAGTGCAGGTAGCACGCCTTGAGTCACGTAGTTGCCAAAATCGACGTCTCGCATATGAGCATTAGGGTTCACCCAAGAGATCATGAATACTGTGTGGCCTTGGCTGACCAACCACTTCACATAGGAGGTCTCTGGATTGACATCCATAATGTAATATTTGTTGACGAACGGCGGTACGATCAGCGTCGGACGTTTATAGACTTGTTCTGTGGTCGGCTTATATTGAATCAGCTCAAACATGTCATTTTGAAAGACGATTTTTCCAGGCGTTGAGGCAATATTCTCCCCCAGTTTGAACTGGTTTTTATCCGTCATTCGAATATTCAGCATGTCAGCACTTTGTTCTAAGTCCTGACGGAATTGCTTCATCCCCTGGATCAGGTTTTCACCCTTGCTCTCCATAGTCAGCTTGAGTATCTCTGGGTTGGTCGAAACGAAGTTGCTTGGCGACATCGCATTCAAATATTGTCGAGTGAAAAATGAAAGTCGAGCTTTGGTTTCATCGTCCAGTCCATCTGCGTTCTCAACTGATTGTTGAATGTTGTCACAAGCAAGTTTGTAACTCTCTTTGATGTAACGATACAGTGGCGTGTCATTCCATGAAGGGTCACGAAAACGACGATCCGTCTCTTTGATTTGTTCTTGAGTGCCGAGGATACAATCGTTAAGTAGATTAACTTGCTGCGCCCACCAATTCATCTGTTGCTCAACCATATTGGTTGGGTTCTGAGTCATTGAGCCAACCCACTTAGTAAAATCTTCCGATTGGGTTTTCATCAATGTTGATTGTGTTGGCTGCCCTAGATTGTCCATCCAGGCTTGTCCGTATTGGGACATGAGGTTCATCATACCTTCAAAGGGCGATTTATTTTCCATTCTGACATCCTTGTTAGAAGTGATGCTGAGAGATGGCGTGCTAGACGTTACGCTCCGCCATCAACCGACAAACAATAAACTAAGCACTTTTCGCGGTCTTTACCGCAGAGGCAGTAAGCTCGTCAGCGGCAGATTTAAAGTCTTGACCAAGTTGAGTCAGCTTTTGGCTATCTTCCATGAGTTGCTGTGAGATCTTACTCGCCACTTCCATCTGTTTTGAACCATAAGCTGGAATATCTTGTGGCTGCTTTAACGAAGCTAAGCTCTGCAAAGACTCATTACCTAGCGCGCTATAAGCCTGAAGGCTATCAAGCTGAATCTTGGTCAGTGTCTCTATATTCTTAGTCACTAGTTGATTGAAGTTGTAGAACGGGTTAGTTACAGACTCTAGCTGCGATGTGAAAGCCTTAAATGTTTCCTGAGTAGACATAATTTCATTCCTTGTACTGAGCAGATCGAAGAAGTAAATGTGCGCTTCCTATGCAAATTTGATTTAAATTTGTTGCGCAACAGTTAACATATTGATCAAGATCAAAGTGAAAGTCATCCCGTTAAATGCCCGATAAATCGCTCCATAAATCCATTAATTTAAACATTTGTTTGAATTTTCGGTTCGGATGCTCATCACCCTAAATAGGTAAGTGGGTTCAAAGCGAACTCAATATGAACTGCGTTTAATACAACCTGCTCAATTCAGGAGATGAATTGACAGAAATGTGAGATTAGTCACTTTGTTGCGTGAGATTGAATGAGGTTGTTCAGGACAGAACAAACCAAATAGGCTGCTAAACATGAATACTCAAGCTAGAATTTTGTAACCAGAGCGGGAGAGTTCATATTCAGAATAAAACGGGCTTTTCACCCAAGGAAGAGCTCAATGTTAACGACAAGAACTCACTTTAGATGCCTGCCGCCATCAAGATGCAATGTTCTTCCTGTCATGTAACGACTGGCCAGTACATACTTGATGCCATCAATCACTTCCTCAAAACCCGCTTCCGCCGGAATCAAAGCTTTTTGCAGAGCTTTAGCCTTATACGCCTCGTCATCATGATCATTGAATTTGATCATAGCTGGTGAGACAGTGTTTACTTTCACGTTGGGAGCCAGCATCGCCGAAAATGAAAGCGTTAAGTTATTAAGCGCAGCTTTGCTTGCCGCGTAAGCGATATGTTTTTTACTGCCTTTTTCGGCGACATAGTCACTGATGTGGATGATATCTGAGGTTTGATCGCCAGACATCAGCAGGTCTTTGAGCGACAGATTGATAAGGTATGGTACGCCGACGTGAACTGCCATCATCTGATTCATAATTTCTGAAGCGTTCTCGCTCGGGTCTTTCTTATTCTCTGGCTTCCAATCAGAGGCATTATGAACGATGGCTCGAAGTGCTCTATACTCTTGCCCTACATAATGCAGAAAGTCCTCTACGCTGCTTTGCTGGTAAAAATCGACGTACTGTAGATCTGCCCCCTTATCACGCAGCTGTTGCAACTGAGGATATTCGCTACGAAAGGTACCAATCACTTGGTACCCATCAGCTAGGAGTTGCTGAGCCAGTGCGAACCCTAATCGCTTCCCTACTCCAGTTATCAGAATCGTCTCACTCATCGTAAAAACTCAGCTCTAGTTTGAGGGTTAGTTTTGAAAATGCCACCGAGCGCCGTTGTCGTCGTTTCAGAGTTAGCATCCATAACGCCTCGAGACTTCACGCAGTAATGCGTCGCTTTAATAGTTACTGCTACATTTTCTGTTTCTACGAGAGTCTGGATGGCAATCAGAATCTGTTGGGTTAAGCGCTCTTGAACTTGCGGGCGTTGCGCGAAGAATCGTACAATTCTGTTTATTTTCGACAGGCCAAGTATCTTAGATTCCGGAATGTAGGCCACTTGAGCCAAACCGTCGATAGTAATGAAGTGATGCTCACATGTGGAGGTTAAGTCGATGTCCGACACCTTAACCATCTCATCAACCGACATCTTGTTCTCTATCACGCTGATTTTTGGAAAGTTGTTGTAATCCAGTCCCGAGAATATCTCATGTACGTACATCTTTGCGATGCGGTGCGGCGTTTCTGCAACGCTGTCGTCGGTCAGATCCAAACCCAACGTGCTTACCACTTCCGTTAACAGTCCCTTGATACGATTGTATTTTTGGTCGCTGTTCATTTCACTCGCGGTCATCGGAGTTTCAAGCCCTCTCGCCAGTAGAGCTGTTCTTACTTGTTCTGCTTCTGTACTCAACATTGGAGCGCTCCTTAGAAGTTATTATCTTGGTCTGCTTCATAGCTCAGCGTGAGCGAAACGGAGTCGGCAAAACGCAGCGCGTGAGGTTTATCAATTCTCACTTGAGCGTACCGAACCCATGGATGATCAATGCAAATTCCAAGTACGTCGCTAGTTAGCTTTTCTAAAAGCAGAAATCTTCCAGACTCGACATGATGGATGATCTTCTTGCAGATGTTTTTGTAATTAAGGGCATTGTCGACGTCATCAGAGAGGCACAGGTTATTAGCTGGATAATGAATCTCTGCGTTTATAACAATATCTTGCTGCTTGGTTTTCTCTTCCTCGTTGAAGCCGATGAAGGTTCGTAGTCTGAGGTTTGTGATGGTAATAATGGCGTTGTGGTTCATAACAGTTTCCATTCCGTCGAAAGTGATATCAGGTACGTGCTTGTTTTAAGAAAAGATCAAATAAAGGCCTGATTATAAGAGCCTGCGGTTTTTGACAGCTCTGAAGGCATTACGTGAGACTGAGCTCGAAAGGGATTGAATTGGTTTTCTGACTCGACTGGTCAAAGTTATTCCAAAGTTGTTGGTACGAGATGTTTAGGACGGGATGGTGAGCATTCGCGGCAAGGTCGACTAACGGACGAAGCACGAAAGCGTACTCGGTGATTTCACCTCTGGGTAATTCTACCCCGTCGATAATGCCCACTTGATCGCCGTAAAGAAGGATATCGATATCCATGGTTCGTGCTGCATACTCTTTAGACTCGCGTTGGCGACCGTTATCAGATTCGATTTGATGAAGCGTTTTAGACAACTCTGCGATAGGAAGATCACATTCAAACCCCACAACGAGATTGAGGAAGTTGTCTCCTTCAAAACCGACTGGCTCGCAATCGTAAAACTGAGAAATTTGCAGTGGAGCAAAGCGATGGTTCAACGCTTTGAGAGATTCCGTGATGTGGTGTTCGCGATTGATGTTGCTTCCGATGCTGACATAGACGTTGGCCATAGTATTTCTTCCTTTTTAAGTAGCCTATACGTCCTACTCGCTTTGAAGATCAGCTATATGTCGTTTAATGTCGGAGCGATACTTATAAAGGTTTTGTCGAAAGTTGGCCTACACCCTTAACTGCAGTGCATCATCGCCCGGTTGAGAGCGACGACACGCTAAACGACAAGTATTACTCACTTAACTGTTTGACTGATGTCCAGTCTTCTTGGCTAGCTTTTGCATCGCCTCTGCGAACGTTGTTGTTCCACCTTTCGCCTTAACTTGCACAACCTTGTAACCCATGTTTTCTAGCGCTTGGCGCTCTGCCAATACTGCTTGGTCGTTTTGCTGGCTACCTTGAGCTGGCTGATGAATGTAACACCCTTCTAGTTGACCATCTTCGACCAATTGGTGGTGTTTCAGTGCTTGGATATCAAAATTCATAAGTCAGTCTTTTCATTTAAATTGGAAGTCTATGTAGCAAAAGCCACCAGCATTATTCATGCTGTCATTTGTACCATAAGGCACTTTATACATGAAGAACGGATCGAATGACCAAGACGTCTACTCACATAACTGGGCGTTATCTTATATTTCGGAGCTCAAGGTTAAAACTTCGCTAGTAAACAACTCTCTTAACCATTGATTGACGATGTCATCATTACGATTGCTGTGCCAATAAACACTGAGTGAAGGCTTGATGTATTCAAAAGGAAGCTCTAGAAGCTTAATTTTATCTTTATCAAAATAGGCGTTTGCGACACCTTTGGGGAAAGTAGCTATCCAATCACTGTTGTAGATGGTGTCTGAGAAGTCTGCGATGGAATTAAGCTTTCTTGCCACTTTACGATCCGCAAAGATCGGACTGTGAAATTCAGTTAACTGATTCACTCGATAGTTATCGTGTGTGAGCATGACATGCTTTGCTGAAAGGTACTGTTCAAGAGTCACTTGATCGCTGATCTGAGAATGGTTTTGGCTGCAGACCATACACAGCTCGTCGCCCCAAATTTCCTGGCTCAACAAGGTTGGATGCGCGTTGGTTAAATCGACCACAAGATCGATCTTCTTTTCTCGAATGTCAGTCGCCATATCCTCTTTGATATTCACGACTTCGATAACGCACTCTGGAGCTTCTTCCTGAATCCTATCTAATATTTGAGGCAAGATCACACTGCTTGAAATGCTCATCGCCGCAATTCTAAATGTGTAACTGCACTCTTTCGGTTCAAAATCATGCGTTTCAGGCAATGAATGAGAGACAAGCTTATGTGCTTGCTTAAAGACAGGATACAAATCATTAGCGACTGGTGTCGGCTCAAGCGTGTACGACTTTCTTACGAACAGCAGATCACGATATTCATCTCGAAGCTGCTTTAAATGAGCGCTGAGGCTAGGCTGAGATATATTGAGCCTTTCTGCTGCGTACGTTAAGTTTCCTTCTTCATATATCGCAATAAAGTAATAGATGAGGTTTAGGTTAAATCGTTTCATTCGGGCTCTTCAGGCAGTCATTTAAATGAATAAACGTAGAAAGTAATTTCGTTTAACTGACTCGTTATTATCACAACCTAATTCCATACTTCAGTTAGGGTTATGACAGAGCTTTGTTAAAACCTTCTAACGAATATGGCTTAGCCCACCACCAATATGAACGGTAAATTATGCAAATAACGGCGCTAGTTCTTTGGTTTATATAAAGATATAGGTTTTTCTGATATCTAGTATAGGCGACGCTTTATACTAGAAGATTGATGACTTTGACATAATCATCGGCTCCTTAATATACGTCTATAGAAATAAAGAATGATGAACCGATTTGTAAAACCGATAATTATATCAGCGAGCCTTGTCACCTTATTTGGTTGTGTAGGTAGTAATGCCGTAACGGGCAAATTGATGGAATTCAACGTAAAAGCCGTTGATAACCGTTATGCTCGTGGTGGCTTAAACATGCTTCTAGCCCCTGCCTACGGTATCACGGTTGCTGCCGATTACATTGTGTTTAACTCACTAGAATTCTGGACAGGCAAAAACCCAATCAACAAAAAGCCGCACATTTTTGATACTAAAGTTGATACTTACATCGACATTAACGACCAATTAGATGAAAGCTTAACCGACGCGCCTATCGACCCATTGGCTAAGCACGTCATTGATCACAGTGAGATGAAAGTTATCAATCAAGATGAAGTTGCTATCGAACTCACGTACAACGACGGCACGCGTGCAACACTAACTGGTCACCGTTTTGGCGATGAAGTCCACTACTCTCTTGATAACCAAGTTATCGCAAAAACCAGTTTAGAAGAGATGCAGATGTACATGGCTTCTGCGGAGCAATCATAAGCTCATATTGAGTGATTAAAAATAACTAGCAATTGTCAGTGCTTATAACACGAAAAGGGGTAGCAGAACGCTACCCCTTTTTTTGACTCATTATATTAATCAGGCACTTGTTAATAAGCAAAGTAGTCAGACAGTCGCTTGATATTCAATTGCCTTGTCATATTACCTAACTGCTCTTCTCGCGTGTCTTGAAATTCATCTAGGCGCTGATAAATCGTAAAATAACGACTTATATTAGCGACATACTTTACTGGTTCTTGGCTTATGTTCTCTCTTGCGACAACCTCAACGTGATTAAACCATTTATTCGGGTTATACCCTTGCTGCGCCGCTAATTTTCGCATTCTTCGTATTTTTGCTGGTCCAGCATTATAGGCAGCTAAGCTAAAGTAAATCTTATCGATGTCAGCTATTTCAGGCTTATCAAAGTACCTGTCATGAATAAAGCGTAAATACTTGCTTCCAGCATGGATGTTACTTTCTAAATCGTGCACATTATCAATATCCACATACCAATCCCGCGCCGTTTTAGGCATCACTTGCATAATACCCACGGCACCACGGTGCGACACTTTCGAGTGGTCGAGCCCTGATTCTTGAAAAGCCATCGCTAGAAGAATGAACCAGTCGATATCGTACTTCTCACCATACGAGACAAACAGAGCTTCTAGTTTATCTCGTTGTCGGTTTTGCTGTGGGTTAGAGGCGCGACTCATCCATGAAACGCTGTCTAAATAGCGATTATCAATCACGTTCCCGAGTAACGTGCCCTGTTTCGATTCTTGCAAATACTGGTCTATTTGGGCTTTCAGTTGAGGACTATTCTTACGAATGGCCCACGCGATATCTGCATCTTCTCTAAAGGTGATTGCCTCATGGATCTTAATGCCCTTCTCTAAACTGTCCCACAATTCCAACTTATGGCTGTCGACAATGGTTGCTGTGATCTTCTCACTCTTAATCAGCTCAAGGAGTTCAAGGTCTTGGAGGTTCGCGTTGAGTAAGTGAATATAGATGGGTTCCATGCCCTTTTTCTCAAACTGTTGATTCAATTTTTGAACGCTACTGATGTAGCTAGAATCCTGCTTAAGCCACACTTCTTTACCCTGTAGTTGTGTGACATTGCTGATTGAAGGCTTAGATAGGCTTGTGACTAACACCTCATCGATATCGCGGCGAATGGGCATGCTGAAATCCACCAGCCTTTGACGCTCTTCGGTTACTGTAAGGTTCGCGATAGCAATATCGCCCCGCCCTTGATTTAACGCTTCAAGTAATTCGCTTCGCTCTACCGGAATCACCTTAACGCGCAGCAGTGGATCACTCAGTTTAAGTGCCTGATCAAAGTAATAGATTTGCTCGGCCAAAATCCCTTTCGGCTTACCGTTTTCAATGTGATAGAAACCGATGTCACCAGAGACTAAAACACGTACTACGCCTTTCTCTTTCAAAGCCGAGAAATCACCAACATAGGATTCAAGGGCGTTATCTGGCACTTCTAAACCGAAAGCGGACTTAGAAAGAATAGATATAAAGATCAATGCCTTTGATAAGCGTGAAGCGCCTTTAAAGTTCGTCATATGCAGTATTCCTATAGCGCCATTTCTAATGCGATAAAGCCAAAAACCTCAGTAATACTTGTGCAATGTAGGAAGTGTTTAACGCGAAGCAATTTAACGAGAGGAAGTCGCCATAACGTTGTTCAGTGAGGAGTGGATTGATCTTAAAAATAACGTAGTGCGCCGATCAGATCATTTCATCGCGCTAGTGATTAAGGGAGTCGAATTATACCGAAAACTCTCTCTTCCGAAATACGGCCGAGACTATAGTAGATATAGCGTAATCCTATATCGCTTTTTGGCGCCAATAGAGGTGATTCTAACGTTCCTCAAGCAGCCCTTTCCGCTTCTATTGCAACTTGAGTAAACAACGAGTTATCGATTCAACCTATATCTTATATAGGCTACGGCACATTAACCCCGCCGTTTCTCGCTTGCATAATACCGCCGAAATTTTCTTCCCATTGGAATCACCATGTTAAAAAAATCACTGTTGGCTATCTGCTGTTTCACTGCCCTCTATGGGTGCGGATCTCCTTCTCACAACCCCACACAAACGCAAGTGGATAAGCTCGCCAACAATTTGGATATGTCATTCGAGATCGTCACTAACTATGGCAAAGAAAACGGCATCGCTTGTGCTGAACTCCAGGCCGATTACGCCTCTTGTAACTTGGTCAATATCGTCCTTACCAATGAAGGCTCACAAGTGGACCTTAAAGATTGGTCGATCTATTTCCACAGTATTCGTCCCGTGCTTGAAAACCGCAACAAAGAGTTCAAAGTCACCCACATCACTGGTGACCTTCATAAAATAGAACCTAGCGACAACTTCACTGGTTTCCAAAAGCACAAAACCCACACAATCCCGATCATATCCGAAGCGTGGCAAGTCTCTTACACCGACTTTATGCCTCGTGCTTTCGTTTCTGCTCAAGGCGCAGAAGCCAAAAACATCGCTTCAACTGATACAGAAGATCTCACTATGTTCGTTAACGGTTTAGACCAGTCACAAGTTCGTTTCTCGATTGAAGATAATAACCCTCGAGCGACAGCGGAAACTCGCTTTGAACACAACCAAGACATTATATTCAGAGAATCAACTGGCGAGATTTTACCGACACCGAAACACGTAGAGTACACAGGGAGTTACTTGCCGATTATTCAAGGCCTTAATTTGGATGCCCTGCCAGTATCGGATGACACCAAGCGTGCTATCACTAATCAAGCAGACATGATGGGCATTACTAACTTAAAAAGCGGCATCGACATCAATGTTCAATTTCAAGACACCGACTTTATTTCCGATAAAGAGAGCTATCAGTTAGAAATCACCTCAGACAGCATCAACATTATTGCTAACGATGAGATTGGCGTGTTCTACGCGATGCAGTCGCTGCTTAATGTCTACGATCCATTCTCACGCTACACCATCCCAACCATGAAGGTGATTGATGCTCCTAGGTTTGAGTACCGTGGTTTCATGGTCGACGTCGGCCG
The DNA here is from genome assembly GCA_041879415.1 of Vibrio chagasii. Lineage (NCBI taxonomy): Bacteria > Pseudomonadati > Pseudomonadota > Gammaproteobacteria > Vibrionales > Vibrionaceae > Vibrio > Vibrio chagasii. The sequence continues at coordinate 1,020,657 of CP090851.1, read as the reverse complement.
TAATTTCCATTCGAAAGAGACAATATTCAAAACTATTGAGCAGATGGCAGCCTTCAAAATGAATAGGTTGCACCTTCACATGAGTGAGGATGAAGGCTGGAGACTTGAAATACCTGGGCTTCCAGAACTTACCGAGGTTGGCAGCCAGCGTTGCTTTGACGAAAACGAACAGCAATGCTTAATGCCACAGCTTGGTTCCGGGGCACATAGCGACAACTTTGGTTCAGGCTACTTCAGCCGCCAAGATTACATCGACATCTTGAAGTATGCCAAAGCGCACAAGATTGAAGTCATTCCAGAGTTTGATATGCCCGCACATGCTCGAGCGGCAGTCATGTCAATGGAGGCTAGATACCACAAATATATGACGCTTGGGGACACCGAAAAAGCAGAGCAATATCGCCTACTCGATCCTGAAGATCAGTCTAACGTCACAACGGTACAATTTTACAATCGCCAAAGCTTTATCAACCCATGCCTTGAGTCTTCAAAGCAGTTTGTAAGTAAGGTCATCACTGAAGTAAAACTCATGCACGAAGAAGCTGAAATGCCACTCACTCAATGGCATTTCGGTGGCGATGAAGCAAAGAACATAAAACAGGGTCACGGATTCCAGGACGTTAACGACACTCCCGAGGCTGGCAAAGGACAGATTAACCTTTCTAAAGAGCACAAGCCCTATGAAAAGTCACCTCAATGCATCGCCAAAATAGAATCTGGTGAAATTGAAAGCCAAGATAAGCTCCTGAGTTACTTCGCCACCGAAGTTTCTAAGCTATTACAAGAACAAGATGTAACAACATTCCAAGCATGGCAAGACGGCCTAAAGTATGTCGAGAATTCAGAAGCGCTTGCGACAGATAAGGCGCGAGTCAATTTGTGGGATACGGTTTTCTGGGGAGCAAGCGACAGTTCTATCCAACTGATTAACGATGGCTATCAACTAGTGCTGTCTAACCCTGACCATATCTACCTTGATATGCCTTACGAAGTTGATGAGCATGAACGCGGTTATTACTGGGCAACTCGAGCGTCAGATACTCGAAAGATGTTTTCCTACATTCCAGAAAACTTGCCACAAAACGCTGAACTAGCAAAAGACCGAAATGGTGACTCTTACACAGCAAAAGGAAGCCTAACACCAAATGACGCCGTTTATGGGATATCAGCAGCACTCTGGTCTGAAACAGTCAGAACAGATGAGCAATATGAATACATGGCCTTCCCTCGCCTAATGGCTGTGGCCGAGCGAGCGTGGCATAAAGCAGAGTGGGAATTGGATTACCAGCCAGGTGTTGAGTATTCAGATTCTACGGAGCACACAGACTTAAACGTCTTGAGCGATGATTGGAGTCGATTTGCCAATATTTTAGGTCAGCGTGAGTTAGCAAAGGTCGAGATGAGAGACATTAACTATCGCTTACCAGTACCCGGAGCAAAGATCTCACAGGGCAAACTACACATGAACTCTCAATTCCCGGGGCTTAACTTAGAGTATTCAACCGATAATGGGGAGTCGTGGCACCTTTACCTAAACGCGAGCAAGCCTTTAGTAGACTCTAACGTTTTGATTCGTAGTTCATCTAACCTAGAGTACAGAACAAGTAGAGTGACTGAAGTGCTATATCAGCCAACAAAATAGTCGAACGCTACTTTCCAGTTGAACCACAAAGCCTACTCTAGAACGAGTAGGCTTTCTTTTTCTTGGCTCACCTGCCCCTCCTCCATACACCATAATAGTTAATAATATTGTTATTTATATACTGAGTGGTTTATAAGCTAGAAAATATCAAGTTAGCGTTATATAAATTTCAATCAAATAAATTAAATTGAGATCTTGTGCTGCAGACTGACACAAAAAAACATGACTAGGTTTTGCACACATTCATGTGATTGATAGGTTAATCCTTGTAGGGCAAAAGCTCTATTAATGATAAAAATTAAAATAAGGATTATTTATGAGACCATCTTTTTCGATCAGTATGGTGCTTGCAACAACAGTGGTTGGCTTCCAATCTTATGCAAACAATATCAACACAACACACTCTGTTTCAGATCCACTTTCAATCGCAAATAATGCCGCCGCGCAAAAGCAATCATTGGCGCTGCAAATAAGTGCTCGCTATGCCGATCTTGAGTCTTCTTTGAAAACTCAAATCACCGAAAAAAGCCTATCGACTCCTTTAGACAAACTGAACTCGGCTCAACCCTACTCCGCCTTTTCAAGCAAAATGCACAAAGCCGATTCTAGTTATCGAAAACTTAAAGGTATCGATGAGTTTAGTGATTCAGTGTTAGAAATTAGGATGGCTGACGAAGCCATGGTTGAAGCATGGAAAAATGGTGAAAGCCCGCTGTTTGCTTACGAACCATCGGGGGATGATTCGAATTGGCAATACATCGAAGCTTACGATGTGTACGGTCAAGTTCATGAGTTAGATGTGTACCAAATGCCCGATTTTCCGGTGTTTGTGATTGACAGCAACGGTGCAGAGGAGCTCAAAGCAGGGTTAATGACCATGCAAGCTGAAATGAAAAAGCAAGGCACCGATACGCTACTTAACTCAGACAGCAGCGACAGCACTAGCAGCCAGAACAAAGAACCTCAAAAGCAGACACTATTTAGCGGTGCTGCACGCTCTTTGGCTGAATCGGAACCTGAAGAATTGAACACGACGCAATTAACTAAGATTCGTTTAGCTATTGATAGAGAACCATGGATTTCAGGTAAAGCAGAGATTTACGCTATCGTCACTGGCGTAGATTCAAGTCGTGTCGCGCCTCAAATTGATCTGATTGAGATGCCCTACTTGGACTACGACAAACAGACGTACTACCCAAGCCAAAGTATCATATTCTGGCCACGTTACCGCTGGGGGGCTGCAGATATGATCTTGATGGAACATGACGACGGGACCAACTATAAAGACCTAGCTAAGCTCCTGGTGCAAGCCGCGGAAGAAATCCTGAAAATGATTCCAGATCCAGAAGTACAGGGTTATGCCATCATCCCTCAGATCACCAGTAAGATTATTGATGTTATTCCTGAAGGTGTGCTTGTGAACGATGATGACTTCGTGGATGTGTACTACACCTTAATGCAAAACACACCTTATGTTGACCGTCCTGGAGCAGGTGGCAATGCTGTAGCTTCCTTCACTCCGGTCACTATATTGCCGACAGAATAACGCGAGACTCTTAAAACTGAATAAAGCGCATAGGCCTTTGTCTATGCGCTTTTAGTTTTGTTACTTAGAGAGAATAATCAAATACGATGATGTCATCCAATAGTGGGCGAAATACCTCTTTCAGTGCATCGTGCTCTGGATGCGGTAGATAATTTTGTCGCGCTGCTTCATCAGCAAACGTCATCAAGACAGAATGACTGTAACCTTGGTTCTTGTTCTCTGGACTATCATTTAGCCCCCACTCTACTGAAGTTACACCTTCAACCTTACTTGGCATTGCTTCAAACAGCGCCTTTAGCTTTTCAATCTCTGAAAGCTCCGCATGTTCTTTGAATTTTATCAGTAAAATATGACGTATCATCTGCTCTTCCTTTCCACGCTTAACTAATGCAGCTCAACCTTTAACAGTGACCAAAATGCCACACGTCACACACCATGCCAAGGCTTGTTAGTTACTAGCCTGCCATTAGAAGATTCCCATAACGAAAAATGCTGCACCCTAAGGCACAGCATTTTTCATGACAATGGTAGAACATTTAAAGTGGTAAGCACACTTTAAACGTTAGTCACGACGACCTGTAAGCTTGATCGCTTGGTTTTGATCTACGTTCTTTTGGAATTGGATTCCGCCATTAGAAGCTTCATTTCTTCCTTCGAGAACTAAGTCAGACTCTACACGTTCAGCTTTCACTTGATTGCCTTCACTTCTTGTCATATCGATAGTACCGGTATGTGTACCGTTAGCAGCAAAAGCAGTGTTCATTGAAAGTGCCATCAAGCCAAGTGCAAGTAACTTATTCATACATCACCTCGTTGTATTTCTAATTATCTGTTCGTCTAATATCTGTGTTGCTTTGTTGAGGTAACTTTAGCGACAGAGTGATAACGACACGAGGAAAAGCGAGATTTACCAAATGGAAAATCAAGGGATTAGCGATCTTCTGACGTTGTCCTGTCTTAGAAGTTGTGCATTACCACTATGATATTAGAGTCACATGATTTCTGGCGGCTTAGCGCACAGAGATTGCTGCCTATAAAAGGAATGATTTGGAGAGCCTGTGGACATCAACCTCGATATTCAAAATATCCTCGTCATCAAGCGGATGTATGAGCTTCGTAATGTGGGACTGGTAGCAGAGTCGCTAGGAAAAACTTCTGGAGCGATCAGTAAGAACCTTTCAAAGTTAAAAATCCAACTTAACGACCCACTGTTTATTCAAACCAAACACGGCTTCGAACCCACGACCTTTGTTGAAAATAATATCAGCAACTTTGAACAGATATTGAGTAGCATCGAGGCCATCAAACACCAAGACTTCTCTCCGAATTCTTACAAAGGTGACATCAAGATCTACGCGAACACCCTATTTTGGGAACGTTTCGGTTCGAAACTCTACTTTGCTCTGAGTAAAGCAGCGCCGCACGCGAACTATTCGTTCGTAAGATGGGGAAGTAACGCTAGGAATCAACTAATTGACGGCGAAGAAGCGATAGCGGTTCATTACTTTGATGAAACCTTGCCGCAGTCGATTTCTCAAATGGAGTTCGGAAAAGGAAAAGTGGTGTTTTTTGTAAGAGAGGACCACCCCGCAAATGACTTTATGTCACTCGCTAACTATCCAATCATTCTTTTCAAAACACCAGGATGGAATGACAACAAGTACCCTATTCTTGAGCGCCTCAGGAACATAGGTTTCGACGTCAACCCAAAGGTCGAAGTCGACCACCCAGCAATGATTCACGATGTGGTGACCAAGTCCGACGCTTTTGGTATCACACTCAGTGGCAGCGTACCAGACGGCTGCCGCAGCATGGATCTTCCGGAAAAATTAACGATAGATGTGAGCTACGTGATGAGCTGCCGCCGCTCTCAAAAAGATGCACCGTTGAATCAGTGGTTATTTCAAATACTGAAAGCAACCCTGAAGAATAAGCAAGCTTAGGCCGAATCAAATCACCTCAGACGCCCCATAACAGTTATCTCAACTCCAGAACTTCACGCGAAAAAGAAAAGGCTCCAAAGGAGCCTTTAATTATGGTTCTGATGACTATTCGCTTATTTTATTATTTTAAAATGCTTCTTCGAGCGTTGGCTGACTCTTTTTTTCAGCTGGTTTCTCATGGGTTTCCACCTCTTTCAAACGTGCAGTGAAGTGTCTTAGTACAGGTGGTTCGTAAACAAAATCGAGCCCTTTCACTTTGCTCGCGTTCTCTTTTACTTTTTCGAACGCTTCAATAATGAAGTCCATATGCGTTTGAGTGTAAGTCGCGCGTGGAATGGTTAGGCGCAATAGCTCAGCAGGACATGGATGCTGATCGCCTGTTGCTGGGTCGCGCCCTTGCAGCAAAGAACCAATCTCAACGGCTCGGATTCCCGCTACTTTGTACAACTCACACGCTAAAGCATGGGCTGGGAACTGACCTGCCGGAATGTGTGGAAGCAATTTACCTGCATCAACAAACGCAGCATGACCGCCCGCTTGTTGGCACACAACACCAATCGCTTCTAGGCCATCCACCAGGTATTGCACCTGACCGATGCGGTACTCCAACCAATCTTGGCGCATTCCGTCGTATAGCCCAACCGCAAGGCGCTCCATGGCACCACCCTCTAAGCCACCATAAGTCGGGAAGCCCTCTTGCACCACACACAAAGTTCGGCACTCTGTGTACACATCGATGAAGGAGTCGTCTTTAAAGCACAACAAACCGCCCATTTGCACCATCGCATCTTTCTTAGCGGACATGGCTAAACCGTCTGCGTATTTGTAAGATTCGCGAGTAATTTGTTCGATAGTCCAATCTTGATAACCCGGCTCTCGCTGCTGAATAAAGTAAGCATTTTCAGCGTAGCGAGCCGAATCCATGATGACGGGAATATCATACTTCTGAGCAATCTCGTATACGGCTTTGAGGTTAGCGATAGAAACAGGCTGTCCACCAGCCGAGTTACAGGTAATAGTACTCACAATGTAAGGGACATTGGCAGCACCCGCTTCTATGATCGCCTCTTCCAATTTGACGATATCGAAGTTGCCTTTGAAGTCAGCATTCACGGAGGTATCAAACGCTTCTTTGGTGTAAACGTTCTTGGCAACGCAGCAATTCACTTGAGTGTGGCCTTGCGTGGTATCGAAGAAGTAATTCGACAAAGCGACCATTTTGCTGCGGTCTAACCCCTTTTCCATCTCACGCTTTTTGATCAGAACCGGAATGTAGATCTGCTCTGCACCGCGTCCTTGGTGAGTCGGAATGGTTAGCTCATAGCCGAAGATATCTTTCACCGCATTCGACAGTGCGTAGTAACTACGACTGCCACTGTACGCTTCATCGCCCATTAACATCGCCGCTTGCATACGTTGAGTAATTGAACCCGTGCCGCTGTCAGTCAACAGGTCAATAAACACATCATCGCTATCGAGTAGAAATGGGTTCATACCCGCTTCGACGATCGCTTGCTCACGATAAGCGTAAGTCGTTCTTTTTACTGGTTCTACAACGCGAATACGAAACGGTTCAGGTAGATGTTTGAAGTTTTCCATAATAGTACCTTTCAACAAACTCAGTATTCCATAATGAAGAAATATTAAAGGAAGAGCCTAAGTTCATTATTTTTAGATGTCACAACTCACCACTATTTTTATTTGTCGCACCATCACACTCGTGACAATTACGATAAAAATTAATAGCGAGAAATAAATTATTGAATCAATGAGATATTGATTGTGATCCTATTAATAACGACCAAGATATAAATAACGATCAGCAAGAAATACAGTTCACGAACTGGTTGTTCCATTGCTTGTCGAATATCTTAAAGACAGAATTAACAGGATTGGCAAAGCCAGAAGGCTCTGCTGGGCGTGTGACGCCAAGAGGGTACTACTCTGAAGAAAGGTGGAACGAGAGCTGATGATCTAAAGTATACCAAGCTAACAGGGTTAGCCATGTTGTTGATTGCCATTTCAGATACATGTTCACAATATATCCCTATGTTGAAATCAAAGTGGTCCGAAATTTAAATATAGTGCAATTATTTTATAAATAAAGACGATTAAGGCATAAATGTGATCAATATTTAGAATCACAGCGTAGCTCTTTATTGTCTTATATCACCCTATTATAAGAGTGACTTAATGCACTATTACACTAGTTCGTTAATTTAAAGATAATAATAAGTTCAAGCATTAAAGGTTTAGAAATATAAAAAAATTTGTTTACCAAAGCGATATTACGGCTTAACCAATATCGCTTTGGTATTGTTGGCTATTTTTTCTTAGTGACTTGTTTTATCGTCATCTCAGCCAGTTTAGGCGTTGCGGCTTTCAATGCGCTCGGAGCAACCTTCTTACCCGCTTTCATGGCTTTATTAAGCTGGCCTTTTACCGAGGTTCCTCTATTGATTGCTTCGAGGCGCTGACGATTTCTCTGCACGTTATTGGCGTCTGCGATGTGTTCGATCAGTGTCTGTTTCAAAGCCTCTAAACCAAACTGTATCTTTTCTGGTGAAATCGCTAGTGGTAAAGCGATATCAGGCTTCAGAAGTGTTTGATTGTATTCAAGCGCCTGAACAATGATCTTAGCTTTTGCCGAAGTTGGATTATCCAAATCGTAAGGTGGCTGCCACTCTTCCACAGGCTTTAACCGATCCACTTGGTTGACGATGGTGATCACGATAGGCTGCTTGCGCGAGATATTCTTAGGATCCTCATAAAATGCATCAAACTTATCTTTAAGCTGTTTATCCAGTTCACGAGCAGACTGATTCGCTTTAAGTACCCATAACACCACATCAGCTTGAGTCATCTCTTTAAGCATCACAGCTTCGGTTTTAGCGTTTCCATCCAACCCTTGAAGATCAACCACTCTCACATCGTTGTCATCAACAAATGCGTTGTAAACCGTAGAGGTATCCGTTGATGGTAGAACATCCACCTCGGCCACCATTTCCTCTTTGAGAGCATTGATAATCGACGATTTACCAGAGCTAGTTTGCCCTACCAGTACAATCCTCACTGGTTCTAATTCAGGAGCGAAACGTTTCTCGTCAACTTCTGAAACATCAGACGCTTTTAACACTTCATCTTCAATGCTGAAACGCCCACTGTATAAATCGATCGCAACGGCCGCCACTTCATCGAGCAAGGCTTGTTTCGCTGCATATTGCATGTCATCCACAACGCCCTTTGTCATAGAGGCTGTCGCTTGCTCACGACCTAAGTCAGAAATAACCTTCAATGGATTCAAATACAGGTTTTTAAGGTGATTACCCCAAATCGCCGCTTTGAAGATCTTTTGCCCCAACTCACCATATTTGTCATAGGCTTCATAGCCTGCCTTGATGTAAGAAACCTTAAGGTACTCAATACCCGGTATGTGTTCTTTTACCACCACTTTGTATCGACGGCTTACCTCTTCAAACAGCTTGAGCCCTTCTGGAATTGAAAAATCGAGCGACTTCTTACCAAACTTTTTGGCGACGGACTCCAGTACCTGCAAACCAGTTTGGTCTAGATTACCCCACTCAATATCATCGACCAATTGTTGACGAACGTAATGTTTCGAGTCGTTCCAGATCGACAGTTCAGCTTGAGACCATTCATTTGACGCCTTGACCAACGCATCGTCGATGTTGTGACTTGAAAACTCAGTTTTGGCTTCATCTGTTGTATTTTTTGCCGCATCACTGTTAGTTGAACTCCGTGAAGAACGGCTAGAGATGTATAACGGAATCGTGAACAGCAAGGTACTCACAGCAATCGCTATCGACATTTCCAGTAGATAACCATACTTGATTGCCAAGAACAGGCCAAAGCCCATCATGATGATGCTCGGGAAGATTGCCGAAATCAGAGCGATGCCCCAACGCCCGCTCGACAACACGGCGAGCAATCGAAATAAGTTCTTAATTTTCTTCATAGCCCGACGCTGCCTTACCTTTTTTCAGGGATTCTTTATAGATTTTTTGCATCTCTTGTTCAGAAACTTCTTCGCCTCTGTTCTTATGATAAAAGTAGTAACATGCCGCTCGGCCAAGACCATAGCTGGTACCAAAACTCATAGCCGCAGCGGCGATGGCACCAACCGTTTGTCCATAAACAGGTATCAACTTAACCAGTTGCCGTGTACCAAGCTTCACTCCATATTGCACCGCAAAGCTACTGCCTAAAGTACCAATAAGTTCACTAAAAACTCTCTTATTCCACTCAACCCCATATTGATTGGCCAAACTGTGAAGCATTTTCGCTTGAATCGCAGGCACAGACACCAAGCCCACACCTGGAACTAAGTCGCTAGCCGCTGCACTTCCCGCATACCAAAGCACTTCATTTTCGACCTTGTCAAAGTTAGCTTCTTCTTGCGTAGCGTGTTCTTTGTCTTGCACCATCATCCCTATAACAGGGAGTATGCTGGTCAACCGTTCTAGCAATAATTCGAGGTTATAGACATCATCCTTGTCGCTCTCAAAATCAACCGCGACTGTTTCAAAGCCTTTGCCCCAAACCTTCTCTACTTGTTGAGTGTTAAATTGAACTTGCCTTGCGCGGTCTGGTTCTTGAGAAGACAACACCGCCGTATGAACGAGGAGCAAGTGCTTAATTTTCTTTTGCTTCTTAATCTGTTTCAGTGCAGACAGTACCGCCGATTGCTCTGGCTCATCCGCTTTCATCACCACCACTAACGCATTACCCGCTTGACCAATTTCTTTTAGATCTTCGTCGGGTTCATAATCTGCTTCGCCCAAGCCACGAGTATCAAGAAAGCGCATCACAGGTTTGTCTTGAGGGAAAGCATACGACATTGCTGTCATGGTACATGGTGCAAATCCGTTTCCGACTTCCACCGAGGAATCACCTGTGACCGCTTGAATAAACGATGATTTACCTGCACCCGTTTTGCCGAGCAGCCACAAAGTTGGCAAATGTTTACGTTGATATTCGTGTGCCTGAGTTAGGTCAGGATTCTTACTCGGATTAATGAAGTCTTTGACTTGTTCAAACATGATTAGGTTAACTCTCACTTGATGTTGAGGTTCGGGTTGGTGACAAGTTGCGATGAGCTATATAATCTTGATATCGCATTCAACTTACATTTGTTCATCTACGACGATTTGCAATGCTTAGGCGTTTGTTTTTATGAGCTTATTTTAGTACATGCGCGTCTATTGCGTATTGATATAGGCTCCAACCTACTGCTACGGTTTGTGCGATAAATCAAAACCATCGAACAAAAACTCAGAGAGCTCAAAAAGAAGTATGGAACAAATTTATTTAGCGGGTGGTTGCTTGTGGGGCGTACAAGAGTTCATTAAGTATGTGCCCGGCGTGATAAGCACAGAAGCAGGTCGTGCTAATGGACGTTCTCAAATAAAGGATAACCAAAGCAAACCAAGTGAATACGATGGCTACGCAGAGTGTGTACAAATTGAATTTGACCCAGGCCTCACCTCAGTAACGGCGCTAGTGGGCCACCTTTTTGAGATCATTGACCCTTACAGCATCAACAAGCAAGGTGTTGATGTAGGCGAAAAGTATCGAACTGGCGTGTACAGCACCGAAGCCAAACACTTAACTGAAGCGGAACGCTATATCGCATCACGTGAAGACGCCGAGCGCATAGCTGTTGAAGTGCTGCCATTGACCCATTATGTTGCCAGCGACGATATCCACCAGCATCATTTGAGTCACTTCCCTGAAGATCATCACTTATGCCATATCCCATGGGCTCTTCTGCATAAATACAAATCATAGTGCAAAGCTCAACCTTGCGTCCTGTCTGCATCTACCATCTGTCCAGAACCTCTTCGCAACTCCGTAGGTGAACTGGATCAGTTTCAGACGAGCCCCTACGTCAAAATTCACTTCAAAAAGTTCCGTTCCCGTTGCCTTCAATAATGAAAACTTGAAACCCAGTAATAGATACTGACAGTAGTTACGAGAAGTGAAATGCTGTTAACACATTGGTTACACTTTCCTCCCGTCCAATAAAAAGGTGTCATTATGAAGAAATACATCCCAATATTGATTGCTCTTAGTACGATGTCCTCAATGAGTTACGCAGCGACTCCACGTGAAGATGCTGTAGACTATTTACAGATGCGTAAAGGCGTGGCTTATCAAGTAAACCACTCAAAGCCCTTTACCGGTCAATTTGAAGAAAAGTTCGATAACGGTCAGATCGCTACTCAAGCCCAGTTTGCCGATGGTCTGGAGCTTGGGTTAGAAACCAATTGGTATCCAAATGGACAGATCGCTTCCAAAGTGAATTACGTCAAAGGTCAATTGCAAGGTAAAGCAGAAACTTGGTATCCGAATGGGCAGAGAAAAGCAGAGCTAAACTACAAAGACAACGAACTTTCGGGCGTCGCAACTCGATGGTATCCAAATGGCGAAAAGAGCCTCACTGCAGAGTACAATGAAGGGCTAAAAGATGGCTTGGTGACCGACTACTACACGAATGGCAATAAAGCGACAGAAGCAAAATTCGATGATGGCGAAATCGCTAACGGCAAATTGACCCGCTGGAACCTCAACGGGGATAAAGTAGAAGAAGTGACCTTTAAAGATCACCTGGTCACATCTAAACAAGTTTGGATGCCCACACAAAGCTAATTCCTGTCATTGTTGAGAGGATATAACAACGCTCACCGCGTTAGCGTATACGACTTAACCTGAAACCAACGAGCATTCGTTTACTAACTTTTGAATGCTCGTATTGCCTTCCTATTTAACACTTTCACGTTTTATCTACTAACACCAAATATCAGAACTTCGCTCAAATTATAAAACGTGACTTACCATGCAAGACAGCGCACTCTCCTAGATGCCGTGCCTAACCTACTCTTATAATTAAGTACTTTGTTTAATAATCAGGGGTTTGCTTAGTCTGAAGCAAACCCACCGTTATAGTGGGAACTAATTTATGACAACCTTGAATGAACAGTTAGCAAACCTGAAAGTAATCCCTGTAATCGCTATCAACCGTGCTGAAGATGCCATCCCCTTAGGCAAGGCACTAGTTGAAAACGGTATGCCATGTGCGGAGATCACGCTACGAACAGAATGTGCTATCGAAGCGATTTCTATCATGCGTAAAACGTATCCGAACATGTTGATCGGCGCGGGTACTGTACTGACTACAGAGCAAGTAGACGCATCTATTAATGCGGGTGTTGATTTCATCGTTAGCCCAGGTTTCAACCCTCGTACCGTGCAACACTGTATCGACAAGGGGGTTGCAATCGTGCCGGGAGTGAACAATCCAAGCCTTGTTGAGCAAGCAATGGAAATGGGTCTCCGCACGCTGAAATTTTTCCCGGCTGAGCCTTCAGGTGGCACAGCAATGCTCAAAGCCTTAACGGCCGTGTATCCGGTTAAGTTCATGCCTACTGGCGGTGTTAGCTTGAAAAATGTAGACGCGTACCTTTCTATTCCTTCTGTATTAGCATGTGGCGGTACTTGGATGGTACCAACTAACCTTATCGACGAAGGTAAGTGGGACGAGCTTGGTAAACTAGTGCGAGATGCTGTGGATCACGTTAACGATTAGTCAGTTTTGACCTTTATGTTAAGCCCTTCTGTTGTGGGGCTTTTTATTTAAATTTTAAATCAGTTTCTAAACTGGCAAAACAACACATTTACGGATGACTCATCACAAAAAACTCACTTAAATTTAATCCTATTTCTACCATTTTTAATGGTTTGATCTCTTTCTCAGATTGTTTCTGTTACTTTGATTACTACTACAAACACAACAGATAATTACAATGACAAAAACATCACTATTGCTTGCTTCTATGGCACTTGCACTATCGGGAGCAGCACAAGCTGACCAACTCGAAGACATTCAAAAATCAGGCACACTACGTGTCGGTACTACGGGCGACTACAAGCCATTTTCTTACTTCGATGGTAAAAGCTACTCAGGCTATGACATCGACGTCGCACAGCACATTGCAGAGCAATTGGGCGTAGAGTTACAGATCGTTCGTACTACATGGAAAGATCTCATTACGGATCTTGATAACGATAAATATGATATTGCGATGGGTGGTATCACGCGCAAAATGCAGCGCCAACTAAGCGCAGAGCAAACTCAAGGCTACATGACCTTTGGTAAGTGTTTCTTGGTCGCTAAAGGTAAGGCAGAACAATACAACAGCATTGAGAAAGTAAACCTCTCTTCGGTACGTGTTGGTGTAAACATCGGTGGCACTAACGAGATGTTTGCAGATGCCAACTTGCAGAACGCAAGCTTCACACGCTACGAGAACAACTTAGATGTGCCGCAAGCCGTTGCGGAAGGCAAAGTTGATGTGATGGTAACCGAAACCCCGGAAGGCCTATTCTACCAGGTGACCGACGAGCGCCTTGAAGCGGCTCGCTGTGAAACACCGTTTACCAACAGCCAGTTCGGTTATCTGATTCCTAAAGGTGAGCAACGTTTGCTGAACACTGTGAACTTCATTATGGATGAGATGAAACTGAAAGGCGTTGAAGAAGAGTTCCTGATTCACAACTCTCTTAAATAGTCTTCTAGTCTTCTAGTCTTCTAGTCTTCTAGATAAAGAATAGGCCAGCATTGCTGGCCTATTTCGTTATTTTAATCCGCTCTCACTATCGAGCCGATCAGAGCGAAAAAACTACCCATGAGTAATAACATTCTGCTGCACGAGCGCATCCAGAATATCTGAAGGCATGGTGCCGCTTAACGTCAACTGAGGCGCGAGGTCTTCAACCACAATCACTTGCTCTGTTGTACCTAAGCCATCAGGGTTAATGGTTAACTCAACATCATTCCCTTCTAACTTGGCATCAACATGCTGAAGCAATGTCGCCATATTCACATTCGCGTCTTTCAGTTCAGGTAATACCTCACGTAGGTCAATCTGGTCACCCTCGGCTAAGTTGAAGTCAGTGATCGTATCTTCGACACCATCCTCAATGTTCAGCCAAACAAATGAATCCATACCATCGCCACCAGTCAAGATATCCGAACCGCCGCCACCAATAAGCGTATCGTTGCCATCACCGCCAATAAGGGTGTCATCACCAGCTCCACCTTCAAGTCGGTCATTACCTGATCCCGCAGTCAGATCTGTTGCATTAGCCCCAGCCAGTAACTGCACATCATCGGTCTCACCAGCCAAATTAATATCGACCGCATTCGACACAATGTTCACATTTAGGTCGATTGCCGCCGATGTGGCTGTATCGTTGTTATCTAGCTCTTCAGAAACCGCCTCAACTTTAAGCGTGTAGCTACCTGGAGTTTGAGAAAGCCCAAGCACTTGCAAACTTTCAATGGCATCAGCGGTCGCCATCCATACCCCACCACCGAGATCCGTTACGGAGCCGACGTCACTGGTGATTTGAGCGCCCGCTGGCACATCACTGATGTGCAGTGTTAGCTCTTCAGTAACGTCTGTTAGAGCTGCGATGATGCCAACCAAAGGAACACCACTATTACTCACCGACTGACTCGCAGTGATGTTTCTTACGTAGTTAGAGGCCGGATCAATCGTTAAGCTTGGCGCGTTCGCTACAGGCGTCACCGCAATGTTATAAACAACAGGTGCAGTTTCAATGGCGATACCAGAAGGATTACCACTGTCTTTAGCGGTGACCTCTAGGCCGATGTTGTTGGTTGGAGCCAAGCTTGCATCAAGGTAAACCCCATTCGGGCTGGTCGGTGTGTCAATCAAGGCATTCAGATCGCTCAGCGTCCCTACTAACGTCACCGAACCACTATTGTCACCATTAACGGTCACACTAGTACCAGCAGGTAGTGATACGGAAAGCGTTCCATAATCAACGGTCAGCGTTACTGTCATCAAGTCATTAGCAAAGCTATCGACATAATCAGGGTCACTGACATTAATACCACTGAGCAGTTGTCCTGCGTCTTCATCAATCAGAGTGGTGACACTGTCACCACTAACAACAGGAGTATCGTTCACACCTTGCACAACGGCAGTGATTTCACCGGTATCTGTTAGGAAGTCATTAACGCCATTCGTCGTCCCGTCATCCTCTACCGTATAAGTAAACTTAACATCACCGTTGTATTCATCTGCTGCGGTAAATACCCAATATGGGCCAGTAATCGTAGGATCATCCGCACCACCCACGTTTTCGAAGCGTTGTAGTGTGCCTTGACCTTGATCGAGCACCAGATTGGTCACGGTAATCGTGTCGTTTTCTGGGTCTGTCGTCGCTGCTATCAAATCCTCTTCTTTGATGATCAGCTGACCTTCTTCAAGGATGGTGCCTAAATCGATATCCGTTGCATCCGGCTTATCATTCACTTCCGTCACCACAACGCTGATTTCAGCACTGTCAGTTAGGAAATCATCCACACCATTTGTCGTGCCGTCATCCTCAACGCTATAAGTGAATTTAACGTCGCCGTTGTACTCATCGGCTGCGGTAAACACCCAATATGGGCCCGTAATCGTAGCATCATCAGCACCACCCACGTTTTCGAAGCGTTGCAGTGTGCCCTGACCTTGATCGAGCACCAAACTAGTCACAGTAATGGTGTCATTGTCTGGGTCCGTGGTCGCCGCTATCAAGTCCTCTTCTTTGATGATCAATTGACCTTCTTCAAGCATGGTGCCTAGGTCAATATCCGCCGCAACTGGCTGGTCATTAACCTCGGTGACTTCAAGGCTAATTTCAGCACTGTCAGTTAGGAAGTCATCCACGCCATTGGTTGTGCCATCATCGATAATGGAGTAATTAAATTTAACATCGCCGTTAAAATCGTTGTCAGCGACAAATAGCCAGAATGGACCGGTAATCGCTGCGTTATCAGCACCACCAGCATTTTCAAAGCGCGTTAACTGACCTTGTCCCTGAGTCAGAGTGACGCCTGTTACCGTGAGGTTGTGGTTTTCAGGGTCAGAACTTGCTGCAATCAAATCACCTTCAACAATGACTATCTGACCATCCTCAGCAATCGAGCCTAAATCAACGTCTGTCGCGATAGGCGCGTCGTTTACTTCCGTCACCTTAATCGTGAAAGTCGTCTGGTTAGTCTGTGCAGTGTTCGGGTCAGCTGGGTCAATAAGACCATTGTTACCGCCGTCATCGAGCGTTGCGTTGATTGTCACCACCCCACTCTGGTTGAGGTAGTTCTGATCTGGATCCGGTTTGAAGGTCACCGCACCATTGGCCAATGCCGTATTGATGTCAGCTTCTTTACCCGTGATGACCAGTGAACCGTCAGGTTGCAGTACAAACGTTACATCCGGAGAGCTTGTAAACTCAAAGACGCCCTGTGCTCCTGGCAGTGTTTGGTCAATCTCCAACGTCAGCGTATACGGTGCATCTGGGTTATCAAAACTTGCGTCTACGTCGTAGATGCTGAAGTTATTAATCGCCACACCAGCTGAGTCTTCTTGCGTTTCAATGTTAGTAACGTTGACGAACGTTGGTTGATCGTTGATAGGATCAATCACTAAATCCACATCGAAGCTGGTTGGAGTACCCAGGTATTCAGTGTTGTCAGCATCAGTGTCCACAGAGCGAACCGTGATTTGCAATGGACCTGTAATACCCAGCGCATTACCTGTATCGCTATTGTGTTGACCAGAGTTGAATACGATCTTATCAAGTGACTGAGCAGGCACGTCCAGCGTCCAAATCTGTGTCACCGGATCGTAGCTAGCCAAAGTCGTGCCGTCTGGATAGTAGATAGAGGCATCTTGAGGTACACCAGCCACCTCTACACGAAGTGTCTCTGGCGCATTTTCGATATACGTGCCGCTGCCTGTTGCAGACAGCTCTTTATCCAAAATAGTCGCATTGATTTCGATATCAATGTTTTGGCCTTCATTGCCAGTAACAGAATCCGTTGGATTGGTATCAACATCATCCCCCACAGGCACCACATGCAACTTAAAGCTTGGCAAGTTCGAGGCTGCAGTAGGTACGCCTAACAAGGATTCTTGAGTAAAGACAGCAACGCCAAATTCCGCCGTACCACTGAAGTTTTTAGGCGGTAGGATCGAAATCTCACTCAAATCAAATGACAACCCTGATGCTTGAGGGAGTTGAACACTCCACTCACCACCACCATTGTTCTTCACTGTATATGCGGAACCCGGATCTGCACTCATTAAGAAGCCATCTGGCACACCAGTGAACTTAATCGAAACGAACTGCTCTGAGCCGTCTAGGTCAGTGAGCGCAATGGAGACAGGTCCTGTTCCCGATAGAGAAATAGCTTGATCTTCATTGCCCGTGATCTCAATGACATCAGGATCACTACCCGGCCCTGTTACAAGCACATCATCAACCACAGGCACAACTTCAAAGCTAACACTGGTATTGAACGTATCAGTATCGGTTGCCGTTCCGACTGGAGACGAGGCGTCATTGTAGGTAGCAGTATCGGTTATTGTTCCGCTGACATTCACTTGTACTTGGTTAATGTCGTTACCTGTTGGGTAATTGGGAGCAGGACGGAACAATACATTGTCCAAAGCACCGGCATTAATTTCCGCTTCATTGAAAGTCACAGACGTACCAAGCGATACACCCGCGCTTGTGTAAAACGCACCAACACTTGTGTCATCCAAAGTCAGCGTAATAGATGTGAATTTTTCGTCACCACCCTCAACTCCACTGACTTGGTCAGTAATGGTTGTGCTGAAATCAAGCTGAATGTAAGTATCTTCGTAACCCACCGGATCTTGTCCAGGTTGACCATCAGTATCGACAGGATTAAACGAGTCATCGAGCGAACCTACAACCGTTACATCAATGTCCGGGTTACCTTCAACGTCAGGAGCGACTTTAATGACGACATCGGTCACCAAGGTTTTCTCATCACCAGACAGTGTATCTTTGGTTACTATTGTGATTGGTAACCTAAAGTCGCCAGAATAGTCAGCAGGCAGGTTAAGTAGCAGACCAGAGAAATCCGTTGGAACACCCTGATCGACGGTTGTTTCAAATACATACTTCCCGTTTACGAAGTCAACATCACTGCCTCCTCCTAAACTGATTGGGAAAGTTATTCCTGGCGGGATGGTCACAGAGTCATCAATAATGATAGTTACTTGGTCTGTTGAAGCGTCTTCACCGGAGAATGTGATCAGACTATTTAGTGCCGTTCCCAAGTCTAACTGTGTGTCTTCTACAGCATCGACAACGCTATCTGGTGTCATCGTAATATCTGCAGCCACCTCGTTCCCGCCAACAAGCACTTCTGGGAATGACAAGTTCACCTCACCTTCCCTCTGAACCGCAGCTGATGACTCAGTTTCAGCGCCATCGCCTCGATCAATCACGGTACTGTAGATGGTCATCTTGATGTCATTGAAAACGCCTGGAGTGCCAGAAACTGGCGGAAACGCGAGACCGTTTGGTGCACTAATACTAAACAGGTCTTCATTGGTTACCACCCAACGGCCATTGCCTTCATAAGCGGCGCCAATAACAAGTAACTGATTGAGGACAGCATCTGATAACGCCGAGTCGTCCACATTGGTCAGTTGAATAACTAGCTGGTCAACTTCTTCGATAGCAGACGAAGCATCAGTTTCTTGATATCGAATAACAAACTCATCCGTAACCGATGTGTTATCGCTGTTGGTTGTGAATTTGAGAACACCCGTTAGAGCATCCGCGACCACTGTACCCAAGTCTGTAAGACCAGCGACCTCATCGACAACCAGCTTGTTGTTAGCATCTTCAGGCTCAACCACAGGTCGCACACGAACATCAATCGAGCCCGTGATTGTTGCTGTTGCAATACCCTGACCTGGGTCAGTTGCATCAACATATTCATGATCGCGTTCTTCAATCATGACAACCGTATTCAGCGTAAAGTCGGTGCTCGAATCTTGTTCCGGTGTTATCTGAATAAAATTATTGTTCAGTGCTATCTGGGTGAACGCTTCTGGAGTCTGCCCACTCTTAGGTGTGATGGTTAGCGTTCCGGCTACAGCATCGTAGTTCCAAATCACATCACCGTTTACAACCACACTTGCAACACCACTTGGAATACCACTGATAACGATTGAAGTGAAATGCTCATCATCGTCAATGTAATCAGTGCCCTCTGGGTGCCAATCAATGTTGATCGCCGTATCTTCATCCCCACGAGTCACCGTATTGTAGGTTGCAGAGGTATCAATCCTAGGCTCAACCAATACTCGAACTTCTTGGTCAAAGGTAAGCGTATGACCATCATTCTCGGTCACGATCACTTTACCTTGGATATGGATATTCTCTGTCGATGAATCAACAGGTCTAATACGGATGCCTGAAGTTTTCCCCGCTTCAGTGATGTTCGCTTCGTAGATAGGTTTAGAGAGATCAGGGCTACCGCCCGGTCCCGTTTCATAACCAACAAAGTTCAAGTCAATCACGGTACCATCGCCATCTTCCAGAATAACGCCGTCAGGGATGCCAGAAAGAATAACCGTTATCGACTCTGAGCCATCGTCAGGTAGTGGTGTTGTTCCGCTATCTGGTCTTCTCTCGCCAGACAATACAGTGAAGTCGAGTTCAGCGAAGCTATCGCCATTTTGACTCTCTTGAATTGTGGTTTGAACACCTGATGTTGTGCCATCGGTGATTGCTGTCCAAGCCGTACCGTTGGTACCGCCATAAGGAATATCGGCAACACCTTTAACCTCAACGTTTACCGTTTTAGTTCCTAAGATTTCTTCATCAACCTGAGGCCCAGAAGAAAGGTTCGCGGTATCTTTGACAACACCGGTAACCTCAAACGTGAAGTCAACATTGCTGTGTTTAGCAGGAACGATCTCTACATTGGCTAAATCGGAATACGCCACTTCCTGATAATCGACACCGTTGATGGTGATTGTAGGAACAGGAGTAGTGGTTCCGAGGAAATAAAGCACCGCACCTTCGGTTATATTGCTGATGCGAACAAACAACTCTTCGGAGCCATCAGTGTCCACCGAGCCATTCATGGTGATCACTTCATCCAACGTAAAGGCATCTTTGTTCGCCAGAGGTCCTAGGTAGTCTGGATCATCAATATTGTCTTCATTAATACGGATTCGGTTAACGCTGAACGAGCCAGGGTCCGCATCAGCTGTCACATCAATGATAATATTTTGCTCTACAGAGCGAGCCGTTGTCTTATCATTTGCCCCTCCGTTGGCTGCGTCATCGTATGGATTACGCGTCTCTTTCGTAATTGCGGTTGCTTTGAACTCAATTTGCCCAGAGAAGTTATCGATTGGATTAACCACGGTGCTATTGATATCTGCGGCAGCAATCGTGTAGACACCATTGACTGGCGTTAACACATTGCCATTTTGATCCAACAGCTCAAACTTCCCGTCACCTTGAACGGCTTCTAGCTCATAGGTAATCGTCTCAGTATTACTATTATCTTGCGACTCTGCGTTCAGCTGAAGTGTCACATTGTCTTCATCTTCATTCACTTGATATTGATACGTACTATTCGCATCATCCCAAGTGGCAATATCCGCTACCGCTTCAATCTCAATTCTGAAGTTTGAATTTACTGTATGATCAAGTGTGCCGTTGTTATCAATTTCAAGCTCGTAGTTGATTCGCACACCATTGTCATTTGAACCGTAGTTTTGGTCTGGAACAAAGAACAAGTTATCGATTGTCGCGATGATGTCTAATGGCTGGTTCGTGCTTGGAGCAAAGCTCTGCTGCATTTGTGGCGGACCAAACAAGATATCACCGTTTGGTTCAGCGACTAACTTGTGATATTCCACGCCATCAAAGTAATAGAACGTCCCTCTATGATTACCACTTTGAATCGTCAGTTGGCCGATAGACTCGTTATTATCTTGGTCCTTCAGGTTAACCTGCAGCGCAATTTGTGCTGGTGCATCAGGCAAACCGCTTTGGTTATCTTGAATATTCTCTACGCTTGGAGCATCACCCGTTGCGTAAGGGATTGTCGAGTCTCTACCCGCATCCTCAAACGTAGTCACCTTGAGCGATACTGCTGATGACTCTTCATCTGTGATCGTAATATTCAAAGGCGTTGATGACGTATCCAAATCACCGTCTGTCGCAATCACATTGATCGAGAAGTCGATGGTGTCTCCATCATGATCCAGATAGTTGGTCGCTCTAAACTCCACCTCACCATTGGAATTTATGCGCAGTCTACCAAGCTCACGAGTATCGATGCCGCCACTACCATCATCGGTTTGTTCATACACTCGTACCTGCTGGACACCACTGTTTAAATCAAAGCTACTGCTGTATGGCCCATTGTTTCCTGTGCGGAACACGATGTCGGCGCCATTGCTGGTAATGCCCTCTATGCGAGTCAGCGCTGCATCATCCGCACCCACATCCGTCGCATTGGCAAACATGTTAACTTTGGAGTTGCCATAACCTTGACCCTCAACTCGCGTGATCGATTGAGTGGTCACCAATGGAACATCATCGGTTACCGTAATAGTCAGGTCGATCGCGTTCGATTTGTCTTGGTCAAAATCTTCAGCCACGACAGAGAAATCAAGATCTATGGTGTTTTCATTCGCGCCATCAGGGTGCTTAAGTGGTTTAAGCAGCTCAAATTGATAGCTGTTGTTTGAGGTATCAAAAATGATTTCAAACACAGGCTGATTGCTGGTTACCGTCTGTGCTACATAAGTGAAAGTTGTACCGCTTTGTGAAACAGGCAGCCACTCTAGGCTTTCTCCATCAGAAGTTAAGCCTGCAATCACTAAGTTTTCATCGACCAATTCGTACTTAACAACACCATCAGCACCTTCATCAACTGTGAATAGCCCGTTAATAATGGTATCTTCGGATTGATCCGATCCAATCCCAGCAAGATCATCTTCATCAACCACCGTCTCACCCGTTGGCGCACTCATCACTGGCACATCATCGAGCACTTCGATCGGCAATACATACTGATTAGAGTCATCACCGTCACCATCAACTGCAACGACATCAAATGGAATCGTTAAGGTATTGGAATTCGGGCTTGTTGGATGGTTTAGAGGACCTAGCAACGTAAACGTATAAGAGCCGTCATTCGCTAGCGCGAGCGTGAAGATAGGAGTTCCGCTTGTCGTCGTACCTTGATAGGTCGTTGTGTTCGCAGCTCCAGTGACTTCTGTAATAGAAATCGCTTCAGTTCCAGAGGTCAATGTCGCTTCAAGCGCAGAGATATTACGCAGTTCGTAAACCTCTACTTGGTCAGCACCTTCTGTGGTAACAAATGCGCCTGTTGCTTGAGAAACCACAGATCCAAGATCATCCTCATCAACCACAAATGTGCTGGTCGCTGTCGTATCGGTAATGACAGGCACATCATCGGTGATAGTAACGGTCAAAGGTTTCATCACAGAATCGGTATTGTCTAGGTCGACCGCGATCACTGGCAGAGTGAATACTTGATCGTTGTTGCCTTGTACAGGCAGATGATCGAGCTCTTCCAATAAAGTGAACGTGTATTCGCCCAGCACCGCACTACTAAAAGTGATGGTAAAGATATCCGTTTGAACACCTCCACTTTCAACGAAACCAATATAGGTTCCGCTGTTGGCTGGATCTTCTTTAAGCTGAACTACCAAGCCATCCGATTTCAAATCACCAGACGTGTTGAACTGAGTGGTATCAATACGGAAATGGCTCACATCATCACTTCCCGCAGTGAAAGTAATGGTTTCAGTTTGGCTCACAGGTAAGCTCGGAGATGAGCCATCCACAAGATTCGCTTCTTCCAATGCAACCGTTGGCACCGTATCAATTACCGGTGGCGCACCATCTGAAATCGTCAGCGTCACTATCGAAGTAACAATATCGCCGTCTTTGTCTTCTGATGTCACGGTAATCGTCTTAACGATATCACCACCAGAATGATTCAGATTTCGATTAGGCTCAAAGCGCACATCGCCTTCAAGCGTGATAAACAACGAACCTTCCGTAAATACGAACTCTTGCTCACCAGTGTTGGTTTGCACCAGAGACTCTTCAGGCTGACTACCATAAGTAAATTTAGTTATGGTAGCGCCATCAGCACTTTGCGCAGGCATCACATCAAATGTCGTTGTGGTAGGCGTGCCCGTGCTTGGCTCTGTGATGCTAAGAGCACCAGATTGCATTAATTGAACGTCATCACTGATGGTCACAGAAAGCGGTTTAGACGGTGAAATATCGCCATCGGTATCTTGCGCATATACCGACAAGTCAAAGCTGAGATCGTTGTTTCCTAATCCGTCGACATGATCCAAACGCTCTAACAAAGTAAACGTGTACTCACTCGGGGTAGTGTTATCAAATTCTAGGGTGAAGATAACTTTCTCCACACCCGAGCCATCCGTGGTGAATGCTATGTAATCACCGGAACCCGCAGGCTCTTCACGCAAGCTCAATTCAAGGCCATCAGACTTCAATACACCGCTGGTATTAAACAACCCTACTTCGACGACAATCTTCTCGATGTCATCACTGCTTGCGAGTGAAGTAATGGTTTGGGTCACACTGACTGGGCTGCCACTCGGCGTTGAACCGTCAGCCAGTAAGCTTTCAGACAAGCTAACACTCGGAACGACATTCAACGTTGGTCCATCACCATCAACAATAGTGAGTGTGACCGTTGAAGAAGAAATATCCTTATCAAAATCAGATGAAGTAAATTCAATCAGCTTAACTATGTCGCCTGCAGAGTGGTCAAGATTGCGATTTGGTTCAAACCTTACATCACCATCCAAGGTGACAAACAGCGAGCCTTCAGTGAAAACAAATTCCTGCTCACCGCTAATGCTCTGATCCAAAGTAATCGCAGAGCCACCGTCATAGGTGAACTGTGTAATGGTTGCCCCATCAGCACTTGGCGTAGGCAAAACATCAACAGTCGAGGTTGTTGGTGTGCCAGTATTTGGCTCTGTGATGGTTAACGTGCCATCTTGCATCTGTTGAAGGTCATCTTGAATGGTGACAACAACATCACGCTTAACTGAGTCATCACCATCAGTATCAACCGCATAAACAGGCAAGTTGAAATTAAGGTCGTTATTAAGCGCGCCATCAAGGTGATCGAGTGCCTCAATCAGAGTGAAGGTGAACTGACCTTTGTTGACACTATCAAAATCAATGGTGAATACATTAGTTACATTACCGGCCCCATCATCAGTAAACCCGATGTAGTCGCCAGGTGAAGCAGGATCTTCTTTTAGCTGAACAACAAGACCATTTGATTTCAGCACATCACCTGGGTTGAATTCGCTGGTCGCGATTCTAAAGTGGCTTAAGTCATCACTACCCACGGTGTAGGTAATGGTTTGTGTTGAACTCACCGCAGAACCACTCGGCGTTGAGCCATCTGCTAGGTTCACTTCCGATAAGTTCACGCTAGGAACAACATCGATAACCGGATCAATCCCATCTTGGATCGTTAATGTGACATCCGCGGTATCAGTATCGTTATCAAAGTCGCTGGTCGTTACCACAATCGTTCTAACAATATCACCCGCTGAATGATCCAGATTTCGATTTGGCTCAAAACGAACTTCGCCTTCAATCGTGATGTACAGTAAACCATCGGTTACGGTAAACACCTGCTCTGTCGATACATTCGGATCCAAGGTGACAGCAGTACCACCATCGTAAATAAATTGGGTGACCTTTGCTCCATCAGCACTTTGAGTCGGCATTACATCGATGGTTGGCGTAGTTGGAGTACCTGCCACGAGATCAGCCAGTGAAGGCTCAACAATATTCAATGACCCGTCTTGTACACCTTGTACATCATCGGTAATAGTCACTGTCATTGGTGACATCGCAGACTCATCACCATCGGTATCCACCGCTATCACAGGTACATCGAAGTTTAAGGTGTTGTTCTGCAAGCCATCCGCATGATCCAACGCTTCAAGCAACGTAAACGTGTATTGCCCTAAATTGGTGGTTGAGAAGCTGATCGTGAAAACGTTGGTTTCTACGTTAGCACCGTCTTTCACAAAGCCAATGTAGTTACCAGAGTTCGCTGGCTGTTCTTTAATCTCAACCTCTAAGCCATTCGACTTCAAAGCCCCCGAAGTATTGAACTGAGCAGGGTCAATTCTGAAATGACTAACATCATCACTGCCTTCGGTATAGGTAATCACTTGAGTCATCGATACTGGATTGCCCGTTGGCGCAGAGCCATCAGCCAGATCGACTTCAGAAAGACTCACGCCAGGGATGACGTTGATGATTGGTAGATCGCCATCGGTAATGGTTAGCGTGACTGTCGAAGTCACCACATCACTATCAGAATCACTTGAACTGACGACTATCGACTTAACGATGTCCCCGCCCGAGTGATTAAGATCGCGATTTGGTTCAAAGCGTACATCGCCTTGCCGCGTGATATAAAGTGAGCCTTCAGCAACTACAAACTTTTGCTCACCCGCATCACTCTGGTCAAGCGTAAACACTGTGCCATCGTAATTGATTTGGGTAATAGTTGTGCCATCAGCCCCTTCTTGATCAAGAACATTGACGGTCGTTGTTGTCGGCGTACCCGCGGCTAAGTCAGCCACTGTCGGCTCTTCAATGCTGAGAGCACCATCCACCATGACTTGAATATCATCGGTAATCGTTACAGCCAGAGGCGACATCAGAGAGTCATCGCCATCACTATCGACCGCGTACACAGGCAAGTTGAACGTTAAGTCGTTATTCCCTTGAATCGGTGTATGGTCAATCGCTTCTAAAAGCGTAAAGGTGTATTCACCTAAAGTCGTACTGCTAAATGCAAGTGTGAAGACTGTGGTTTCTACATTTGAAATATCCGTAGTGAAGCCGATGTAGTTACCCGAGCCAGCAGGCTCTTCTCGGATCTCAATCACTAAGCCATCAGACTTCAGAGTACCGCCAGTATTAAACTCACTCGGCTCTAAGCGAAATTTTACAACATCATCACTTTGGTTAGTAAAAGTGATGGTTTCTGTTTGGCTAACCGCACTACCACTTGGTGATGAGCCATCAGCCAGATCCGCTTCTTCAAGAGCAACACTCGGCACCGCATCGATAGTCGGGTTATCGCCATCGGTTATGGTCAAAGTAACGGTTGCAGTGACAGGATCCTTATCAAAGTCATTGGATGTCACGACGATGGACTTAACAATGTCTTCGCTCACGGAATGGTCTAAGTTACGGTTGGGCTCGAAGCGCATCTCACCTTGAAGGGTGATGTACAACTCACCTTCTGTGAAACTGAATTGCTGTTCGCCTGTGATGCTCTGATCCAACGTTTTAACGATGCCACCAAAAGAAAACTCAGTAACCGTTGCACCATCAGCACTTTGGTTTGGCATTACATCAATGGTATTGGTTGTTACCGTGCCATCTGCCAAATTCGGCTCAACGATATCTAGCGTGCCATCTTGCATGATTTGAACATCATCGCCGATGGTTACATTAAGTTGAGACACTAAAGAATCATCGCCATCGCTGTCGACCGCATAAACCGGAAGATCAAAGCTCAGATCATTGTTCGCTAGGCCATCTGCATGGTCTAACGCTTCCAATAAAGTAAAGGTGTATTCACCAAGAGTCGTAGTCGAGAAGCTAATCGTAAACACTGGAATTTCAGCATTTGAACCATCAGTAATGAAGCCGATATAAGTGCCCGGGTTCGCTGAATCTTCTTTTATCTCGACCACAAAACCATTCGATTTCAGTTCGCCACCAACATTGAACTCGGTAGGTTCAATACGGAAACGGGTCACATCATCACTTTGATTAGTAAAAGTAATCGTCTCAGTTTGACTTACAGCACCGCTACTTGGCGCTGAGCCATCAGCAAGGTTGGTTTCAGACAGAGTAACACTTGGCACCGCATCAATGGTCGGGATATCACCATCAGTAATCGTCAGGGTGACTGTCGAGGTCACAGTGTCCTTATCGAAATCGCTTGAGGTGACCTCGATCTGTTTAACGATGTCTCCACCAGTATGATCGAGATTGCGGTTCGGCTCGAAGCGAACGTCACCTTGGATAGTGATATACAGTGAACCTTCAGCAACAACGAACTTCTGCTCACCAGTATTATTCTGGTCAAGCGTTAATACGGTCCCGCCATCATAAGTAAATTGTGTGATGGTCGCGCCGTCTGCCCCTTCTTTGTCAAACACATTAACGGTAGTTGTCGTAGGTGTACCCGCAGCCAAATCAGCAACTGTTGGCTCGACAATATTGAGAGCTCCATCTTGCATGACTTGAACATCATCACCGATGGTCACATTCAACTGTGACACCAATGAATCATCGCCGTCGGTATCTACCGCATAAACAGGAAGGTTGAAGCTAAGATCGTTCTTAGCTAAACCATCCACATGGTCTAATGCTTCTAACAACGTGAAAGTGTACTGACCGAGGGTAGTACCAGAGAAACTGATCGTGAACACGTTGGTTTCAACGTTCGAACCATCAGTCACAAAACCGATATAACCACCTGGTGTGCTTGGGTCTGCTTTTAGCTCAACCACCAGCCCATTTGATTTAAGCGCCCCACCAACATTGAATTCTGTAGGTTCAATACGGAAACTCGCCACATCATCACTTTGATTGGTAAAGGTAATCGTCTCTGTTTGACTGACTGCGGCACCGCTTGGCGTAGAACCATCACTCAAATTAGTTTCAGATAAAGTAACGCTCGGTACATTATCAATCGTCGGGATGTCACCATCGGTAATAGTCAACGTCACCGTAGAAGTAACAACATCACTATCTGAGTCGCTTGAAGTCACGACTATCGACTTAACGATGTCTCCACTTGTATGGTCGAGGTTACGATTTGGTTCAAAGCGCACATCACCTTGCAGCGTGACATAAAGCGAACCTTCAGCAACCACAAACTTCTGCTCTCCCGTATTGCTCTGGTCAAGCGTAAACACTGTGCCGTTGTCATAATTGATTTGGGTGATGGTCGTACCGTCTGCCCCTTCTTGATCAAGAACATTCACAGTCGTGGTTGTCGGCGTACCCGCTGCTAAATCAGCGACAGTCGGCTCTTCAATCGTAAACGCGCCATCTACCATGACTTGGATATCATCGGTGATCGTCACAGCAAGTGGCGACATTAGAGAATCATCGCCATCGCTATCAACCGCGTACACTGGCAAGTTAAACGTTAGATCGTTATTACCTTGAATTGGTGTGTGATCAATCGCTTCTATAAGCGTGAAGGTGTATTCACCTAAAGTCGTGCTGCTGAATGCAAGTGTGAAGACAGTAGTCTCGACATTTGAAGTGTCTGTGGTGAAGCCGATGTAGTTACCCGAACCTGCAGGCTCTTCTCGAATCTCAATCACCAAGCCATCAGATTTCAAAGTACCGCCAGTATTAAACTCACTCGGCTCCAAACGGAATTTTTCAACATCATCACTTTGGTTGGTAAAAGTGATAGTTTCTGTTTGGCTAACCGCACTGCCACTTGGTGATGAGCCATCAGCGAGCTCCGCTTCTTTAAGTGAGACGCTCGGTACCGCATCGATTGTCGGGTTATCACCGTCGGTGATGGTCAGAGTAACCGTTGACGTTACTGGATCTTTATCGAAATCACTTGAGGTGACCTCTATCAACTTCACGATGTCTTCACTCAAGGAGTGGTCTAGGTTACGGTTTGGTTCAAATCGCACCTCACCTTGCAGCGTGATAAATAATTCACCCTCTGTGAAGCTAAATTGCTGCTCACCCGTGTCATTTTGGTCAAGCGTTCTAAGTTGGCCGTCATAGGTGAACTGAGTAATCGTCGCGCCATCAGCACTTTGGTTTGGCATCACATCAATGGTGTTAGTGGTCACCGTGCCATCAGCCAGATTAGGCTCAACAATATCTAATGTGCCATCTTGCATGATTTGAACATCATCACCGATAGTCACATTCAGCTGGGATACAGCAGAATCATCGCCATCGCTGTCTACCGCATACACCGGAAGATCAAAGCTCAGATCATTGTTTGCTAAGCCATCTGCATGGTCCAACGCTTTTAATAGGGTAAAGGTGTATTCACCAAGCGTGGTGGACGAGAAGCTAATCGTAAACACTGGAATTTCAGTGTTTGAACCATCAGTAATGAAACCAATGTAAGTACCTGGATTCGCCGCGTCTTCTTTTACCTCGACCACAAAACCATTCGATTTCAGTGCGCCGCCGACATTGAACTCTGTAGGCTCAATACGGAAGTTCGCCACATCATCACTACCAGAGGTAAAAGTGATCGTGTTGGTTGCACTTACTGCACTTCCACTTGGTGCAGAGCCATCAGCTAGATTGGTTTCAGATAAAGTAACAGGTGGAATCAGATTGATTGCCGGGTTTTGACCATCGGTAATACTTAACTCAAGCGTTGATGTATCAGTGTCACCATCACCATCTTCTGCTAAGAATGAAAACTGTTTGATGATCGTTTCGCTACTTGAGTGGTCGATATCTCGAGCAACCTCAAAACTGAAATCACCGTTAAGCGAGATAGTGACCACTCCCTCAGTGAAACTGAAGGTTTGAGGAGCATCTGGCAGTAAGCTTTGATCTAATAAATAATCAACACCGTCGTAGTTGAATGATTGAATTGTCGAACCATCCGCACCTTCGAAATTGAACAGGTTATACGAGACAACAGTATCGCCAGCTAAAGTTGGTTCAGTAACAGATTCAACCTTATCAACCAGTTCAACGACATCATCTTTAACGTTGATAAGAATCTGGGCAGCTTCTGGAGTACTTGAACCACTGGATAACGCCGATCTATCGCCATCGGCATCTACTGCATAGATAGGCAGTGCAAAGGTTAAAAGTGCGTCTTCAGCACCTTGATGCGACAATTCTTCATAGAGGTTAAATTCATAGCTACCCAACGATGGGCTATCAATTTTTACATCAAAAACCGTAATTCTTGCGCCATTAACCTCGACATAGCCTTCGTACGTTCGCACACCATTGGTTTCATCAACCAGTTCGAGTAACACAACCTCACCGTTAGATATCAGTGTGCCGGCGGTATTAAACTCTGCAGGTTCAAGTTCATGATGATCGATAATGTCACTATCAAAAATTTCTGAAGCGACACTACCACTTCCTGAGACCGTTGCCGTTCCCTCTTGAGAACCGCCAACAATACCAGCTTCATCAACATCAATACTGTCGACATTGGTAATGACTGGTTTATCGCCATCAGAAATAGCGAGGTTGATGGTATTGGTTACGACATCTTGGTCAAAATCGGTAACCGTGATTGGCAAAGAGAAAGAAAGCGAATCAGTGCCGACTTGCTCAATTGGTCTCAACTGCTCAAATCGATAGGTACCGTCAGTATCTAAGCTAACGGTTAAAATAACATCGCTGCTACCTTGGATTGACAGTGTTATGGTACTTCCATCAGCAGACAAAGATGCAACGGTCGCCTGATTATCACTGAGCACACCATCAAATTGAGCAAGTGCGCTTGAGTCAAAAACAGCTGACTGTAGATTATCGCTACCAATATTTGAAAACGTGCCCTCAATTGCAGCACTGCTTGTTTCAACGTTGTCGATAGACACGCTTTCGGCAGACGGATCTACCCCATCAAGGACGGTTACTTGCGCATTAATCGGTGTGACGAGCTGATTACCTGCGGTGTCTTGGCCCTGTATGTCAAAGGCGATGTTGATTTGGTCACCCGTAAAGGAAACCTGTCCGCCACCAATCGACGGAACATGATCTATCGGCTGAGAAATGGTTGTCGTCAGCGATAATTCAATGTCATTTCCGACACTTACGGCATCAATATCGATGCGCAGCACTTCATCTGTACCTTGAACACCAATAATCGAATTAGAGGCTGAATCATACGTAAAAGTAACCGGTTGGCCACTAGAGGTAATGTCGCTGTTGAGTTCACTAAGGAGCGAGGCGAGAGAAAGTGTTTCTGGAGCAAAAGAATCTGGGTCAAGCGCTAAACTACCCGCAACAACGGTATCAGTAACCGTCACCGATTGAGGATAAGTATTTCCGGAAATGGAACCTTCGGTCAGTGTTTCAGCGATGGATTGACCACCCGATGAGAGCGTGATCGATCTAAGCTCTTCCCTATCTTCATCAACAGATTGATCTTCTAGGCCTGAAGTTTCAAAGAAGGTTGAAGGACGAGTTTCTGTATAGTTGTAATCAATGGTGACAAAGCCTGCATTTGCAGAACCTAAACCGCCACCGGCTGCGGTAGCTTCTAAAATTTGAGTTGGATCGGCACCACCTAAAATGGCTTCTTGAATCGCCGCAAGATCTTCATCAGTGAATGAATCATCAGCAGCTTGCGCCAAATCGATATTCACCTCTCCGGCGATCGGTGCATCTGCCCAAGCCAAGTCTTGATCGACACACCCAACACAATTGCCTTCAACCTCAACAGGGCCGCTAGGCAAACCTATTAGGAGTTCAGCATCATGCGCGGTAATAACAATCTCATTTTCACGGATGATATCGCCAACCGAAACTTTTCTGGCACTGCCGTCAGGCTTAACTACAACCACATCTCCACTGGTAGCTTCAACTACCACAGTCTGACGCGAAACTTCGATATCCATATATCCCCCGATGTCACAAATCGCTTCTTAAGAGCAGTGAACATTGTTTGTAAAAGCAATTTCAGGTTTTCATTAACTTATATCTCGCTCTTCGGAACACATTCAAACGGTTCATCGAAGAGGTACAAAAAGAGATTAAATTTCACCTGTTTTTTTATAGTTTACTTACCTTTAAGCCTAGTCTTCCCCATAAAAAATGCCATATCTGCGTGAGTAGAGCTCTTCTTGCAAATTTGTCTATTTTCCAAGGGTTTCCAGAACACTAGTTAAAAGTTAGTAGGGTGCTGATTTATATGCAAATAAACTCACAAAAATATACACCTCTCAATTTCATAAATTTATACCGCAATAAAGTTAACAAATCATTAGCGAAAATAAGGCATTAATTGAAGTGAGCTATACATCAACAACTAAACAGCAACTATTCCCATCTTTGAGACAACACGCAGGCTATCGCCTCTAGAAAACCATAAAAACACAATAAAATAGGTTGCATAATAGATGTTTAGCAGAAGATTACCCAACCTTCAGCGTCAGCGTTATCACCTTTGCGATAGCTCAGTCAGTCAAGCGGTAGAAAAAACAAAAAAGCCCACCAAGTAAAACCTGGTGGGCTTTTAAATCAGATAGCAACGCTACGCTTATAACAGCGGCATTTTATGATTTAGCTAGACGATTCGCCGTCCAAACATAAAGCAGCTCAAGCGCTATCGTAGCACCTGCTAACGCTGTGATGTCACTTTGGTCATACGCTGGAGACACTTCTACAACGTCCATACCAACCATGTTGATACCCTGCAAACCACGGATGATTTTCAGAACTTTATCGGAGTTCAAACCACCACACACTGGCGTACCAGTACCCGGCGCAAAAGCAGGATCAAGACAGTCGATATCAAACGTCAGATACACTGGCTTATCACCAACAATATCTTTCACTTGAGCAATAATCTCGTCCACACTCATGTCATTGGCTTGCATCGCATTAATGACGTTGAAACCATGGCCTTCTTGTTTGTACTCAGTACGAATGCCGATCTGCACCGAATGTTCTGGCGAGATAAGACCTTCGTTTGGTGCATGGTAGAACATGGTGCCGTGGTCGTAACGACTGCCTTGGTTGTAGGTGTCAGTATGTGCGTCGAAGTGAATCAACGCCATTTCACCGTACTTCTTACCATACGCTCGTAGTAGAGGCAGTGTAATGAAGTGATCGCCACCTAGACCTAACAGAGTTTTACCGCTATTTAGAATCGCATCAGCTGCTGCTTCCAAACGCTGAGTTAGGTCTTCTGCGTCACCGCAATCAAACACAAGGTCGCCAGCATCAATCACCGAGGTATGTTCAAATACATTGAAGTCCCACGGGAATTTCTTACCTTCCCACGCCAAGTTTACCGATGCACGACGAATCGCATCAGGTCCCATGCGAGCACCCGGGCGGCCAGATGTCGCCATATCTAGCGGCGCACCCAACACAACCACATCAGCGTCGTTGTCGATTGGGTTTTGCACCAACGGACGACGCATAAACGTCATCGCATTGGAGTACAGCGAGTAATCTGGTTTCGTAAATAGATCGTTCATTAAAAATCCTCAAGATAGGTGTAACCCATCAAGCCTTGCTCTAACTCTTCAAGTACGCTTTGCTGCTCTTGCGCTGGTACTTTCGCCGTTACCAATTCTTTGTAGTTCTGACGAATTAGGTCCATATCAATATGAACGTAACGCATCATGTCCTCTACTGTGTCGCCTTCGTTGATGTAGTCAATGTTCGCTTCTCCGCTCTCATCAACATTCACCACAACACTGTGCGTATCACCAAATAGGTTATGCATATCACCCAAGATCTCTTGGTACGCCCCTACTAGGAAGAAGCCCATTAGGTATGGTTCATCTGGGTTCCACGCTGGCACTGGCAAGGTTGTTTCAATGCCTTGACCATCAACATACTGGTCAATCGTACCGTCAGAGTCACAAGTGATGTCCAACACCACAGCACGACGCTCATCCGCATTGTCTAAACCGCTCAGTGGCAATACAGGGAACACCTGATCAATACCCCAAGCGTCTGGCAATGACTGGAATAACGAGAAGTTCACGAAGAACTTGTCCGCTAAACGCTCGCTCAACTCATCCAAAATTGGACGGTGGTAACGGTTCTTAGTACTCATACGAGTGCTTAGCTCGTAGTTGATGCGCAAAGACATCTGCTCAGCCCAAGCACGATGCTGAAGGTTCAGCATACCGGTCGCAAATTGGTTGTGCGCTTCTGCAATATCACTCTGCGTGTCGTTGTAGATCTCAATCAACGCACGGTCGTCGTTACCAGCATCAAGTTCTAAGAAGTTCTTCCACATGTTGTTAAGCAACAGTGGTGCATCTGCTTCTGGCGCTAGCATGTCTTCCGGTGAGTAGCTTTCAGTACCAATCACGTTGGTGATCAACACAGCATGGTGCGCTGTCAGTGAGCGACCAGACTCCGAAATGATCACAGGTTGTGGCTGATTGTAGACCTTACAAATGTCTCCTACCGTCATCACGATGTTACGAGCGTACTCAAGCAGGCCGTAGTTCATTGAGTTTGAAGATTGGCTACGTGTGCCGTCGTAATCGACAGCTAAACCACCACCAACATCTAAGAACTTCAGTTGAGCGCCAATATCACGCAGTTCACAGTAGAATCGAGCCGCTTCACTCACACCATTGCGCACATCACGAATGTTCGCCATTTGCGAACCAAGGTGGAAGTGCACGAGCTCTAGAACATCCAGCTGGTCTTCTGCTTTCAAGCGCTCGATAACAGTAAGCACTTGTGATGCAGACAAGCCAAACTTCGACTTCTCACCACCACTTGCTTGCCATTTACCTGCGCCTTGAGAAGCAAGACGGATACGTAAACCCAAACGAGGTTTCACACCCAGAGCTTTCGCTTCAGAAAGAACAAGATCAAGCTCAGACAATTTCTCTAGAACGATAAAAACCTTGTGCCCTAGTTTCTCGCCAATCAGTGCAAGGCGGATGTATTCTCTGTCTTTGTAACCGTTACACACGATCACAGAGCTCGCTTTTTGAGCCAGCGCCAATACCGCTAATAGCTCAGGCTTGCTGCCCGCCTCTAGGCCTAGCTGCTTTTGCTCTAATTGAGCTTGGCTCGCTAAGATCTCATCAACCACTTCTTTTTGCTGGTTAACTTTAATCGGATAAACAAGTAGGTAACGGTTGTCGTACTGATATTCTTCGATCGCTTGGTTAAATGCGTTACAGATATTGTGCACACGCTGATGCACGATTTGAGGAAAACGCACAAGAGCAGGTAAACCAATATTTCTTTGCTCTAACTGTTTTACGATCTTACTTAGTGGGACTTGATGATCCGTTTCGCTCGGTGATACATACACTTCACCGTTGTCATCAATGCCATAAAAACCTTGGCTCCAGTGCTTTACGTTATACTCAGCACGGATGCGTTCCAAATTAACCGAATTTTCCAATTCTAGAGACCTCACACTATAGGGCCATCGACAGAAGATACCTCTTTGGAATAGCGAGGTATAACCCAACAAAAACGTTCAAATACGATTTGTTGGCTGCATTAACCGATATTATTAAGAGCGAGTCCAACCATTGATATTTGTGGTTACGATTACGTTTTTTTATCGACAGATCGACTTAAAGTGACAACTAAGGAATTACAAGGTTTTAGGGCAAAAAACAGACTGAAGTGCATTAAAAATAAAGCACTTTCTAACAAAAATTTAGGTGAATAAAATAGCAATGACGCCTAAAATTCTTAGCTAATTTGGTGATGTTAAGTCAGGGTTGTGACAAATATCGGCACTTCACTATCACTACTCTCGCTATCACCAAGATAGTCAGTATCCTGTTCTTCCATACCTATTGATGAGTGTTAAATCATGTCCGAAATGTACACCACCTACGCAAAGCAATACGACTCTGCTGCTCGCGATAATATTTATAATGCCCTACTAGAACGCCCATCAACCATAGCCTTACTAGACGATGTTAAAGGGCTCGATATTGTCGACCTTGGTTGCGGTTCAGGTATATACGCACAATGGTTTATCGACCAAGGTGCCAACAAAGTCACCTGTACCGACCTATCTCAAGATATGGTTGACCTAGTGAACGGAAAACAAATCCCCAATGTGACCGCATACGCGCAAGATGCTGCTCTTGGTTTACCTAAAGAAACAGACAACAGCGCTGATGTCATCGTGTGCCCATTGGTACTGCATTACATAGAAGATCTAAAGCCTGTCTTTGATGACGTTTATCGCGTTTTGAAACCGGGCGGCTACATCGTGTTTTCCACTCATCACCCATTTGCGGATTTCGAGTGCACCCTCTCAGGTAACTACTTTGAGCGCGAATTCATTCAAGAAGAGTGGAACACGGTTGGAACACCCGTTCAGGTAAGCTTCTACCGCCGTTCATTAACGGAGCTTTGCCAAGCTGTCAGCCAATCTGGCTTGCTGATTTCACAAATCACTGAAGGCACAATCGACGAGAAAGCCAAAGCCATCTCTGAAGAAACGTACGAACGCCTATCAAAAAACGTTAACTTCATCTTTATGCGTTGCGAGAAAGTTTCAGCCTAACCCGAAAGCACATCGCGTGTGCCTTTAACGACACCAAAGGCACACGTTCACTTCTCACAAATCAGTCACTTCTTCCTGAATACCCGCTTTTCCGTTGTTGGGCCCACTTAGCTCAATTGCCAGTTCATTGCACAAAAAATAAACTTTTTTCGTCCATATCTTGTATTCGACCATAACTTCTTGTAATTTTAACTGACCAACCAATCGGTCAGCATTCGAATTTAGGGGATACTATGAGCCATAATCTAGACCTTGAACCAAACACGTCGAGCACCAACGACATGGATCAAATATTCAACCGACAGCAAGATCACTACCGTAACAACGTTAATCCAAAGCTTGAGCAGAGACGAAATGATCTCTCAGTCTTGAAAAAACTATTAATGCGCTACCAAGAGCAGTTAATTGAAGCGGTATCAGAAGATTATGGCCATCGAGCAAAACACGACAGCTTAATTGCTGACATCACCCCCTCCCTACACCAAATTAATTACAGTGATAAAAATCTTAAGAAGTGGTTGAAGCCTTCACGTCGTAAAGCCGGCTTGATGCTAACACCAGCCAAGATTACTGTGCATTATCAGCCAGTAGGTGTAGTTGGCATCATCGTGCCTTGGAACTTCCCAGTGATGCTCTCTTTGGGGCCTCTCATCACAGCATTGGCAGCAGGTAA
Organism: Vibrio chagasii; assembly: GCA_041879415.1. Classification (NCBI taxonomy): domain Bacteria; kingdom Pseudomonadati; phylum Pseudomonadota; class Gammaproteobacteria; order Vibrionales; family Vibrionaceae; genus Vibrio; species Vibrio chagasii. The sequence goes on along the minus strand of CP090851.1, from coordinate 983,631 downwards.
CACAGCAATGCTCAAGATGTCTGAGTTTACTCCTGCAACCAACCGTGTTTTGAAAACGATGTTGGCCGAAGGTTTCAGTGAAAAACAAGTGGCGATCATCGAAGGTGAAGCCGACGTTTCTGCTAAGTTCAGCCAGCTGCCGTTCGACCATATCCTTTTCACAGGCTCAACCTCTGTTGGTAAGCACGTAATGAAAGCCGCAGCTGCTAACCTAACGCCAGTGACACTAGAACTTGGCGGTAAGTCTCCAACCATCATCGCACCAGATTTCGATGTCGCAGACGCGGTTGAACGTATCCTGTTTGCCAAGAGCTTAAACGCAGGTCAAATCTGTGTCGCACCGGATTACATCTTATTGCCACGAGAGAAGGTCGATGCATTTATCACCGCTTACAAGCGCTACTTCAAAAAGCTCTATAAAGCAGGAATTGAGAGCAAAGACTTGACCTCAGTGGTTAACATGCGCCAGTACAATCGATTAAAAGGGGTAGTTGAAGATGCGAAGTCAAAAGGTGCCGTGATACATACCGTTACCGAGCAGGCACAAGACGACGTGAACCACAGAATGACACCGCACCTTCTCACCGAAGTGAATGATGACATGGTGGCAATGCAAGAAGAGTTGTTTGGCCCTGTGCTTCCTATCGTGCCTTATGATTCGATTGACGAGGCAATAAGCTACATCACAACAAGAGAACGTCCACTTGCCTTGTATCTAATGAGTCACGACAAGAAAACCCAAGACCGATTCCTATCGGATACACACTCTGGCGGCGTTTGTATCAATGACTCTTTGGTGCATGTGGCAGCGGAAGATGCGCCGTTTGGTGGTATTGGCCCTTCAGGCATGGGACACTACCACGGCATTGAAGGCTTCAAGGCCTTTAGCCATGCAAAAACCGTGTTGACTCGAGGCAAGATCAACTTCACTAAGTTGATGCACCCTCCATACAACAACCCAATCAAGAAAATGATGTTCAAAGTACTGAATCGATGATTACAAAAAGGCAAAAAATCCTAGATGCTGCGCTCCTACTCTTTTCCCAACAAGGGTTAGAGGGCACATCTACAGGGCAAATAGCGAAGACCGCTGGTGTAGCAAAAGCGACACTGTTTCATCACTTTGAGAACAAATCTCTACTGATTGATGAACTGTTTCGTGAACTTAAAGTAGAGCTATTTTCTACTCTGGCTCAACACACAGAAATCGCTGAACAAAATCGCTATCAAGCCTTTAAATTCATGTGGATGACCGGAATTGAGTGGGCGTTAGAAAACCCAATCGCCATGAAATTCTTCACCAATGTGCACTTTGACCCAACGACTCAAACTCGTGAAGTCATTGTTTCGCAGATGTTTGCGTCACTCGATGACATCATTTTGAAAGGACAGCAAGCCGAAGAATTGATGGTGCTAGACATTAATCTCGTTAGACACTTCATCCATAGCCACTTTTTGATCTGTGCGAACTGGCTTGTTGATCAACAAGAGCCGCAGACAGAGCAGTCAGAAAAGTATATCAACGACAGTTTTGATATGTGCTGGCGTGCCATTGGTGGTCAAGCGCAGCCGTCCTGTTAGCTAGACTATCAGCGGGCTATAAGCTAAATACCCTGCCATTAAGTAGCGTCAGATTTCATTGAATCAATAAAAGCGTCTCATCGGCGCTTTTATTATTTGGCTACGTTTTAATCACCTTACCCTGTTGACTTTTTAAGCCCGCATTCAGTACCATTCCACCATCATTTCAAAAGAGAATAACGCCATAATGAAGTACTAACATCCTGACATCCGATTTATTTTTTAAAAATCATTTGGACACTCGGGGTTAGTGGGCGTTACTTCGTCATCTATTTTCGCGACATATTAAACTCTTAAAGATCCGCCGATTAACGGCCTGCATCTTCCAGAGCAGACCTAAAAGACAGAAACCATCTCAATACCACTCTCTCTCTTTCATTGGTCATCTATCTAAGTAACGTCTTTGGCGATCTGTTGTTAGCATCCAGCTGGAGCTTGCACAGAAAAGCGCCTCGCCCCTTTTACTCGTTTATACGTAAAGGGAGGTATTTTTATGCCTACTATCTTAGCCAATAATCTCTCATTTCAGCTCGATACTGGTGAGTGGCTATTTAAAGACATCACCTTCAATTTGAACTCGCGACTGACTGGCTTGGTTGGAAGAAACGGAGCCGGAAAGTCGTTGCTACTTTCATTACTCACAGGGCAAACACAGCCGACATCTGGGAGTTTGTCTAGACAAGGCTCGATTGGTTTCTACTCACAATTGCCCTCAGAACTTTTGGATAGCACGATCAGCATTGCTGATTTCTTAGGTATCACGAAGAAACTCAATGCCTTGCACGCTATCGAACAAGGCAGCTGCGAGCTTCAACATTTTGACATCGTTGGTGACGGTTGGGATTTGCAAGAAAACACTCAGAGGCTGTTAGCCAATCTGAAAATAACCAGCGAGTTGGCCACGCCATGCAACACATTAAGCGGTGGGCAACTTGCCCTTTTACAGCTTCATCAACTGTTTACGTCAGACCACAACATACTGATTCTCGATGAGCCGTCAAATCACTTAGACAGTGACGGACGCAGCTGGTTGATAGAACAGTGCCAACAGTTTGAAGGCAAAATACTAATGGTTAGCCATGACCGAAGCCTGTTGAGACACATGGAAGGGATCTACCACCTCAACAGTTTGGGGTTACGTTTCTATAAAGGAAACTACGATGACTACTTCAAACAAATGTCGAATCAGGCCGATGCACTAGATAAACAGATTGCTCATCACCAATCAGAAAAGAGACGACTGGAGCGCCAAGCTCAAGCCAACAAAGAAAAAGCACAACAGCGAGAGGCGCAAGGAAACCGACTGCGAAAATCCGGCAGTCAGCCCAAGATCTTACTGGATGCGATGAAAGACAAAGCCGGACGAACACAAGCAGCGTCAGCCACGAATCAAAGTAACTTAAAGGAGCAAAATCTAGATAAGCTTCAATCTCTTAAAGAACAAAAAGAGCAACTGAAACCGCAGGCCTTGTATCTACAACAGAGTAATAGCAAGAAAAAGAACGCGCTATTAACTGTTGAAGATTGCCGACTTGAATATGGGTCTGGTACTGCTATCAATTTTTCTCTGTCACAAGGTGAACGCTGTTATCTAAGCGGCGCAAACGGCTGTGGTAAATCGACACTGTTAAAAGCGATTCACAACGAACACTCGCACTATACTGGTACTATCAAACGCTTAGGAGCTACGGTATACCTTGATCAACACTTTGGTTTGTTAGATACCCAGAACACTATGTTCGATAGCCTCATGACACATAGTGACGGGCTCACAGAAAGTGAAGCTCGGACATTGTTAGCAGGCATCGGCTTTAGGCGTGATTCTGTTTACCGCAAAGTCGCTCACCTGAGTGGTGGAGAGAAAATGAAGCTAGCGATGTTGATTGTCAGCCATAAGCAAGACTCCCCATTACTGCTGCTTGATGAGCCAGACAATCATTTAGATATCGACTCAAAGCAGATATTGGCGTCAGCTTTGCGTGAATACCAAGGGGCTTTTATCTTAGTCAGTCATGACTTGGATTTTGTTGAGGAGGTCAGCGTTAGCCATATGCGTATTCAGCTTTAACCTTGATATCAACGACCGCGAAGCTTAGATAGGCGAGTATTGTTGCGGATACTCGCCTTTCTCGATTGAGACAAGTACACTACGCGCCTCGAACATCTAATCATAAGGCTAAGGTTTGCATACTCTAGAACAATTAAAATCAGGGCAACTTAAAGGTATTAAGCGCTTAAAGCTATCAGAAGGTCTCACTGAATTTCCATTAGAAATCTTGGATCTCGCCGATTCACTAGAGATTCTCGATCTTTCGGGAAACCAGCTATCAGACTTACCTAAAGAGTTATCACAGCTTACTCACCTGCGTATTATCTTTGCGTCTAATAACCTATTCACGCACCTTCCTGACGTTCTTGGGTCACTTCCTAAGCTTGAAATGATCGGTTTCAAGACTAACCAAATCAAAACCGTAAGCGAAACGTCTCTGCCACCTCAATTGCGCTGGTTGATTCTGACCGACAACGTCATCGAAGTTCTACCGAACTCACTGGGTGAAAGACCACGACTGCAAAAGCTAGCACTCGCAGGCAACCAGCTTCGCACTTTACCTGAGAGTATGGAAAAGCTATCCAACCTCGAACTGGTCCGCTTGTCTGCAAACCAACTGACTGAATTCCCAGAGTTCCTTATCAAGCTACCAAAACTGGCTTGGCTAGCGTTTGCGGGTAACCCGTTTTGCAAACACCCTAGCAGCTTAGATAGCGTTCCTGCGGTTAGCTCTCAAAGCTACTCGCTGAATCAAGTACTTGGCCAAGGCGCATCTGGCGTGATCTCTCACGCAAGCTGGCTAAACAGCGACTTTGATTTCCCACAGGAAGTGGCGGTTAAAGTGTTTAAAGGCGAAGTCACCAGTGACGGCTACCCACACGATGAACTGGAAGCGTGCCTTCAAGCTGGTCACCACAACAATTTGGTAAAGTCTATCGCCCAAGTAGAGGAACAAGATTACCTAGCTTTGGTGATGGAACTCATTCCAAGCAGCTACTACAACCTAGGGCTACCACCAACACTCGAGACTTGCACGCGTGATACTTTCCCAGAAGGTTTCCAGCTTTCGATCTCGCAAATAGACAACATCGTGACTCAGATGATCGATGTATTTAATCACCTGCATGACAACAAGGTTTGTCACGGTGATTTGTACGCGCACAACACCCTAGTCAATGAGAAAGGCCAAATGATCTTTGGTGATTTCGGAGCGGCGACCATCTACGGTTACCTAACTGAAGAGCAGCAACAAGGCATTCGACGCATCGAGGCTCGCGCTCTCAAGTACTTTATTGATGACCTACTAACGGTTTGTGCCAAGCAAGATGTTGAAAGTGAACTGCACTCACACCTAACAAACTTTGAAGCGTAAACGCAGCAGATAAAGCGAGTTGATAGAGTGCTACCGCTCGGTTAGCTTCGCACAAACAACAAAGCCAACAGTGATGTTGGCTTTTTGCTTTTTTCAGGCTCGCTCGCTTAATCAAGCTCGGCGAAAAGAGTTAACGCTCAGCTTGCACCAACTTCAGATACGAATGAAGCTCGCCGTTCTTATATTCCACCGCAGAGTGGATATTTAAGTCAGCCCTAGCCACGGCCGCAAATTCATATTGGTTATCGCCTTTAATAATCTCAGCGTGCAGTAAGCCGTCTTTTAACTGCCACCGCCCTACCGTCTTGAAGCGGTCAAACAAACGGTACTCGGTTAGAGTTCCATCCGCTTTAAAATGTACTTCAGTAATGTAGCCAGCCGGACAGCTTTTTACCCAAACACGACTTTCAATATCACGGATAACAAAATTGCGCTTAGTTTCGCGCCAAGCCAAAAAACCTTCGCTGTCATACAGAGATATATCGAGATCGGCACGAGGAATTAACGGCTGATCCATTTGCTCGCGACAATAAAGCTGAAGTAAGATTTGCTGTTTAGTGTCACTCGATAACTCAGTCATTAATCCTTCCTATCTATCCAAGAAAAGCACTACAGGTTCGTTGCTAGCGATTAAACCAGCTCGTAAGAAACGACGTAAAGCTGAGAGATACCTGGGTAGATATCTTGAATCACATCTTTCAACACTTGCAGCGTCATGTTCTCTTGTTGTGCATGAAACTCACCCAGCTCATCAAACAAAATCGGTTCTACGCTGATGATCTTGAGATTACAGAATACGCGCCCTTCTTCTAACGTTGATACTTCAACAACGCTACCCGGTTGGTAATCACGCTCTGATTCATCGCGAATGGTGATGGTCTTTTTGCCAGAAAGGATGTCAGCTTCAAAACGTTCGAAGAACGTCATAGTGGTTGGTGCGGTCATTTGTTCAGTCGCTTAACATTTAAAGGTTAGGTAGATGTTTATATACCAGAATGCCTGTTCAAGCGAATAAAAATTAGATGCGAGATGCGAGATGCGAGATGCGAGATGCGAGATGCGAGATGCGAGATGCGAGATGCGAGATGCGAGATGCGAGATGCGAGAGAATATGGCAAAGATAAATTACAGGCAATAAAAAAGGAGAACCGAAGTTCTCCTTTTCTTAAACCTTAAAGCTAACTCTAAATTATAGAGATGCTTTCGCTTTTTCAACTAGAACAGCGAATGCTGCTTTGTCGAATACTGCGATGTCAGCAAGAATCTTACGATCGATCTCGATAGATGCTTTCTTAAGACCGTTGATGAAACGGCTGTAAGATAGACCATTTTGACGAGATGCCGCGTTGATACGTGCAATCCAAAGTTGACGGAATTGACGTTTCTTGTTACGACGGTCACGGTAAGCGTATTGACCAGCTTTGGTAACTGCTTGGAAAGCTACGCGGTAAACACGTGAACGTGCACCGTAGTAACCTTTAGCTTGTTTTAGAACTTTCTTATGACGTGCACGAGCTTGTACACCACGTTTTACGCGAGGCATTATGCTTCTCCTAAACTAAACGAATTTATAAACTAAAAAGAATTAAGCGTATGGCATCATACGTAGAACTTGAGCAACTTCACACTTAGGAAGGATCGAGTTCGGACGTAGCTGACGCTTGTTCTTAGTAGTACGCTTAGTCAGGATGTGACGTTTACCAGCGTGCTTAAACTTAATACCACCAGCAGTTTTCTGGAAACGCTTAGCAGCACCTTTGTTGGTTTTCATCTTAGGCATGATGAATAACTCCGCATTGTTGAGTTGTTAATAACATAGTAATTAGGGCGAATAAAACCCCGCAACCAGAGGCTGCAGGGTTCAATTACTTGCAAAGCCGTTAATTACTTCTTTTTAGGGGCCAATACCATGATCATCTGGCGACCTTCAATTCTCGTTGGGAAAGATTCGACTACTGCAAATTCTTCAGTATCCGCTTTCAAACGATTAAGAACGTCAACACCGATGTCTTGGTGAGCCATTTCGCGGCCACGGAAGCGAATTGTTACCTTCACTTTGTTGCCGTCTTCAAGGAAACCAGTCAGGTTGCGTAGTTTTACCTGATAGTCTCCAATATCAGTTCCAGGGCGGAATTTAACTTCCTTAATCTGAACCTGCTTTTGCTTTTTCTTCTGCTCTTTCGCAGCTTTGCTCTTCTCGAAGAGGAACTTACCGTAGTCCATCACACGACAAACTGGCGGCTCGGCGTTAGGGCTGATCTCTACTAGATCCATACCAGCTTCATTTGCAGCTTCCATCGCTTCTGCGATTGATACTACACCAACAGCTTCGCCGTCTGCGCCAGTTAGACGCACTTCACGAACGCCACGAATGTCACCGTTTAAACGGTGCTGGTTTTGTTTGGCCGGTTGTTGGCCACGTCTTCCGCCTTTAATAGCTATTCCTCCAGATTGAGCTTACGGCTTGAAACCTCAGCTTGGATGTATGAAATAAAGTCATCCACTTTAAACTTGCCAAGGTCTTTACCTTTACGTGTACGTACTGCAATTTCGCCGGCTTCCATTTCTTGGTCACCACACACAAGCATGAACGGTACACGTTTCAAAGTATGTTCGCGAATTTTAAAGCCAATCTTCTCATTTCTCAAGTCTGCTTTGACTCTAAATCCACTTTTTTGCAGTTTTTTCGTAATTTCTTGTACATATTCAGACTGTTTGTCTGTAATGCCCATTACAACTGCTTGTTCTGGCGCCAACCACGTTGGGAAGAAGCCAGCGTATTCTTCAATAAGAATACCGATGAAACGCTCAAGTGAACCTAAAATCGCGCGGTGGATCATAACTGGCGTGTGACGCTCGTTATCTTCACCTACGTAAGTTGCACCTAAACGCTCTGGTAATGCAAAATCGAGCTGCACTGTACCACATTGCCATGCACGGTCCAAACAATCATGCAAAGTAAATTCAATCTTAGGTCCGTAGAACGCACCTTCGCCTTCTTGAATCTCGTATGCAATCTCCATTGACTCTAGTGCTAGCTTAAGGTCAGCCTCAGCACGGTCCCACATTTCGTCAGAACCTACACGTTGCTCTGGACGAGTAGACAGCTTAACAACGATATTTTCGAAACCGAAAGTTGTGTAAGTGTCGTAAACCATTTCAATACAAGCTTTAACTTCTTGTTGAACTTGGTCTTCAGTACAGAATACGTGAGCGTCATCTTGAGTAAAGCCACGAACACGCATGATGCCGTGAAGTGCGCCAGACGGCTCGTTACGGTGACATGAGCCGAACTCAGCCATACGTAGCGGTAGATCACGGTATGATTTAAGACCTTGGTTGAAGATCTGTACGTGACCCGGGCAGTTCATTGGCTTGATAGCGTATTCACGGTTCTCTGAAGACGTTGTGAACATCGCTTCTGCGTATTTGTCCCAGTGACCAGAACGTTCCCAAAGTACACGGTCCATCATTAGTGGGCCTTTTACTTCTTGGTAATCGTACTCAGTCAGTTTTTGACGTACGAACACTTCTAGTTCACGGAAAATAGTCCAACCGTTGTGGTGCCAGAACACCATGCCTGGTGCTTCTTGCTGCATGTGGAATAGGTCCAATGCTTTACCAATCTTACGGTGGTCACGCTTAGCCGCTTCTTCTAGACGAACTAGGTGAGCTTTAAGCGCTTTTTTATCATGGAATGCAGTACCGTAGATACGTTGAAGCATCTTGTTGTCACTGTTACCACGCCAGTAAGCACCCGCTACGTTTAGTAGTGTGAAGTGCTGACAGAAACCCATATGCGGTACGTGTGGACCACGACACATATCGATGTATTCTTCATGGTGGTATAGGCCTGGACGGTCGTCTTTAGAAACGTTCTCGTCTAGGATTTCCATTTTGTATGTTTCGCCGCGAGCTTCGAAAGCATCACGCGCTTCCTGCCAGCTAACTTTCTTCTTAACAACCTGGTACTTGGTCTTCGCTAGCTCTTTCATGCGCTTTTCGATCTTTTCTAGATCTTCTTGCGTTAGAGAGTGCTCAAGGTCGATATCGTAGTAGAAACCGTTATCGATGGTAGGACCGATCGCCATTTTCGCTTCTGGGAAAAGCTGCTTAACCGCGTGGCCTAATAGGTGAGCACAAGAGTGACGAACGATCTCAAGGCCATCAACTTCATCTTTAGCTGTGATGATTTCTAGGCTTGCATCGTTTTCGATAAGATCACAAGCATCAACACGCTCGCCGTCTACACGACCAGCAATGGTTGCTTTCGCAAGACCAGGACCGATTGATAGGGCAACATCTAGAGTTGATACAGGGTTGTCAAATTGACGCTGACTACCGTCAGGAAGAGTAATAATTGGCATTATTTGTCCTTTACAGTGGTGTTGCACACCAAGCAACACATGAAAATGTTTAATATATGTCTTTCAATCAACTAGTACGCTGATTGGGGATATATGCATAATAAATATACCCACGGAGAAGCAAATACAGATGCCTCGCTCGTGGGTATCAGAGCATTGTAACGAAATAATATGAAATAACAATGACGGAGGGGAGCTCCCGACACTTCTGTCCCCTTTATCACCCGGCTTACGTAGTCTCGAATCGCTTCTTTTAAGCCTCCACAATGTGAAGCGCCTTTTCACAACGAGCCAAATCAACTTGGCTATTTCGGTTTAGTCATTTCGAACTAAGCTATATAGGTGTGCCGAAATAAGGATGAGGTATGTATGGGAAAACGAGGGACTTTTCTATCGCTTACATCACCCCTGCCCTTCATAATGCTCACAGCGGCCTGCGTACCGAGCGCTTGGGCCAATAAGGATTACGGGCCCTTAATCAGTTATACCCAAGCGCCACTGCAATCCGTTCGACTCACTCCGATGCTTCGCTCCGGTTTCCCACTCGAAGAGGACAAGCTCGAGCTGTTTACCTCTTTAACAGCCGCCAGTATCTGGGCCAACTCCCGCGACTATCATTTAGATTATTATCAAAACCAACTTCAAACAGGGCTACGATGGCAATTAACCTCTGACTGGCAAGTAGAACTGAATTACCGCTGGCTTTTCGCCGCCAACAACCACCTCGACAAAATCACCATCAACTTCCATGAACTGTTCAGCATCGACCAAGCCGGACGAGATCGAAAAGCCAGACATCAATTCGACATCTATGCTCCAGAGCACGATATCAGCATCCGAGACTTTTCTGGCGACACACTGACCAGCGCTTTCACTCTCTACACCCAATATCAAATAATAGAGAAAGAGAACCATGGACTATCTGTTGGTGTCTCGCTTTACCACAACAACGTCAGTCACGGAGCGTTTAAAGGAAGCAGCACAGAACAAAGCGCTCAACTCAACTATGCATACCAACTCGATATCAATACCTTCTATTCGAGCTTGGGATTTGCGAACCAGTCTAATCGAGATTCAGATAACGGCTTTACACATAAAAAGGTTACATGGTCTTGGTTGGGAGGCTATCAGCTAACACTCATTGAAAACCACGAATTGCATATAGAGTATCGTTGGTACGAAGGCGCTGATTACGGTGACACCGAACTTTCGCAAGCAGCCAATGAAATGATGTTTGGCTATCGCTATGTGATGCCACGCTCGGCAGTCGAGGTCTCCATCATCGAGAATGTGTTTAACATGGACAACTCCACCGATGTCGCCTTTCAATTGGCTTACCGGCATCAGTGGTGAACCTAATTCAATTGAAGGTGATGGAATCAAAAAAGCCGAACAGTTAAGTTCGGCTTTGAAATCGTATTACCTCTATTAATAGACAGAGCGACGACTAACAGAGAGACAGCTACGCACTCATGATTCTTGAAACTGCGTTGCAGATATCCGAGTCGGCCGCGTTAGCAGGCAGAGTAAATGAGATGTATTGGTCACCACGGAAGCTTAGTGAGCGGTCAATTTCGGCTAAGCAGTGCACCATAGAACCATCTACGATGAATGACAGCTCGATTTCTTTGTTATTCATGAAGCCGCCGCTGCGAAATTCAATCTCTTGGTAACAACCCGAACGTGAAGCGAAGGTGTTCCCTTTCAAGTAGCCCTTCTCTACGTCGGCTTTCACCATTGCCATACCCGAAGCTTCAACACCTTGAATGATTTTCGCGACTGTTGGCAATGGGTGAACAGAGATGAAATCACGGTCTTTAGGATCAATCGCGAAGCCGATATCTAGGTTGGTTTCTACCCAAACATGGCACTGATTCATTTTTGCGTTCAACGCAGTCACTGGCGTTTCATCATTAAGCTTAAGACGGAATGGCACCAACTTAGTCTCGCCGGGTTGAATCACAAACGGCTCTACAGCTTGAATACGGCCAAGTGAAAAGGTTTCGTAGCTGGTGCTATCTTCTGTTTCCACTTTCACTTCTGTGTTGAGCACCAAGTTAATCATGTCGATTTGTTGCTCAACATCACCACCAATGATGTGAACGTTGCCAGACAACTCGCCACCTTGGAAAACGTCAATATTATCTAAGACGGTATCGACCTTAGCTGCACCTATGCCTAGCGAGGCCTTTAATTTCTTAAACATATTCTTTCCCTTTCTAATCATCTGATTTACGAATAGTTGTTGCGTGACAATTTGCGACACTTGCCCCACAGAATCAAGACATTTGCGCTATCTATGTTGAACAAGCTCACATCCTCTGAGGAAATGTTGAAATCGTGAAAAAATCCGTTACTCTATTTGTATAGTCAAATAAGGTTTCATTATGTCGAAAGCGCCGCTCTACCTGCAAATAAAACAGTTCATAGACGATAAGATCAGCAATGGTCATTGGCCGGTTGGCTATCAAATCACCACCGAACTCGAACTCACAGAGCAGTTCAACGTGAGTAGAATGACGGTGAATAAAGCCATTCGAGATCTTGTGTCTGAAGGCAAGCTCATTCGAAAACCAAGGCTAGGCACATTTGTTTGTGAGCCAGAAGAAAAAGCACAATCTCCCCTACTTGATATCAACAACATCGCGCAAGAGATCAAAGACCGTGGCCAAACGTACACAAGCCAAGTGATCAAGCACGATAGCATCAAGGCTGATGAAAGCACCGCTACACGGTTAGGTGTGATGATCAATGCGGAAGTCTTCTATAGTGAAATCATCCATTTCGCCGATAACACACCGATACAACTAGAAGCTCGCTGGGTAAACTCGCAAGCAGCTCCCCAATACTTAGAGCAAGACTTTTCAACCTCAACACCGAATGAATACCTTTCCAAAAGTTGCCCGTTGAGTGCGATTGAACACACGGTCGAAGCCATCATTCCAGACTCCAACATCCGTCAGGCATTAAAACTAATGGAATCAGAACCTTGCTTACTTCTCAATAGAAGAACATGGAGCAAGGAGCGCCTTATCAGCTTTGCATTACTCTACCACCCAGGCTCTAAGTACAAATTAAGCTCTAAGATAGTTTTAGATTAAAGAATATCATCCTGATCGCCGATCACATTTTTGCAACATCAACTTGATTCGGGTCAGTATTTAGCCTATTTATTTGTATATACATTTATTGTTTAGCAAAGATCTAGGTGATTATGAATTTGATCCTCAAAAATGCGCGAGTGGTTTCGATGAGCTCGGGAGTCGACGGTTACCAACCTTCTTCCCCGCAAGATATCGTTATCGAAAACGGTAAGATCGTATGCCTGTCACACTCAAGCGATGAGTCACTTCATTGTGATACCGCGAGTACTAGCCGCTCTGTTGATCACATCATCTACGACTGTAAAAACAAGCTCGTTACCCCAGGGTTGATTGATTGCCACACACATCTAGTGTTTGCAGGTAATCGTGCCAATGAATTTGAACAACGCTTAAATGGTGTCTCCTACACCGACATCGCAAAGCAAGGCGGTGGTATTTTAGCGACGGTAACGGCGACACGAGCCGCACAAGAAGCCGAACTGGTTGAGATGGCGCTGCCTAGATTAGACGGTCTGCTAAGAAGTGGTGTCACCAGCGTTGAAGTAAAGTCTGGCTATGGCTTAACGCTTGATGACGAACTTAAGATGTTACGCGCTGCTAAAGCCTTAGAAAACCACCGTCGTATTAAGGTCACCACCACACTACTCGCAGCACACGCTGTACCACCAGAATATAAAGAACAACCCGATCGTTACATTGATCTGGTATGCCAAGAGATAATCCCCAAGGCTGCACAGCAAGGTTTAGCCGATGCAGTCGACGTATTCTGTGAGTCGATCGGCTTCAACCTAGAACAAACCGATCGTGTATTTGCGGCTGCTAAAGAACATGGGCTAGCGATCAAAGGCCACACAGAGCAGCTTTCTAACATGGGCGGCAGTGCGCTTGCCGCGAAATACGGTGCTCTGTCTGTCGATCATGTTGAGTACCTAGATGAAACCGGAGTAAAAGCACTGGCGAAATCAGGAACAGTCGCCACCTTATTGCCGGGCGCTTTCTACTTCTTGAAAGAGACTCAACAGCCACCAATTTCCCTACTTCGTGAGCACAACATCCCAATGGCAATCGCGACCGACTTAAACCCCGGCACTTCTCCTTTTGCTGACTTAACACTAATGATGAACATGAGCTGCACCCTGTTTGGCACAACCCCAGAAGAAGCATTACGCGGGGTAACTTGCCATGCTGCCGCTGCCATTGGCGAGTCGCAAAACAGAGGCAAAATTGAAGTGGGTTACGCTGCTGATTTGGCTATTTGGAATATCGATCATCCTGCCGACTTAAGCTATCAAGTTGGCGTACCTCATCTGCATAAACGCATTGTTAATGGCGAGGTATGTCATGACTCAATCTAAATCCAACAGCATTAACACAGTATCCACTACTCACAACTTTGTATGGACGGGACGCAATGATCTTGAAGATGGTGAGCTCGGTACTCGTGTTCATCACATTACCACGCAAGTACAAAGTACTGATTTAAATAACGGACTTAATGGCAACACTGTTGCCTTGGTTGGTTTTGCTAGCGATGCCGGAGTGGCAAGAAATAAGGGGCGTGTTGGCGCAAAACAAGCACCTAATTTGATTCGCCAAGGGTTAGCTAATATGGCTTGGCACAATGATGCACGCATTGCTGATCTTGGCGATATTGAATGTAACGACGATCAATTAGAACTCAGCCAAAAGCAGTGCGCTACTGTGATTGCCAATGCGCTATCAACCAACAAAGTGATTACCCTTGGAGGTGGTCACGAAGTCGCTTGGGCTTCTTTCCAAGGCCTCGCTGAGCATCTTCACAGAACTCAACCAGAGCACAAAGCTAAGATAGGTATCGTTAACTTTGATGCTCACTTTGATCTTCGTGAATTTGAAAGCGACATCGCTGACGTCAAGCCAAGCTCAGGCACACCATTTAATCAGATTAGCGAATACTGCAATGCATATCAGTGGCCATTTCAATACGCGTGTCTCGGTGTGAGTGCCGCCAGCAATACCAAAGCGCTGTTCAACAAAGCCGACCAACTTGGTGTGTGGTACGAACATGATCGCGATATCACCCAAGTAAACCAAATTGCTCAACTGGTTAAGTTACAAAAATTCATCGCTGATTGTGATTACCTCTATCTCACAATTGATCTCGATGTATTTCCTGCGGCGACCGCGCCGGGTGTCAGTGCCCCAGCGGCAAGAGGCGTTAGCTATGAAGCGCTCGCGCCTTTCCTAGAACAGATTTTTAAACACAGTGAGAAACTCATTATCGCGGATATTGCGGAATACAACCCAGGCTACGACGTGGATGGCCAAACGGCTCGATTAGCGGCTCGTTTGTGTTGGGATATTGCCAGCGCAATGGCCAGTGAATAAGCCAGCTATATAGATAAATACAACTACAACGATATAACGTGAAACAGAAGGAATTTCAAAATGACGGAACACCACAACAGTGACCCTCGTCTCGACACGAATCGCGAAATTCGCGCACCTCATGGCACCACTTTGCGCGCAAAATCTTGGTTAACAGAAGCACCACTTCGTATGCTGATGAACAACCTAGATCCTGATGTGGCAGAGCACCCGCATGCACTGGTTGTGTATGGTGGTATTGGCCGTGCAGCACGCGATTGGAAATGTTACGACAAGATTGTTGAAGTATTAGAGCGTTTAGAAGACGACCAAACACTGCTTGTTCAATCGGGTAAACCTGTAGGCGTGTTCCCGACTCATAAAAACGCACCTCGCGTATTAATCGCTAACTCGAACCTTGTTCCACACTGGGCAAACTGGGAACACTTCAATGAGCTCGATAAAGAAGGCTTGATGATGTACGGCCAAATGACCGCAGGTAGCTGGATCTACATCGGTTCACAAGGCATTGTTCAAGGTACTTACGAAACCTTTGTCGCTATCGCGAAGAAACACTTCCAAGGCGAAGCGAAAGGCAAATGGGTACTCACTGGTGGCCTTGGCGGCATGGGTGGTGCTCAACCTCTTGCAGCGACCATGGCTGGCTTCTCAATGATTGCGGTTGAATGCGATGAATCACGAATCGATTACCGCCTACGTACTGGCTATGTCGACAAGAAAGCCACCAGCTTAGATGAAGCGATGGCTATCATTAAAGAGTCTGACACTCCTATTTCTGTTGGCCTGCTAGGTAACGCTGCGGATGTGTTCCCTGAGTTAGTAGAGCGCAACATCACGCCAGATGTCGTGACAGACCAAACCTCTGCCCACGATCCTCTGAATGGCTACTTGCCTCAAGGTTGGACGATGGAGAAAGCAGCACAAGAGCGCACCATTGATGAAGCGAAAGTCGTTAAAGCAGCTAAGCAGTCAATGGCGATTCAAGTTCAAGCGATGCTAGACCTGCAATATCGAGGCGCTGCAACCGTGGACTACGGCAACAACATTCGACAAATGGCACTGGAAGAAGGCGTAGAAAACGCGTTTGATTTCCCAGGTTTCGTTCCGGCTTATATCCGTCCACTGTTCTGCGAAGGCATCGGTCCATTCCGTTGGGCTGCACTGTCTGGTGACCCAGAAGACATCTACAAAACAGACCAAAAAGTAAAAGAGCTGATTCCAGATAACCCACACCTGCACAACTGGCTAGATATGGCTCGTGAACGCATTCAGTTCCAAGGTCTACCGGCACGTATCTGTTGGGTTGGCCTGAAAGATCGCGAACGCTTAGGTCAAGCCTTCAATGAAATGGTGAAAAATGGCGAGCTGAAAGCGCCAGTCGTTATTGGTCGTGACCACCTAGATTCAGGTTCGGTTGCAAGCCCGAACCGTGAAACAGAAGGCATGATGGATGGTTCAGATGCGGTATCAGATTGGCCTCTATTGAATGCACTGCTAAACACTGCAGGCGGCGCAACTTGGGTTTCTTTACACCATGGTGGCGGCGTTGGCATGGGCTTCTCGCAACACTCAGGTATGGTGATTTGTTGTGACGGCAGTGAAGATGCATCACAGCGTATTGCTCGCGTACTTCACAATGATCCAGCAACAGGCGTTATGCGTCATGCGGATGCGGGTTACGACATTGCTAAGCAGTGTGCGAAAGAACAGAAACTTGATTTACCTATGCTGAACGAAGAACTTCGTCGCCTTTAATGTCTGGAGAGAACATGTTGAATTTATTACTTAAACCAGGGCATCTAGGTCTATCTGAACTGCGTAAAATCAGCCGCAGCCCGGTGAATTTGTCGCTAGACCCTGCAGCTATTCCAGATATTGAAGCAAGCATGCAGGTTGTAGAGCAAGTGATCGCTGAAGACCGCACTGTCTATGGCATCAACACGGGCTTTGGCTTACTGGCGAACACCAAGATCGCCCCAGAAGATCTCGAAGTTCTACAGAAAAGTATCGTACTTTCTCACGCAGCAGGCATCGGTAAGTTCATGTCTGACGAAACCGTGCGCTTGATGATGGTACTCAAGATTAACAGCTTGTCTCGTGGCTACTCAGGTATCCGACTCAAAGTGATCAATGCCCTTATCGATCTAGTGAACGCGCAGGTCTACCCTTGTGTGCCACAAAAAGGCTCGGTAGGTGCATCAGGAGACCTTGCTCCCCTCGCCCACATGAGTACCGTTCTACTTGGTGAAGGCCAAGCTCGTCACAACGGTAAGATCATTACTGGTTTAGAAGCGATGAAGATCGCGGGACTAGAGCCAATCACACTCGCTCCTAAAGAAGGTTTAGCACTACTCAACGGTACGCAAGCATCCACCGCATTCGCTTTAGAAGGACTATTCGCAGCAGAGGACTTATTCGCGTCTGCGACGGTATGTGGTGCTATGTCTGTTGAAGCTGCGCTAGGTAGCCGCCGCCCATTTGATCCTCGTATTCACCGCGTTCGTGGTCACCGTGGGCAAATGGACGCTGCGCTAGCTTACCGACATCTGCTCGACCAGAAGAGTGAAATTGGTGAATCGCACACGTGTTGTGAAAAAGTTCAAGACCCTTACTCACTGCGTTGTCAGCCTCAAGTGATGGGCGCGTGTCTGCAGCAGATCCGTAACTCAGCAGAAATACTGATGGTTGAAGCGAACTCCGTATCGGACAATCCACTGGTCTTTGCGGACGATGGTGACATCATTTCGGGTGGTAACTTCCACGCAGAACCCGTTGCTATGGCTGCAGATAACCTAGCCTTAGCTATCGCTGAAATCGGTAGTTTGTCAGAACGTCGGATGGCACTGCTGATTGATAGCGCGTTAAGTAAACTTCCACCGTTCTTAGTCGACAATGGCGGCGTTAACTCTGGCTTTATGATTGCCCAGGTTACCTCAGCAGCACTAGCTAGTGAGAACAAAACACTGGCTCATCCAGCTTCTGTAGACAGCTTGCCAACGTCCGCCAACCAAGAAGATCATGTGTCTATGGCAACCTTTGCAGGTCGTCGTCTTCGTGACATGGCAGAGAACACTCGTGGAATCTTGGCGGTTGAGTATTTAGCAGCAGCGCAAGGATTGGATTTTAGAGCTCCAAATCTATCTTCACCTCGAGTAGAAGAAGCGAAACAGATCCTGCGTGAAAAAGTCAGCTTCTACGACAAAGACCGCTACTTCGCACCAGATATCGAACAAGCTAACTTATTGCTCAAATTGTCTGTGCACAACCACTTAATGCCTGAAGGTATTTTGTGTAGCTTCTAAGTCGTCAAATAGCACGTCATATAAACAAGGGCTATCGATTAGCCCTTGTTGCATTGAGCCAGTCACCATATCCCCCGTAAAATCCTCACATACCATCCAACGTATTTATCTAATTGACTGATATATAAGCAAAGTTAACTGGATAGACCATTAGATCGAAGTTAGTTAGCTATAATCCATCCCAGATTTGATGACTAATAGCGATACTATGTTTCTGAAACCTTACTTTTCTACTGAAGACAATCAATTTCAATTCACTCGTGAACAAGCAAGCCACTTTGCTAAAAAAGTAGCCGGCGATTTCAACCCAATTCACGATGAAGACAACAAGCGCTTCTGTGTTCCTGGCGATCTTTTATTTGCGGTTCTTCTGCAAAAAGAAGGTATCAGCCAAAAAATGCGTTTTGATTTTTCAGGTATGGTTGGTAACGGTATTGCGTTAAGCGTTGATAACAAGTGTGAAAAAGAGAGCTCACTTATCGATGCAAATGGTAAAGAGTACCTACACATGTCTTGTGAAGGTGAAAAGAGCCACGATCAAGCATTCATCGAGCACGTAGTAACAAACTACGTTAAGTTCTCTGGTATGAACTTCCCTCACATCATGGTTCCTCTAATGGAAGAGCAACAAATGATGATCAACTGCCAGCGTCCTCTTGTGATTTACGAAAGCATGGAAGTTGAGTTTTCTCGCCTAGACCTTTCTCACCCAGAAGTTGAATTCTCTGGTGCGACTTTTGACGTTGAAGGCAAGCGCGGCATCGTGACTCTGAACTTCGATTTCAAAGAAGATGGCGAAGTAGTCGGTAAAGGCGTGAAGCGCATGGTAGCAAGTGGCCTTAAGCCATACGACCAAGCTTCTGTAGACGACCTAGTAAACCGCTTCAACGAGCGCAAAGAGATGTTTCTAGCTCAGTTCGCAGCAGCCGCTTAAGTAAGCTAATACCGAATCAAAAAGCCCAGCTTGATATCCTCAAGCTGGGCTTTTTTCATTCTACACAATAGATATTAATTTAAATCACAGGTATTTACTGAGTCCCTTCCCTCTTTGATGACGAAAGCGACTTACGTATCATAGTGCCACCTAACAGCATTGCCAGCCAATACCAACCCATTGAACCGCCTGTCTTTTTGATAGTTGGATCTTCCACCAAACTTAACTCTTTAATCTCATTACTATAAGCAAAGTTCTTAATGGTCACTCTGTCATGCCCTGCAGAACCCACCTCATCTTTGCTGTACGCAATCATGAAGCTATTGTCTTTAGCTCTAGCCATTGGCAGTTCAACAGTCCCTGATAATTGCCCCGCAAACGCGCCGACCTCAAAGCCGTTAATGTAGATCTCCATATAGTCATGCTTTTCTTCAGAAAATACGGTGAGATCCAAAGACACGGTACCAGAGGGGATACCGTCCACAATGAATGCAGTGGACTGGCTATTTCCAATATCCGGTGAAGCTATCGTATTCCCTTCTACATCCCAAGCTTCTGTGCTGTAGACAGCATTCTTAGGTATCGTGACGAGTGCATTCACCGTATCAGAAACCTTATTTGCGCCAATAGCATATGCCTTTGATATCACTACACCCGCTAGTGAGTCGGTTGACACCTTGATACCAAAATCATGGTTACCCACTGAGTCTATGTTGTAGCTTACAACCACATCACACCCTTCATTCGGTGATAAGGTCGCACAACTATTGCTCTTTATAATCGCACTACCATTGTAGGTTATAGGATCGTTTGTACCGGCAGCCAAAGATACGTTGGTTACGTTAATCTCTTGATCAGATTTGTTCGTAAATTCAAACTTGTGTTCAATCGGCCCCAAAGGTCGAGCGCCTAGCATCGCTTTAGTTCGGTAACTAAAGCCTGCCGTCTTCTTACCAATCCACTCGGCAAAGTGACTAATGTTGGTATAAACACCGTATGCCTGTGGCTGAGCGCAACCTTCTCCCCAACTCACAAGACCTAGCTGTTCGAAGTGACCATTGGTGGACAACATGATTGGGCCACCGCTATCCCCGCTGCATGAATCGCGGCCGCCTTCTTTGTAACCGGCACAAAAAGCATCAGCGCCAATATCTGCATATCCATCTCCTTGACCAAGGTTGCAATCGCTCTGACTAACTAACGGAACATTCACTTGATGCAACTGACTCGTGGATGAGTATTGCTCTTGCGATGAATTCTGGTCACCCCAACCTATGACGGTTAACATCTGACCTGCATTCAAGTTATCACGGACATAACCATCGACAAGACTGACGGTAGGTTCCGCAGGTTTGTCGCTAAGCTCAATAATGGCGATGTCATTACTCGTAGGCTCTTGAGTATAACTTTCATGAGCATAAATTTGCTCAACAGAGTAGCGGTGCTGATCTACGTCGGGCGAAGAAAGATCAGAGACACCAATGACAACCTCAAAATCTTGGTTGCTGCTTGCTTCGATACAGTGCGCTGCTGTGAGTACATATCGCTCACCAATGAAACTTGCACCGCAGAACTGCCCTTCGTAGGCGTCCATATTTTTTGAAACAAGCGCGACCATGAATGGCCAACTACCTTTTGTCGCTTCGTTACCATTGATAATTTGAGGGGAGATATCTGCCAATACCGGCATTGAAGATAGCCCAACCGCATAAATACTTAATGGCAGCCATTTTGTCTGGATAACTTTCATTACCTAACCTTTCATTTGTTTTAATAATGACGGGCAGGTTATTTGATAAAAAATAAATATAAACGGTAAGCACATCAAAATATGGCTTACCTTGAAAACGTAACGGATATTAGTGGTTGGCTAACTCATCACCGCCACAAAATTAATCAGACCCAACGCCTAACCTTTTGTTTGTAATCAACATATTCGGCACCGAATAATTGCTCTAGTGCTCGCTCTTCTGGTTTGATTTGGAACTGATTGATACCACGTTAGAAACGGAAATTGGTGGTAGCGATAACCGTGAATTCAGATCAATAAAGCCCAGCTGATTTCATCATGCTGGGCTTTTCGCGTTTAACTACAGTTGATAAGTTGGCTATCAGTCTTAAGTTAACGTCAGTAGTATAGTTTACTGATCACCTTTCATCTTCAGTGGTGAAAATGACTTACGTACAATCGCACCGCCTAAAAGGGCGATTAGCCAATGCCAAGCCAGTGAACCACCGCTGCCACCACCTGAGCTTTTTGCATTCTGCGTGCCCTCGGACTTAGATATCTTTATCTCATCGGTATACGCAAAGTTAGTGATCGTAACTCTGTCGTCCCCACCAGAAAAGGCCCCATCTTTCACATATTCAATCATAAAACTATTATTAGTATCTCGAACTAACGGGAGGTTTACTGAGCCAGAAAGCTTGCCCGATACTCTGTCGATTTTTTTACCATTAATGTAGATCTCAACAAAATCATACTGCTCTTCCGTCGATACAGTAAGATCAAACGAAACCGTGCCACTAGGGATGCCCTCAACAACGAAGGTTGTTGATTCACCATTACCAATGGGTGGTGAAACTATAATTCGTCCTTCTACATCCCAAATTTCAGTATTATAAGCGCCACTGTGAGGTACCCCCCCTAAAGCAGCCATGGCACTCGTTGTAATGCGTGCCCCTATTACAGAAGCCCTTGAAGTAACAGTACCTACTAATGCGTCAGTTTGAACATCAATGCCAAATTCATGCTCACCAACAGAGTCTATATTGTAATTAACAATAACTTCGCAAACTTGCCATTGAGACATAGCTAAACCCTGGCATCCGTCATGAGCGATGACTACATTCGTAGCAGAAGTAGGAGAAACTTGAGTAACTACAACTGTTTGATCAGATTGGTTATGAAATTTAAATACGTGAGAGTTTTCTCCCAATGATCTTACGCCTAGCATTTCGGTTGGACGGTAACTAAAACCCATGGTTTGCTCATCAATCCAATCGTCAAAATGACTGATATTGGTATAGACACCGTAAGCGTTAGCCTGTGCACAACCTTCTCCCCAACTTACAATACCCAGTTGTTCATACACGCCATTGGTTGATACAACTATTGGGCCGCCACTGTCTCCCTGACAAGAGTCGTAACCACCGCCACTGTAACCAGCACAGAATGCGTCATTGCCAATAAAGGAGTAACCATAGTAGGGAACACTATTACATTGGTACTGGTTAACCAAAGGAACATTGACTTGATACAATTCACTCTTCGATGAGTACCCATCGGATGCGTCCTGATCACCCCACCCCATAACCGTTAGCATTTGGCCGTCATTCAAGTTGCCACGAGTATAACCATCAACGAGATTAACCACAGACTCTGACGGTTTTTCTACTAGCTCAATAATAGCTATGTCATTGCCTGTCGCTACAGAGTTGTAATATTGATGCACGTAAATATTTTCAACAGCATACCTATGCTGTGCAGCTTGTGATGAAGAAAGATTGGATACACCAATCACGACGTCTAGATCTTCACGACTATTACCTTCCACACAGTGAGCGGCAGTTAATACATATCGCTCACCAATGAAGCTCGCACCACAAAACTGACCGTCATAAGCGTTCACGTTCCTTGAGACCAACGCAGCCATAAATGGCCAATTTCCGTCTGTCGCTTCTTTACCGTTTATAATTCGAGCTGAAACATCTGCCAACACCGACGTTGAAGACAGACTCACTGCATAGATACCTAGCGACAACCATTTAGCCTGAACCATTTTTATTACCCAGCCTTTTATACATTTTAATAATGACGCGCAGGCTATTTTATAAAAACACAATATGAAACATTGGTTATATTGTTTTGTGATAAAGCTCAACTAAATGATAACAATTCTTATCTAATTGTTTAATTGTTTTTGAATCCACATCAGACCCAACGCCTAACCTTTTGTTTGTAATCAACATATTCCGCACCGAATAATTGCTCTAGTGCTCGCTCTTCTGGTTTGATTTGGAACTGATTCATGTAGATAACAAAAGCAAAACTCAGCAAGACGCTGAAGATATTCTGGAAGAAATAACCAAAGCAGAACAGTAAAATGAAAAGGCCCAAATACATTGGGTTTCGCGTGTATCCAAAAACCCCGCTATCAACGACGGTAGAGGCGGTTTCGACTTTAATTGGGTTAACGGTAGTTTTCTGTTTTCGGAACTCCCAAACACTAGCCAATCCAATAACTCCGCTCAAAACTATTCCAACGCCAAGAACAATCAGTTTAAACGGCATCCCTATCGCACCTGTACTCAACTGTTGCGCACTGAAATAAGAGGCGACTAAAACCAATATAAACAGAGCAACTGGTGGGACTTTCAACTCAAGAAATTTCATAGCTTTCCTTATTAACAATTCCATTGTTAGTTTAGAAAAAAGCCCAGCAATTGCTGGGCTAAATAGTTTAAAGAATTTGTGCGAGTGCCTGTAATGGGTGGGCGAGCTTCTCACCTTCAAAACGCTTCACTTGGCTACGGCAAGAATACCCTGTCGCTAAACAACGCTCTTTTGGTAAGTCTTGAATCCTTGGCTTCCAACTTAAACCGTAGATGTCTTTCGACATTTGTAACTTATCGACCTCATGTCCAAACGTCCCCGCCATACCACAACAGCCAACAGGTACACTAGTAAGTGCTGCTCCAAAGTGTTGGAAGATAGCACCCCACTCTTTTTCAGCATTTGGCATCTTGGTTTTCTCTGTACAGTGAGAGAATAAATACCACATTTCTTCACTTGCAGAGCGCGCTTCATAGTCACCGAGCGATGGTAATAACCATTCATGAACAGTGAGTACATCAAAGTCACCACGCTTATCTGCTAAGATCTCGACATATTCGTCGCGATAGCAAAGTACCAAAGCTGGATCCACACCCACTAGCGGAATACCAATATCTGCGACCATCGACAAGAAATCAGAAGTGGATTTCGCCTCGCGGGCAAAACGACTTAAGAAGCCCTTGATGTGCAACGCCTTACCATTTGGTTTAAACGGCAGTAGCACAGGTGTTTTGCCAAGCTTTTGAGCCAGAGTGACAAAATCTTCAACCACCTCTGCATCATAGAAGCTAGTGAACGGATCCTGGACGATCAAAACATGTTGCTTCTTCTCTTCCGAAGAGAGCCCTTCTAGATATTGAATATCGAAGAGTTGCAGCTCTTTGCTTGCCAGACGATTTTTCAGCGTAGGCACCGACATCAGCGGCGCATCAACATAACCGACCGTTTTCGCAGTTGCAGATTGAACCCACTTTTGATCCAATGCCGCATTGATAACTTTCGGCGCTTTCGCCATGAGTGGCAGCATGGTTTCAATGTTAGCCACCAAGTAGTCTTTGGCAGGGCGTTGGTAGCGTGAGTAATAGATGTTTAAGAATCGTGAGCGGAAGCTTGGTACATCAACTTTGATCGGACACTGACTCGCACACGCTTTACATGCAAGACACCCATTCATCGCCTCATGTACTTCGTGCGAGAAATCGTACTCGTGGCGTTTGTTCATGGTATTACGAACGCGCTCAACCATAGTTTTGACCGGAGTATCGTCTTTTAGTGCTTCTTGCTCTAAATCGAGAATATCCACGCCTTGCTCAGTTAGCTGACGCAACCACTCTCTGACTAAACCGGCACGACCTTTTGGTGAATGTCGACGGTCAGCAGTCACTTTCATTGACGGACACATTGGCGAGCTGGTGTCGTAGTTAAAGCACAAGCCGTTACCGTTACACTCCATTGCTTGCTTGAAGCTGTCGCGCACTTGAACGTCGATCTGGCGATCATAAAAGCCACGCTTGGTGTCGGTCACTTTCACCAACTCAGCGTCACTTTCTAAAGGTGTACAGATCTTGCCTGGGTTCATCTTATTATGTGGGTCGAATGCCGCTTTAACACGTCGAAGCTCGGTAAACAGTTCTTCACCGAAGAAGTCAGGACCGTACTCAGAGCGGAAGCCTTTACCGTGCTCACCCCACATTAAGCCGCCATATTTCGCCACCAGCTTAACCACTTCATCAGAGACTTCGTGCATCAAGGCTTCTTGCATAGGGTCACATAGGTCAAGAGCTGGACGTACGTGTAGAACACCCGCATCAACGTGACCAAACATGCCGTAATTCAGCTCTTTCGAATCAAGTAGCACTCGAAATTCAGCGATGAAGTCAGCCAAGTTTTCAGGTGGTACACAAGTATCTTCAGCAAAAGCGACTGGCTTAGCACGACCTTTCGCCGCACCTAATAGGCCTACCGCTTTTTTACGCATGTTGTAGATTCGGCCAATGCTCGCCAAATCACTGCATACTTGGAAACCAATCACGCCCGCTTCTTCGCTCTCAACCATGGTTTCAAGTTTGGCTGTCAGCGCTTGAACTTGCTGTTCAACTTCCGCTTCATCTTGACCCGCAAACTCAACCATGTTGATGCCAAGCATCTCTTTGTTAGGAACGTCCGTCAGCAGGTCACTCACAGTGTGCCAAACAATATCTTGCTTCGCTAAGTTCAATACTCTTGAGTCCACCGTCTCTACAGAGAGAGCCTTCGCTTCAACCATGAACGGTGCGTTACGCAGGGCAGAGTCAAACGTGTTGTATTTCACGTTAACCAGAGTTCGCGCTTTCGGGATTGGAGTTAAGTTTAGCTTTGCTTCAGTAATGAAAGCTAAAGAACCTTCTGCGCCACATAGCACGCGAGTAAGGTCAAAGCTGTCATCGTCATCATTGATAGCATTCTTGAGGTCGTAGCCCGTCAAGAAGCGGTTTAATGGTGGGAATTTATCGAGGATTTGAGCGCGTTTTTCACGACACACCGCTTCGGTAACCGCAAGCGCATGATGAGCAAACTCACCCTCTTGTGGTAAGCCATGTGATAAATCAGACTCTAGACACGAACCATCGGCAAATACCGCTTGCAAAGACAACACATGGTCAGATGTTTTACCGTACTTCAATGACCCTTGGCCTGATGCATCAGTGTTAATCATGCCACCAAGTGTCGCTCGGTTACTGGTTGAAAGGTCTGGAGAGAAAAAGTAACCATAAGGGCGAACCGCGTCGTTCAATTGATCCTTAACGATACCCGACTGAACTCGTACCCAACCTTCCTTCTCATTAATCTCAAGAACCTGATTCATGTAGCGTGATAAATCAACCACAACCCCTTTAGTTAAGGATTGTCCATTGGTTCCGGTACCGCCACCACGAGGAGAAAAAGTTACGCGTTCATAAGCAGATTTAGAACCCACTTTACCGATAAGCACAACGTCGTGTGTTGTTTTGGGAAGAATGACAGCCTGGGGCAGTTGCTGATAGACACTGTTATCAGTCGCGACCGCCAAACGGCTAGAATATTGAGATTCAATGTCGCCAGTAAAGCCCGCTGTTTTTAGTTCATCTAAAAAGCGTACAACAACTGGATCGACATCAGCATTGAGTTGAAGTCTTGGTAACATTTGCTTCCTGCCCCTACTTCGCTGATCCTATCAGCATTGGGTTATCTGAGATTTTTAATAATTTTCTTTGAATTTCGTCACTTTACTACTATTAAGATCATATAAAAAGGTGATCAAATCAGAATCTCAGTGCAAGAATGGAGAAATAGTCACTTTCGTCTTAATTCAGTAACAATATATTGAATAACATTTTGTTTAAGACATCTCCACGAGCACATCACAATGAAAAAAAATAAAACAGTCACTACTGAAGACATTCTTCTTAAGCTTTGCCAATCAGTCTCAAGCGTACTTACTTCAGCGACGGCTTCTCAGGTGTCCTATTCAGCTATGGTGCAGAAGATCAACAAGACAAGCCTAAAGCCAGACTTTGGTTGTTTTGTTCTTTTTGACGGCGGCTTTTCTGGTCTTGTTGTCATCAATTTTACGTCGAAAGCCGCATTAGAGATCTACACCAATTACATGCGTAACATGGGCATGCCTGAAAATGAACTAGCAGTGCTGCATACATCTGATGAGGTCGGTGATGTTCTAGGTGAGCTAATGAACCAGCTAGTTGGTGATTTCACTAATAAGATCCGCAAAGAGCTGCAAACCAACATCACACAAAACCAACCAAAAATGCTGGCACTGAACAAACAAGTAAACCTGTCTGTTGATACCAACCTTGATCGCCCACAGGCTCGTCGTGTGACCTTCTCAACTGAAAACAACAACATCTTCTACCTTGAGCTAGCTATGGACAAAACTGAGTTCATCCAACTAGAAGAATTTGAGATTGCAGAAGACGAGTGCCCAGATAGCATTCTTGAAGCAACTCAGAAAAAGATGCAGGAAGGCAATAAGCCAACACAAAGTTCAGGCAACGATTCAGCAGCCGATCTGCTTGATGAACTGGGTATCTAGTTTGCGAATGCTCTAGTCATTCTAAAAAACCGTGTCACGAACGCCATCTATCCTCTTGATGGCGTTTTTATTTCTGCTCCAAAGTCCGTTTTGCTTAATTAATTGTTACCAACCCAACTCGCCCACAGAGTGAGTTTTGCTTTCTGTTGCCCGCCAAAACATGTAAAATGTCGGACTTTTCAAAATTTGCGGTAATGATTAAGTAGTCGATGGATAAGAAAAAAGCCCTAAAGAAAATAGCTAAGTGTCTTGAGCTTGGTAATTCTGCTAACGTCAACGAAGCTGCCAATGCAATCAAAATGGCGCATAACTTGATGCTGAAATATGGTCTTGAGAAAGACGATATTGAATTTATCAAGATGGGCAAGACTCAATCCACGCACCTATTACCCGCAAATATCAGTTCAACACTGCTTCGTGTTATTCGTGGTATTAATACTAAGTTCGGCGTAGAAGCTGTGCTGCTCAACCACAAAGGCCTTAAACGCGTAGAGTTCATCGGTGAAGCCGATCGTGCCATCTTTGCAGCCTTTGCTTTCGATATCATCTACCGTGAACTCAATGAGCATACCGGCCAGTTTCGTAACAGCTTTGCGGGGTCTGGTACGGGTACATTAGAAGTAACCCGTCGCGTAAATTCATTTGTATCAGGTTGGGTTGAAGGCGCACTTGAGAAGCTACCAACGATCACGCCAGACGAAGAGTCGAACAACAAGATCAATAACTACATCGATAAAGAGTTCAAAAATATCGACCGCGAAACCTTCAAACAACAGCTTAAAGAGGCGATGAAAAATCTCACTGCTGATTACGAGGTTGGTTTGAAGAAAGGTCGTAAATTGTCTGTTAATCGACCAGTTGCCGGTGCACAGGCACCTAAAAAGATATCTAAATCATAGAGCTTCTTTACATTGCTTCAGCGTATTGATAAAAACCATCAATAGGACCTATAGGACTATATGTTTGTCATTCGTAATCCATACGTTTGACAGAAGTACATGATGGAGAAAATACGTTGAAAAAAATCACACTAGCCCTAGCGCTTACTGTCGCACTTACGGGTTGTCAGGCAACTCAACGCCAAAACGCTACTACTGGCGAATCTGAGACTAACTCTGCAACTCAAGGCGCTCTAATTGGTGCAATCGCTGGTGCCGTTGCTGGTGCTGCTACCGGTGACTCTAAAGACCGTGGTAAACGTGCTCTTATTGGTGCTGCCGGTGGTGCTGCTGTTGGCGGTGGTATTGGTTACTACTTTGACCGACAAGAAGCTGCACTTCGTGAAGAGTTGATGAACTCTGGTGTTCAGGTAGAGCGTGTTGGCGAAAACCAACTTCTACTTCGCCTTGAAAACGGCATCGGTTTCGATTCTGGTTCTTACGCGCTTGAATCAAGCATTCACAACACACTTCGTGGCGTTGCTAGTATCCTAGTTGAATACCCAGACACTAGCCTAGTGATCGAAGGTCACACTGACAGCACTGGCAGTGAGTCGACTAACCAAATCCTTTCTGAGCGCCGTGCTGAATCTGTTCGTGCATTCTTGATCTCTCAAGATGTCGCTGCAGGCCGTGCCATTGCACGTGGTAACGGTGAGCGTTACCCTCTATGTGACAACAACACGTCTCAAGGCCGTGCTTGTAACCGTCGCGTAGAGATTCAAATCTTGCCACTTAAGTAGCACGATTAAAGCCCAGTCTCCTTTATCTATTGAAATAACCGCTATATAGTGGCTTGTCAGTCGTATAGCTTATTTAAAGCTGTACGACTTTATTGTTCACTAAATAGCGTCTTGATACTGATATCGGCACTGGGCTTTTTACGAGACTTATCTTTTGCTTTTCCTATCCAATTTTCGATCACCATCGCCCCTGAGACCTCTGCTTCTGAGCCTTGTTTTATTGCTTTCCTCCCTCGCCCACGCGGCAAATAAAAGTGAAGAAAGTAACGCAGCAGATTCATCACCTAAAGATTCAGTATCACAATATCAATTGGCACAGGCGTATGAACTAGGAGTTGGCGTCCCTCAGAACATCGATGATGCATTCTATTGGTATTCACAATCCGCGGAAAACGGCAATGCGAATGCACAGTTTAGATTGGCTGAACTTTACTTGGCAGGAACGGATGGAAAACCCGACAACAAATTGGCCTTGGAATGGTTTATCAAAGCCGCATTGCAAGGGAACAAGCGAGCGACAGTAGAAATCGCCAAGCTCTACGAATCTTCCTCAGAACGTGAGCTACTCAGCCCGCTAGACGCGGCACAACTTTGGTATGAAGCAGCATTACCAGACAACCCAGACGCAGAAGATGGCTACAACCGTGTTCTTGAAGCACAGTTCAATCAACAACGTGCAAAACAGATCTCTTCAATCGAGCAGCTCGACGAGGGTAACGGCTCTGAAATAAACAACAGTCAGGGGTTGCCTCAGCAAATACAATCTAACCAAGTGCAATCTAACCTCTCCAGTTCTAATCTCTTCAGCTCTAACCTAAGTGGCTCTGACTATATGATTGGTACGGCATTGGCGTTACTGATTGTTATCGTGAGTATCGGCTCGACTCTGGTGATCTCGCGAAAAAGAGAGATTCTGAAATCCAGTGACTTGGGAACGCAGAAGCAGGTGCTCGAAACTCAACTGAGCGAAAAGAACCGCACCATTAAGCAGCAAAAGCGTCAATTGCAGACCATGTTCAACGAACTGAAGAAACAAAAAGGCCCAAAAAGTTCGAACAATTTACAGCTAGCTTGTGCGCTATTTGGCTACACGCCGAGTTCTATTCCTAACCAGAAAAGCATTAAGGTGAGATATAAACAACTATCGAAAATTTATCACCCTGATGGTCAAGGATGTGATGAAGAAATGAAACGTTTGAACAGCGCGCTAAAAACCATCTTACAAAGTGTTACGAAATCGTAAACAATTACACACCTTTATCTTTCCATCTCACAGAGATATCGATTTTATTGGTGTTGCAATCGATCACCCTCTCAAAAACGAGTAACAAACTATTAACTAATAGGTCTCTGTTGTGTCATAATTTGCGCCGAAAATACACCTGACTTAAACAGGTGAGGAGAGAATATGTTCACAATAGAAGGCGTTTGTGATTGGTGCAAAAAGCCAAGCCTAGTAAAAAAGCACGACTACCTAGATGGTAAGTGCCATCATGCATGTAAAGACTGCAATGATATCGCGACCATGGATGTTCGCCAGTTCAATATTGGTGAGATGGAAATGAGAGCAAAACTCTCCCAAGCAACACTGAGATAAGCTACACCGTTGAAATATAAGAAAGCGCCTTAGGCGCTTTTTTTGTGTCCAGCGTTTATCTTCTTATCTTCTTATCTTCTTATCTTCTTATCTTCTTATCTTCTTATCTTCTTATCTTCTTATCTTCTTATCTTCTTATCTTCTATACAGGTGTATACAGTGGTTTTGACAGAAAACTACTGTATACACCTGTATAAAGCTCACATTTTTTTCCATTTCTGAGACAAAATAGAAAAATCATTCAAATTTAATTTATCTAATAATTTCAACATCTTAATTACCAAAATATCATTTCAACATAAGAAATCGTCCAATAATCCCGCAAAAAACGCTTGATCTTATAAGCAACAAAAACTACTGTATACACATACAGCATGTATATAAGGACAGCAAAATGATTCAAGCACACGTTAAAGCACAACACTCTAGCCCGCTAATTCACGGCGCATTTGCATCAGCTTCTCGCTCAGCTCATCATTCAACTGATGAAGCGTTATTTGCAAAAATGGCGTTGCTGTCCAACCAACATCAATGGCTACTATTTACGGCTCAAACACCAAGACCATCTGCTAAGCAACTGCAGAAACATAACGTATGCTGCGACCGCGTTATTCATATGAAAGCTTCTCACCAAATGACCGAAGCTGAAACAGTAGAGAAAGCAATCCGCTCTAAGAATGCGAGTGCGATCGTTGCTAGCGCGTCAATTGATCAATTTAGCCAACAATACTTAAAAACATTAGGTATGCGTTTCCAATGTGAGGTTTTCTTCATGGATGCGAACTCCGAGCGCATTCACTAAGCAACATCGCTCTACTAGATAGCTCAGTAATATAGTCCAAATATACTGCCTTCCCCTGCCCTACGATTCGCCTTAAATTTGGAGGATAGTTAGGCAGGGGTTTTTATTTGAACAGTAGATTTAGCAAACGTTTGCTTTTTCTCTGGAAGCAAACGTTAGATTGGGTATAATGCCCGTCTAATCATGTGCACATTGCACTTCTCTGTATGACGTTTGATAAAAGATAGGAATGTCTAAATG
This sequence comes from Vibrio chagasii, assembly GCA_041879415.1. Classification (NCBI taxonomy): domain Bacteria; kingdom Pseudomonadati; phylum Pseudomonadota; class Gammaproteobacteria; order Vibrionales; family Vibrionaceae; genus Vibrio; species Vibrio chagasii. Next base: position 951,829 of record CP090851.1, on the reverse strand, counting down.
AGCCTCGCTGATCAAGTTCTTGCCGTAAATGATGACCTCCCAATCCGCACTGATAAACCTGTCCACAGTGGCAAGGTTCGTTCGGTTTACTGGTTAACTGAAGAAGATAGCCAACGACTAATTAAAGAGAAAGGCTACGACGTAGCACCTGATGCTCCTTTAGCTATCATGGTGATCAGTGACCGTATCTCTGCATTTGATTGTATCTGGCGTGGTGAAGGCAACCTGAAAGGTGTTCCTGGCAAAGGCGCAGCGCTTAATGCTATTTCTAACCATTGGTTCAAGCTTTTTAAAGACAACGGGCTTGCTGACAGCCACATTCTTGATATCCCTCACCCATTCGTATGGATTGTACAAAAAGCTCGCCCAGTAATGATTGAGGCGATTTGTCGTCAATACATCACAGGTTCTATGTGGCGCGCTTACGCAAATGGTGAGCGTGAATTCTGTGGTATCGAAATGCCAGAAGGTCTAGAGAAAGATAAGAAACTACCGGAGCTTCTTATCACTCCTTCAACTAAAGGTATTTTGAAAGGCATTCCTGGTGTACCAGAAGCGGACGATGTAAACATCACGCGTCAGAACATCCAAGATAACTTTGCAGCATTTAACTTCTCACAAGAGAGCGATATCGCGCACTACGAGAAGCTATTGAAAGAAGGCTTTAACGTCATCAGTGACGCACTAGAAAAAGTCGATCAAACCTTCGTTGATACCAAGTTTGAGTTTGGTTACGTGAACGATGCACAAGGTAACGAGAAGCTTATCTACATGGACGAAGTGGGCACACCTGACTCATCTCGTATCTGGGATACAGAGCAATACAACAATGGCAACATCGTTGAAAACTCAAAAGAAGGTTTCCGTCAGTTCCTACTTAACTACTTCCCTGATGCCGATATTCTACTGAATAAAGAGCGTATGCCAGAACGTGAAGCGCTAGCGCGTGACAATGAATTGCCATTGGATGCACTGATGTCTCTTTCTCGCACTTACCTTGATATCGCAGCAAAGATTACTGGCGCTGAGATTGTACTGAGCGAAAACCCTAAACAAGAGATCATCGACGTATTGCGTGCTGACTACGGGTTAATCGATTAATCATCATGTTGATTTAAACACCGTTACGATACAAAAAGGGCCTCAACATTGAGGCCCTTTTTAGATGTAGTTTTCAGTCTTGTTTGAGCATCGCTCTCACTGGTACAAGGCTTACAGTCGAATAGTAAACTCTTCTCCAGTATTACCTGCAATCACTAAATGACTACGCGATTCGATGTACTCGATCTGCTCTTCTTCAAGAGAATATGGCATCACTACTTTGAGCTCATTGATACCTTCTAATTTGGCAAGCTTAAGCAAAGTAACGATGTTCGATTCATCACTTTTACGTGTAGACATCGATTTTAGTGCCATTTGCCATAAGCGATCTTCTGGGCTTGCTAGCTCTTTGATGCTGTCTCGCCAAACGGTACTGAACACTGGAGCGATTGTGGTAAGTGCTTCCAGAAAAGTCCATTTTTTACTGCACGAGGCGCCAAGAAAAGTTGTGTAATCAAACTCTACACGCGTCTCTTTCTGATTATCCATGATGTCCCCCGACACTTTGGCAACACAATATACTCAATATCTATCAACTCTTTCTTTATAGCAATAGGATATAGAAGAATGGTCTTTTATGACCTTTTGATTGGTTAAAATGGCATATAAAAATCAAATTTGTAACATAATCACCACTGAAAAATCATATATGCGCCTATTTGATTAATATTTTGAAGATAAAACTTATCTATCTATTTTATATCAATAATTCGGCTCGCCTTTTTGTACTGAATACGCCAGCCAGACCAAGTCGGTAACTCCCATCGTTTCGGCGGCGATTTTCTACTACCCGACTGATAATGAACGTAAACCAGCTTTCTTCCGACAAGGTACTCAACCTCCAAGTTCAAGTCAGCAAGAGTGAGTGAGAACGGGTACTTTTCAGCGAACTCTGTGTATAGCCAACTAGGGATACCTTCAAAAGGAATGTCCGAGGCATCAAACATTTCAAGCTCAGTGACATCAGTAACTCCTAGCACTTCAAGCTGCTCAATAAACCACGATTCAAAACTCAGTTGCTCGATATCGGAGGTAAACTTGGTTTGCTCATCCAGCCCAAGTTTGACGTACAGCTGCCAATGCTTGATCTCTCGAGTGCGAGCCTCAGCAAAACCAGGAAGCTGAGTACCAGTTACCACCAGATCCACGATAGGCTTTAAGGACAACTGACCTTCTGCTGCAACCAGTTTTGTCGTGATTGTGCGACCTGCGTACACCAAATCCATCTCGGTAAACACACCATCATCATTGACCACGGTTTCGCCCTGTTGCCATTCGCCAAGTTCCGCTTCGACCATCAGATCAAGCACAATTGGTGCTGTGGTCGTTGCGAGAGTCAATGTCTGCTTAACTCCTCGCCCGGGAAGGCTGTGTGTATCAAACACCAACATAGCCTGCGCATTATCAGGAAAGCGATTTTGTCGACCAAGTACTACCTCTAGTGACCCGTTAGCAAACGCCTCTCTTCTTTTTAAACGACGTACAAACACCAACTCAGGATGCAGCTTAATGATGGTTTCAAGTAGGGCCGTTCGTTGATAGCGAGACGCAACTTCCAACTGAGGAAGCTCAAACACTTCACGCATTTGCTCGGCAAGCCCTTGTGCTTCCGCCAAAGCTTGTTGGTCGATTTCAAGGTGCGGATAATCGCGACCACGCACAATCTGAATCAACAAGGTTAAATCACAGCCCTCTTTTTCTTGCTGAACGAGCGCTTCCAAATGTTCAACATTATTGGGTAACTGATATAAACGAGCAGGGACAGACAATGCAGCCGTTAGATCGACCATCGCCTCTTTCAATGCTTTGGTTTTAATACGGGTAACAATGTCGGCATACAAAGCATCAATCGGCAGCGGGTAAAGCTTTTTTCCGTGCTCGGTAATTTGATGGTCGTCGCCAATCGCTTCCATCGTCAGCAAGGTTTGTGTTGCGCTGTGTAGCGACTTTTCTGGAATCGGATCGAGGAAAGACAAACTCTCCAAAGTGAAACCACTGCATGCCGCCGCCAACATCGGCTCAGTCAGCTCTTCACGCTGCAATTCTGGTGGCGTGACTAGCTCTAATGCTGCATGTTCGCCATACAAACGAATACAAACTCCGTCCATTACCCTACCTGCACGGCCCGCTCGCTGCTTGGCACTCGCTCGAGATATGGATTTAAGCATCAAGGTAGTTCTGCCGTTACGCTGAACGGTTCTTCTCTCTAATCCCGAATCAATCACCACACCAATATCGGGAATGGTCAGCGAGGTTTCAGCCACGTTAGTCGCGAGAATAACCTTACGCAAAGCATCGCCATCGTCCTTAGCCACATTGCGACCAGATAGCGCGAGATCTCGCTCCTTGTCACTCACCGAGGCATGCAATTTAACAACTTGCAGATCCGGATGTTTTGCCAACGCTTGCTCACACTGCACAATCTCTTTCTTGCCCGGAAGGAAAACCAAGATATCGCCGTGCGATGCAATAAGTTGATGCTTCACTTCTTCAGCGATGCGTTGCTCTAGATGTCGACTATCCGGCAAAGCTCTAGATTCATTTGCTCTGTGCTCGATATCAACCTGATAAGTTCGCCCCTCACAACTGATCCTGTTCGCTTTTAGATAATCAGCGAGACGCTCCCCTTCGATGGTTGCCGATGTGATGACCAAACGATGGCTCGCCTTCTGTTTGAGGATCGCCACCAGCAAGTCGATGTCCCAACGCCTTTCGTGAAATTCATCCACCACAATCACATCAAACCCGGCTAGTCCATCTTCCGCTAACCAACGTAAGGCAATGCCGGGCGTGACAAACACTACATCAGTCTGCTCGTTGTATTGCGCTTCAAGCTTGATGGCGTAACCCACTTTGCTGCCCAACTTCTCACCCGATTCTTTCGCTAGAAACTTAGCTAGCGAGGTACAAGCGATTCTTCTTGGCTCAACCACCAGCACACGCCCATGTTGAGATGCCCAAATTGGCAAGCGCGTTGATTTACCCGAACCGGTTTCAGCCTCTACAACAAGGTGAGAATCGGCGATCTGTTGATGGAAAGTACTTTGATAGCTATCGATGGGAAGTTGAGACATAAAAAGAGAGAGCCGCGAAAAAATGTGAGCAAAGTATAACGAATTATGACGTTAGAATTCGATAACTGTGGGATAGGAGAAAGAATATCATTTTGTTTGCCAAGATCGGGGAGAAAGTATTTACAATTGAATAACTAAACCGTTATCATTTTTCAGTTACCCTTTCTCCCATATTAGGCATCCAATGAACAACGATAAACGCCCTCTATATATCCCTTATGCTGGTCCTGCTCTACTAAGTACACCCCTTCTAAACAAAGGCAGCGCATTCACTGCTGAAGAGCGTAGCTCTTTTAACCTTGAAGGTTTGTTACCAGAAACAACGGAAACAATCCAAGAGCAAGTTGGACGTGCATATAAACAATATTGTAACTTCGAAAGTGATATGGATAAGCATATCTACCTTCGTAACATCCAAGACACTAATGAAACGCTTTTTTATCGTTTAGTTCAAAACCACATCTCTGAAATGATGCCTATCATTTACACGCCAACGGTTGGCGCAGCATGTGAGAACTTCTCAAATATCTACCGTCGTGGTCGTGGTCTGTTTATCTCTTACCCGAACCGCGATCGTATCGATGATCTACTGAATAATGCGACAAACCACAATGTTAAAGTTATCGTGGTTACGGACGGTGAGCGCATTCTTGGTTTGGGAGACCAAGGTATCGGTGGCATGGGTATTCCAATCGGTAAACTAGCACTGTACACAGCGTGTGGCGGCATCAGCCCAGCTTACATGCTACCAATCGTACTTGATGTTGGTACAAACAACCCTCAACGTCTTGCTGACCCAATGTACATGGGCTGGCGTCACCCTCGTATCACAGGTGCTGATTACGATGCATTCGTTGAAGAGTTCATCCAAGCCGTTCAACGTCGTTGGCCTGATGCGCTAGTTCAGTTCGAAGATTTCGCACAGAAGAACGCAATGCCTCTACTTGAGCGCTACAAAGATCGTATCTGTTGTTTCAACGATGATATCCAAGGTACTGCAGCTGTAACTGTCGGTTCTCTACTAGCGGCTTGTAAAGCAGCAGGTAGCAAACTGTCTGATCAACGTGTGACCTTCCTAGGTGCAGGTTCGGCGGGTTGTGGTATCGCAGAAGCGATCATCGCTCAGATGGTGTCTGAAGGTATCAGCGACGAGCAAGCGCGTTCTCAAGTTTACATGGTTGACCGTTGGGGCTTACTACAGGAAGGCATGCAGAACCTGCTTGATTTCCAACAGCGCCTAGTTCAAACCAACGCGAACACGAAAGACTGGGAAAGCGATGGTACAGGTTTCTCGCTACTAGACGTTGTTCGTCACGCTAAACCAACAGTATTGGTTGGTGTATCTGGTGCTCCGGGTCTATTCAGCAAAGAAGTGATCAAAGAGATGAACCTTCACTGCGAACGCCCTATCGTGTTCCCACTATCGAACCCAACAAGCCGTGTTGAAGCAACACCAAACGACATCATTCGTTGGACAGATGGCCAAGCACTAGTAGCAACAGGTAGCCCATTTGAGCCAGTGGTTCACAACGGCACAACTTACCCAATCGCTCAGTGTAACAACAGCTACATCTTCCCAGGTATTGGCCTTGGTGTGTTGGCTGTGAACGCTTCACGCATCACTGACGAAATGCTAATGGAGTCGAGCCGTGCACTTGCAACGTGTTCGCCACTAGCAATCAATGGTTCTGGCGCTCTACTTCCACCACTGGAAGAGATCCACACAGTATCTAAGAAGATTGCTTTTGCTGTTGGTAAGAAAGCGATTGAACAAGGTGTTGCACTAGAGATCACTGAAGAAGCACTACAACAAGCGATTGACCAGCACTTCTGGCAGCCGGTTTACCGTCGCTACAAGCGTACTGCATTCTAATAGAGCGTACTTGTTCTCAAATACCACGCTTACAAGAGCCCCTGCCATTGCAGGGGCTTTTTTCTTTACATTGTCTTGTCTTTTTAACTGATTTTTCTCATTTTTATTTGGTATTATCGAGCACTCAAAAAATAATGCTCAGTCAAAGGACTATGCCGAGAGTGAAATTCAATTCTCACATTTGCCGAAACTACTTACTAAAAGCATACAAAAAGCTGCAAGGTTTTCTGTATGGCGCCTTCCTAGTGTTCTTAGTAGGCAGCGCTGCGGTGATTGCGATTGATTATTGGGTTTCGTGGCAAGCGGAAGACCGCATCATCTATGACATCGATGAGGTGCCAGAAGTTGAGGTTGCCGTCGTACTGGGTACCAGCAAATACTTAGGTAGAACGCTCAACGACTATTACAAACACCGCATCGAAGCGGCCATTGAGCTGTTCGACCGTGAAAAAGTGGACCAATTCCTATTGAGTGGCGACAACGCTCACCGTTCTTACAATGAGCCGTGGACCATGAAACGCGACTTGTTAAAAGCTGGCGTTCCTGATGAGCGTATCAACCTTGACTACGCGGGCTTTAGGACCTTAGATTCGATTGTTCGTGCGAAGAAGATCTTCGATACCGACAACTTCCTGATCATCACTCAAAAATTCCACTGTGAACGAGCGCTATTCATCGCCAACTCGTATGACATTCACGCGCAATGTTTAGCGGTTTCCGGCCCAACTCACCACTCCGGAACATCCATACGTTTACGTGAAGTATTTGCTCGCACCAAAGCCTTCCTAGACCTGTATATCATGGGTACAACCCCGAAATTCCTTGGCCCGAAAGAGCCGATTCAATCTAGCCCAAAACAAGAAACATCACCAATTCCAAGCCCTATTTCAACCCCTTCAGAAACCGATGTGTAGAAATCTACACATTTTGAATTTGTTGCCTCACATTTCCCTACTGTTACACAAAAACACACCAACGCTCCTTTATTAACTTAAGTAACATTCCCTCAACAAAGCCCAACCCTACATGAAGTCAATATTCCTCGAAAAACAATAAGCACGGCTCAATGAAGCAAGTGCATCAATAAACGAGGATAAACAAAAGGAGCGCCTTATGACGGCACTTGTTACTACACTGAAACACTGGTTGTTTACCCGCAACAGCATGATATTAATTGGTAATTTCACGCTATTCGCACTCTTGCTCAACACCCTTCCTTTCGAATCACAAGTCAATACTGGTTTGAGTATTCTCGTGTTCGTTGCAGTTCTATGGTTAACCGAAGCTATTCATGTCAGCATCACCGCTCTGCTTGTTCCACTCTTGGCTGTCCTGTTTGGTGTCTTCAACACGCCCGCTGCATTGGCGAACTTCTCTAACCCAATCATCTTCCTATTTTTGGGTGGTTTTGCTCTTGCTGCTGCGCTCAACAAGCAAGAACTTGATAAAGCGATTGCCGACAAAGTACTACTGATTGCAAAAGGCAGAATGTCGGTCGCGGTATTCATGTTATTCGGTGTGAGTGCTGGTTTATCGATGTGGATTTCTAACACAGCAACAACCGCAATGATGCTTCCTCTTGTTCTTGGCATCATGAACAAAGTAGACCAAAGTGAAGACCGCAATACTTACGTGTTCGTGTTACTGGGTATCGCTTACTGTGCGTCTATCGGTGGTATCGCAACGCTAGTAGGTAGCCCACCGAACGCTATCGCTGCTGCGGAAGTTGGTCTTAGCTTCACTGAATGGATGGCACTTGGCCTACCAATCTCGATGATTCTATTACCAATCGCAATGTTGATTCTTTACGTGATGACTAAGCCAAAACTTAACCATAAGTTCGAGCTAGATCACGCGCCAGTAGAATGGACAAACAGCAAAAAAATCACACTGTCTATCTTCCTACTTACCGTGACTCTGTGGATTTTCGGTAAGCCAATCAACGCAATGATCGGCGGCTTCTCTAAGTTCGATAGCTTAGTTGCAATTGGTGCAATCGTACTACTTGGCGCTTCTCGAGCGGTGGAATGGAAAGATGTTGAGAAGACAACCGACTGGGGTGTATTGATTCTATTCGGTGGCGGTATCTGTCTAAGTAACATCCTTAAAGCAACTGGCACCAGTGTATTCCTAGCGCACTCACTAAGTGGCTTCTTAGAGACAGCAGGTGTTCTACTAACGATTCTAGCGGTAGTCGCATTCGTAGTATTCCTAACAGAGTTTGCGAGTAACACAGCAAGTGCAGCACTGTTAGTACCAGTATTCGCAACCATTGCTGAAGCATTAGGTATGTCGCCAGTTATCCTGTCTGCATTAATCGCTGTCGCTGCATCTTGTGCCTTCATGTTACCTGTTGCAACACCACCAAACGCGATTGTATTTGGCTCAGGTCACATCAAGCAGAAAGAAATGATGCGAATTGGTATGGTTCTAAACCTAGTGTGTATCCTGGTGCTAACACTGTTCGCTTGGATCTTCTGGTAAGAAGTAAACACTGATAAAGAGAGCTGCATAAGCAAAACCTCTGACAAAACTGGCTGCAGTCCCCCGCTCAGCCAGTATAAAAATGCCCACTCAATGTGAAGCCATCATTTACTTTAGGTATCACTAAGCGGGCATTTAAAAAGAATAATAAAACGATTTCCCTTTTTGGTGGCTCCTCGCCACCTTTTTTGTTTGGGTATTTACATCCCTATCATGTAATCATTCCCGTTCTAAAAGCCCCCCTCACGCCACACTTGGCACTACACGCGTCCAGCCGATCAGCAACATAGAGGCGCACAGCACCCAGACCACTGTTGCCAGCGACAGAGTCGACACTAAGTTATAGCGATAGCTAAACACATACACAGCCCCTAAATAAGCCGCATATGGCACCAGAGAAAACAGGCCAAACAATGCGGTAGTACGCAGCTCTACCATGGTTTGCTCTGTGCCGACAATGTAATGAGCAATCAAGGCAAAAGTAGGAAACAGAGGGACAAGCCCTGATATGTAAAAACTCTTACTTTTCGACAACAGTGCAATCAACAAAACCGCTGCGGCACCAAGCAAACATTTAAAGAACAGTGAAATCATTTCAATACGTTATCCAAACAAACCAACAAAAGCTTTAGAGAGTAAACTCATACAGCGCGCACAAAAACGCCACACGTCACATATGCACGTGTGGCTTATAAAGTAATCAAAACAATTTGCAGATTAGTGGCTCAAGATCACCTGATTGCGCCCTGAGTGTTTAGCTTGATAGAGCGCCTCGTCAGCGCGAGCGATTGTCTCTGTCACCCTCTCTTGCCTCATTTCAGCAATACCGATACTGCATGTCAGCGGGTCACCATGAACCCATAAATGCTGGCTCACCAATAATCGAATACGTTCCGCCTTACTCTGTGCTTCACCTGCCTCAGTTTCCGGGCAGAAGATGATAAATTCCTCACCGCCCCAACGGACTAGCTTATCTGTTGGGCTGATTGCACTGCCGACCACCATGCTAAACTCTCGTAGGATGTGGTCTCCCATTTGATGGCCGTACTTGTCGTTCACACTCTTGAAGTAGTCGATATCGAGATACAACATACTGAGCTTACTATGGCCTTGTTTAACATGTTGCGACTGCATCTTCAGCCAGTCTCGAATCGCATGTCTATTAAGGATTCCAGTTAACTCATCACGGTGAGCCATTTCAGAAAACTCAAAGTTTTGTTCTCTCAGCGCTCGGTTAACGTTTTTTAGGTGGTGATGTCTTTTCTCAGCAATCACCATACGTTTGCGCGAGTTGTGTAACTCTGAAATTAAGAATACGGTGCCAGTGCCAACCCAAACAAACAGCAAGATTAGGAACAAGCTCTCGCCGGTAATGTACGAGCCTTCAAATTCGATACTGCGAATAACAATGCGATGATGCCCAAGTTTTGCGCCCGAGGCTGTCGCGAACTCCACCATATTTACATTGGAATACTCAGGAGCAGAGTACTCTAGCGCAACGTCATTATCCGCTAGCCACCATGTCATCACTTGCAGGTTCTTAATCGGTATTTCAATCACGCCCCCATCGACACCTGGCGAGAATTCCATGCCATTGTACTTATGCGTATATTCATTATCCGGAACCGAATAAGCAGGGTTGTAGTTTCTCAGGTAGGTTCGTAAACGACCGCTAGAATCCGCTTCCGCATGGTAATCAATGTTAACTCTAAAGGTGTGATATTGAGATAGATTAAGACCAACCGTGATGTCTGGATTGATACGAATCGACAGGCCACAGTAAGGCCAAGGGTACTCAGACTCTTTCAATTCACAATCGAGAATGTACTGACCATTCTCAAACGATAATTCAGATGTGCTAACGCCTCGATCAACCTGATCACTGGTCGCGATAAACTCATATTTATCTGGCGTAATTGCTGTTATCACGCGATTTCCGCTCACACGGTAGTACTGCACGATGGCAAGCGTCGCGATAACTAAAAAGATGACTATCTTATGGATCCACTTCACGTCTAAGCTTCCGGCTTATATCCCTATCGTTGGGATTTCACGATATAAAATAAGTTACGTAAATTAGTGATCTTAATGCCAATAATTCACTGAAAAACGTTATATCACGGCTGAACAAAATGTCATACTATATTTTTATGCCTATATTTCATTCGGATTATTTACGTCGAGAATCAAGTAATATTGCGTATAAAAACAGGTACCATTTGTTATACTCATCGCATAATCATCGTTAGCCGTATTGCCTGATTACAAGGCAAGCGAGCCAACGAAATAATAATCAAAATACAATGAGTAATGTCATGTCTTTATTAGCGAAAGGAACACTCAAGAAGATGAGTGCTTCCCTGGATGGCGCGGTAACCTACCGTTTGCCTGTAGGCGAAGAGTTTGTAGAGCTAAACCCTCTGATTGGTAAAACCATCAACCTAACTCACACTGGTAATATTTTTTGCTGCTCTTGTGGTAAGAAAACGAAGAAAAGCTACTCTCAAGGCCACTGCTTTGTATGTATGAAAAAGCTGGCAAGCTGCGACATGTGCATCATGAAGCCAGAGACTTG